>CAZUYQ010000003.1:50162-92573 GCA_964624705.1 uncultured Polynucleobacter sp.
CGATATTACGAACATCGTCTCCAGGCACATACTCACGCACTTCCTGGAACTCCATGCCTCGACCATGAAATGCGCTCGCGTATTCGCCCGAAAGCGTGTCGGTGGCGAGCCGCTTCGCTTTTAGCTCTAAGTATTTAATCTGGGCAATCAGCTCAGGTGAAAGCATGAATGACCTCAGGGGACCGTGACACTGTCTAAAATTTTCTGAACTACTTTTTCGGTTGTGACTTGATCCGCTTCCGCCGCATAGGTCAACGTAATCCGGTGACGTAGGATATCCATGGCCACATCTTTAACGTCTTGTGGTGTCACATAATCACGACCTAGCATCAGTGCATTGACTCTTGATGCTCGCTCCAGAAATAAAGTTGCCCTTGGGCTTGCGCCAATTTCAATCCATGGTTTCATGGCCGCTAGATTAAATTTTTCTGGCTCTCTTGAGGCAAAAACCAAACTTACAATGTATTGATGAATTTTATCGCTTACATGAATGGTATTTGTGAGCTGCCTAATCCGCAGAATATCGCTTCTTGAAATAAGCGATTGCAAGGGCTTCGCCCACTCACCAGACGACGAGCGCCGCAGCATTTCTCGTTCATCCTCGGCTGTGCCATAACCAACCTTGATCTTAAACATAAACCGATCGACCTGAGCTTCAGGTAAGGGATAGGTGCCTTCTTGTTCGATGGGGTTTTGGGTTGCCATGACTAAGAAAGGCTGCTCGAGATCTTGAGTCTCGCCACCAATGGTTACTTGGTGCTCTTGCATCGCTTCTAAAAGGGCGGACTGAACTTTTGCAGGGGCACGGTTAATCTCGTCGGCAAGAACCAAATTGGCAAACACCGGGCCTTTACGGGTTTGAAAGTTTCCGCTGCGGGGATCATATATCTGTGTTCCAGTAACATCTGCCGGTAGTAGATCGGGGGTAAATTGAATGCGCGAAAACTTTAGACCGGTTAATCCAGCGATGGTTTTAATGGCGGTAGTTTTCGCTAAACCCGGCAAACCTTCCAGCAAAACATGACCGTTCGCGATCAATGCCATGAGAAGTCTCTGAGCAACATGTCTTTGGCCAATAATACGCTCGCCAAAGCTTGACAGCAATTGCTCGACTTTAAGACCAGTTTCGCGAATTTCTTGTGTCCGACTTTCGTCAGGTTGTGACGATGCACTCATGCACACGCCTCCTTCGTTAAAGACCAAATGATTCATAGAGCGTTCAGAAGATAGAGATTCTAACGAAACAGTTAAAGATATTCAATGCTTCTATGATAAGAATATGATTAGTATTTCAGCCACTTTCGTCTATATGGACAAAAACAAGGTCATAGAGATTGTTTTTTAGTATAGGATTCATATCGCATTTTAAAAACCTGAAAAAAGCGTAATCTAGTCATGATGTCAAAGCGCCTCGCCCTGCCGGTCGATCAGATCATTTCCGAACTTCAAACAAAGGTTCGGCAAGGATCGAGGCAAATTATTATTCGTGCCTCACCAGGATCTGGTAAAACCACTCGCATTCCTCCTGCACTATTATCTTGTCTATCAGGCCAGATCTGGGTTTTAGAGCCGCGACGCCTTGCTGCAAAAATGGCAGCGCTTCGCGTCTCTGAGGAGATGGAGCTTGGGACGAACTCGCTTGTCGGCTGGCAAATGCGTTTTGATAGCATGCTAAATAACGAGACTCGGATTCTGTTCCTGACCGAGGGCATGTTTCCTGTTCGCCTCGCGGAATCCCCGGACCTACAAAAAGTCTCCTGTATCGTGCTCGATGAATTTCATGAGCGGCATGCTCAAACTGATATCGCATTTGCTCTGACAAGATTTTTACAGACATCGTCGCGCCCTGATTTAGTATTGATTGTGATGTCGGCAACCCTTGATGTTACAAAACTTCAAGATCGCATGCCTGAAGCGCATGTCATCGATATCGAAACTCCAGTTCATCCTGTCGAAACCATTTGGTGGCGGGGCGACCCGCAGCTACCCTTGATCGAAAAAATGCGTAGCGGCGTTACCTCCGTGGTTGATGATCGTCGGCATGCGGGGCATATTCTCGGATTTCTGCCGGGGACCGCCGACATTGTGCGCGCCGCCGAAAGTTTACGCAAAGCGGTGCCTAGCGATACTTGGGATGTTTTAGAATTAAGGGCGTCGCTAGACCGTCGCGATCAAGAGTGGGTCTTCGCAGAAACTGGCAAGCGTAAAATTATTCTTGCGACGAATATTGCGGAATCCTCCATCACCATTCCAGGAGTCACAGGAGTCGTCGACTGCGGCTTGGCCAGGGTCCCTAGTTTTAATCGGTCCAATCTTGTTACTACATTGGAAACACGGCCCGTAAGTCAGGCATCCTTAATTCAGCGGGCGGGTCGAGCTGGTCGAACCGCACCAGGTGTGGTTTTGAGGCTTTATTCACCGAATGATTTTGCAGGTCGACCAAGCATCGACATCCCAGAGTTACTGCGCAGTGATTTGTCACCCATCTTGATGATGCTCCTAAACCTTAAAAAAACAGCTAAATTAGACTGGGATGTTTCGGAGCTTCCTTGGCTGGATCCACCACCGGTCGAATCATGGCAAGATGCAAAGAAATTCTTAAAGATGCTGGGCCTAATTGATGCAAACGAGCAGCTCTTAGATGCAAGGGCAGCAACCCTCCCCACCCATCCACGCCTCGCGCGACTGCTTATAGCTGCAGAAGCGCAGCAACTCACAATCGAAGGCTGTTGGCTTGCGGCAATTTTATCAGAAGACTCAGGAGTATTAGATCAAGGAACGTTAGCGCACGCCGACGCTCTTGGCTGTGATTTGCTCGCCCAATACGACCTTGTTACAAGGAATCAAAATCAACCTCGGTTTGCCAATATCGCTCGCACTGCTCGCCAATTGCAGCGTAGCCTCATAAAAGGCTCCAGTCATACGACACCGAAGGCAACGACTTTCTTAGATCTTAGTTCGTTATTAATTACGGCCTTTCCCGACCGCGTCGCTAAGGCGCGTAAAGCATATAGTCCTGGGCCTTTCCGAGAATACACCCTATGCACCGGTGGCGATGTTCGCTTGCCGTTGACTTCCGCCGCTGCCCATCACGATTGGATCATCGCTCTTGAACTAACATCCTCTCGCAGTATCGGAAGTGTTCAAACTCAAACCAAAACATCTCTGGCGCCGACGTCCGGCAATAATATTGTCGCGATTACACGAGCGTCTGGAATTGAGAAAAATCAAGTCACTTTAGCAAACGGCGACTGGCTTCAGGATAAATTAGAGTTTATTTGGGATGATGCTACCGAGCGCGTTCGCAGTATCGACCAAGTGACCTATGGTATTCTTATGGTCGAAGAAATTCGCAAAAGCCCTCTGCCTGGCCCCGAAGTTTCAAAACTATTAGAAGCAAAATTACGCGAACGCTGGCCAAAACCATTTGATGATGAATCTGCCCTCATCAGCTTCGTAACAAGGCAGAAGCTTTTGCTTCAACATGGTTTGGCCGAGCACGCCTGGGACCTAGACGAGCTAAGGACACTCTTAATCTCGCATCTTGCTGATGACGCTACCTCATTTTCGAGGGTCAAAGAAAAAAACCTGGGTCAATGGCTACGTGAGTGCATTGGCGAATCAGAATATCAAGCGGTCGAGGCCTGGGCCCCATCCGAAATAAAAGTCGGCGCTGGATTTCATGTGCCCATCCATTATGAACTTGGCATAGCCCCATGGATTGGGGCTCGCCTGCAGATCTTTTTTGGCGAGATGGAAACACCGAAACTCCTTAAAGGCAGGCTAGCACTTACGGTCCATCTCTGGGCACCTAATCAGATGGCTCTGCAAGTCACGACCGATCTCGCTAGCTTTTGGAGGAACGCCTATCCCGCCATTCGCAGCGAATATATGCGGAAGTATCCGAGGCATTATTGGCCAGAAAACCCTGAAAATGCTGAACCGCCTGTTAGAGGCTCACTCAAACCACGTTCCTAAGAAATACTCCATTGCCGTGTTGAGCTTAAAAAATTATACTTGGTTACCCTGGAGCACATAAACACATGATTGAGAAACCAAGAATTCTTCTTGTGGACGATGAACCCTTCATCTTATCGATGATGCGTTCTTTTTTGGACGAGAATAAGTTTACGATCAAGACTGCAGGTTGCGGCAATGATGCGATAGCACTGATCCGTAATGAACCATTCGACTGTGTTGTCAGCGATGTTCGGATGCCAAATGGAACGGGGTTTCAGCTACTAGGTTGGATTCGCGAAATGAATCCAACAAAACCGACTCTTATTTTCGTCACTGGTTATTCTGACATCCCCGCTGAAGAACTACTTGCTAAGGGTGCAGACACCTATATTTCTAAGCCTTTTAATGTTGAGGAATTTGCCACAGAAATTGCTCTCATGACCAAACCGCTAAGCGAAAGACTTCTGAGAACACCGACCACTTCACAACAAGTACACCATATTAAATTTCAAGCAGCTTCGTTTGAATCACTCACCCGAGCCGGAAACCAAGCTAAATTTGGTCGTGGTGGGATGTTTGTCGCGATTCCTACCGATAGCATGAAAGTATCGCAGGCGGTTTCTTTTGAAATCGATATTGCGGACGGCAGCCGATTTAGCGGCACCGGTAAAATTCTTTGGATTCGCAGAACGGGAAGCCTTAACCCTCTAAACGCGGGAGTTGGTATCATTTTTGAAACTCTCGAACCAAACTCGGCGGAACGTTTTATTCAGTTTGTTGAAGACCGCGCCCCTGTCGAAGTCATACCAAGAGATTGTTAATGAGTAATAAAAACCAAGACAGTTCTACAGGTAAACTTTCACCGGAAACAAAACTTCAACACGCCGGCGCCGAGCATCGTTTAGGCACCGGAATTATCGGAGCGTTGGAAAACGCCATTACATTTGCGACTCCGCGAGTGGAGGAAGCTCCCGTCTACTCAAGACTTGGTAACACAACCAACCATCGGGAGCTGGAAGCCCTTCTGGCGTCCTGTCATGGCTGTACAGATGCCATTGCAACAGGCAGCGGGATGAGCGCTTTTTCTCTCCTCTTCTTCTCAATTTTACGACCTGGAGATCACGTCTTAGTCTCGTCTGGATGTTATGGCGGAACCTTTAACTTTATGACCAAGATCTTAAAACCTTGGGGAATCGACACCAGCTTTGCACCGATATCCGAGTGGGATAAGCTAGTTAAAAAAAAAACGAAGATGGTGCTGACAGAAAGTATTACCAACCCTTTTTGTATCCCCCAAGATCTAGCGGAAGCCGTCAAGGTCGCAAAGAACCATGGACTGATCTCCATCTGCGATAATACATTTGCAAGTCCCGTCCTCTGCAGGCCGCTTTTGATCGGTTTTGATTTAGTGATGGAAAGTGCGACTAAGTACCTCAATGGCCACTCTGATGTCATTGCAGGTATGATTGCCGGTCGCAACGATTTAATTACGATCATGCGTGCGCCTCATGCATACCTCGGAACTTTTTTACCAACTCCGCAATGTTTACAACTTATACGCGGTTTACGTACACTTGAAGTTCGGATGGAGGCCCATAACCGCAATGGTGCTCAGTTTGCTCAAGCAATGCGTCAAGCCTCGATTGCAGCAGACGTCTACTATGGGATCGATCCACCTCACAAAAATGCCAGTTTCTTCCCGCGTGGTTTTGGCGGCATGGTAACGGTGCGATTCAAATCCGATATCTCTGTTAAAAAAATGATGCGTTCGATGAAACTTGTGGCCGACGTGCCAAGTTTGGGCGGCACGGAATCCTCAGCTACAATGCCTGCATTTACAACCAATTGGTTTATGTCCGACGAAGAAAAGTTAAACATGGGTATCGATGAGCAGTTAGTGAGATTTAGCATCGGCCTGGAAAATCCGCGAGACATTGTTAATGATGTCATACAGGCGGCGAAATAATCGCTTTTTATATAGCTCGAGAAGAACTCGTTGACATGCGTACAAAAAAAACGAAAAAAGAATCGGTTTCAGTAGATATCATAAGCCCATCCTCGCTTTCCGTGACCAACTATTTCCACATCGGCGATATCGTGCTGATGGGAAAATACAAAAATGCGCGCGGAAAAATTATTGGCTTTGGCGAAGATAAGTGGAGCAACCCTACTGTTGAGATTGAGCCTATTCCTAAGGGGCGCAAGCAAAACAAAGTCATCGGATTGTTCAAAATCTGGCGAGCTGATGTAAAAGAAAAAGAAAAAGAAAAAGAAAATCGCTAAATCTCAAAGACGCCAGCCGATCGAAAAATTCGCAAAGCTCACAAGCTTACTCCCTTGGATGGTACTGCGCGCTTCGCCTTCAACTTCTGTGTCGTTTCCGCCACCCGACCAATTTGATTTCGTCATCTTTGAAAATTTGAACCCCATCACAGTCCATTCAATGACGATGCTCTCTTCCGCAAGCCAAGATAGAAGTAAGCCTGCACCGAAAGATCCTCCTAACGCTGTTAATTTGCCGTTACTGCATGTATCAGCGTTCATTCCAGATCCACATTTGGAATTGACAGCCCATTGATGCAGACCAAACTCGCTACTAAGCCCAAGAGGGAAAGTTTGGGACGGCCACCATTGAAACCGTCCACCTAGACTTTGTGAAGTGGTTATAAATGTATAACGACTATCGATATTACCAGCAGTAAATCGACCGACCCCAGCACTCACAGACCAAGCGATCGCCGGATCAATCCACTGCAGCCAGCGTGCAGACAACGTTGTCCACAAAGCTGATTCACCTCCTCCGAGCAAAACCGCACGTTTTGCTAGTTTACGTCGTTCTCCCTGCGAGAGTTCTAAATCTCGCTCAGGATGACTCAACCATTCTGTTTCACTTTCAGCAATATCCTGGTCATTGTACTCGTCATAAAGCTCTTCCCCGGTAAACGCACTGCCGTTCATTGAGCTAACGAGAAAGCCTTCTGCAAGACCTGGATGACTTGAACAAATGGCAACATAAGTTAAGCAAATTCTGGTGAGAAAGACTGGAGACGTAGTGCTCATATTATTTTACCCGCTGTAATAAGGTCAGCATCACTTTATAACAATCAGAATCTAGTTGTTGTAAAAACCGATGTCGGATGAGGTCCATGGCTTCATAACGACTTCGACTTGGCTGATACGGTCTATTCGTGGTCAATGCATCAAAAGTATCGGCAAATGCTGCAATCCTAACCTCTTGCATCAAATCGACGGCCTGAAGCTGATGAGGATAACCACCGCCATCAAGTCGTTCGTGATGATGTAAAATGATCTCGCGAGGGACCAGCCCGAGCTTTGTGTGGTCAATCTGTTCAATTCCATATTCGGGGTGGGTACGGATTTTGGACCACTCGTCGCCATTCAGAGGACCAACTTTATTGAGAATTGCGAGATCAATTTTGCTTTTACCTACGTCATGAAATAAACAACCAATACTAATCTCTTGTAGCTGTTGTTCATTGGTTAAACCCATTTCAATGGCAATGGCGAGCGCATAAGCTGCGACACGCGCACTATGATAATAGGTATACCAATCATGATTTGCTAATTTGCCCAAAGCCGCGACGCAGGTATTGTCTTCTCGCATAACATCGACCAATTGCTTCGCGATTTCAGTGCCCTTAGCAAACGATGACGCTGTCATAGGATGGTCATAAAGGAGTTTCGTTAATTCCGCGCCCACATCCGTAATACTTAAAATTCGCTCAGCAGGAGCTAGACTTAAATCGACTAGAGGGATGCCGGCAATCCTATGGTACGCATCAACTTTTGCTTGATCAGTGGTATGATAGTAAAGAGCAGCATGTCCTTCTTTTAGTAAGCGGTCTATTTCTCCACGGTGCCATTGATAGGTAGGTGGTGCAAATAGAATGTATTGTCCCTCAACTAATACGAACAGAGCGAAGTCAGTCGTCGTTTCCGAATGAATCTGCTCCAAAGAAAGTGTCGCGCTTTCTGCTTTCGTTAAGACCCATGCTTTCGGCGATGTCTGAGATTGTGCCATTTGAACCGGAGACTCCTATGCATGCTCACTTCAATAGATTACTTGCTTCGGTGTCCATCAGTCTAGCCTTTGTCGCACTATTCCCAAAGTCTTCGTCAGCAGCGGACCTCGGAACTGGCATTGTAGCTGTAGAAGACGGTGATGATCGCTTTAGACCGGCGGCAGTTTTGCATTTTGCTGCAGCCAATGGTTTTATAACTCGCGCCTACGCCTACGGACGTGATTACGGTCCGGTACGTGAGCGGGATTTTATTTTGTCGCTGGGTAAACGTTTTGATCTCTCAAATAAAACCTGGCAAGCCCATGTTTCCGCGGCATTGATGAGTGATACGACCGAGCTTCGCTACTCGGAACACCCAGAAGACAACGCAAGCTTTACGAGTACGAACGTCGGTATGGCATTTGGGATTCACTGGTTATTTATCGATAACAAAGCTTTACAAGTGCGTGCTACCTGGGACAGCCATGTCTTTCCAGCGGGTGCCGCCATCATTTATCTCGCCAATGCTCGTAAAAGCACGCTGGGATTAACTGCAGGAATTCCATTTTAAGAAGGAAATCGCGACGTGAAATATACGATTCAAATTCTTGCAGCGATGACATCCTTGCTGTTGATAAACAACAAAGTGGACGCTGGAACCCTAAGCCTACGTATTGGTCCTGCTGCATCCGGTGCTGGCGGAACAAATCCTGTCGGCATACCACCTGGTATTCAAGATTTAGATATTGGCTATGTGACGGCATCAAAATGGGAATCGACATTTTCAGTTTTTCCCGGGATTTTCTTAGGCAAACGCCTCGATTTCGGTGGACCATATATGAGCGTCGGTGGTGGTTTAGTCATTAGCCAAAACGGCATTGGGCCTGGCCCATACACAGCCTTTGGTTGGGATATCGGAAGTGGATCGGTCCGCTTCAATATGGAATACAAACAGGCATTAGGTCTTACTTCTAGTGGGATCGCGGGGCCCTATGCTGTCCGCCTAGGAATTGCCTGGTACTAGTTTTACAAACGTGAATTAGATTTTTGGCGGAGGGTTTTGACTATGACATCGCAATCCATCATTAGAGTATCTATGCTCTTTGCCACCCTTACTGCGACGCCGAGCCTAACAAGTTTTGTTTTACTTGGTAGCCACAAATCGAAACTTCCCGCGTCAGAAGAAAATCCAATCATTGAATTCCAGTATCATGCAGGAAGCGATGTGCCAGCTCTCAGAAAAAAAGAGGAAATCGCAGACGGCATTTACGCCGACAAGACTGATCAAGAGATGATGCAGATATTACTACAGATCGCCATGGACCAGTGGAATCAAGTGCGTGGCAGTTATCTGCGCATGACGATTGTTGATAGTGCAGTGGCACTTGAACGCAACCACGAAGATCGCCTTAATGTGATCGTGGTCGAGAAAAACACGAATGCGTCAACCGCAGCATTTGCAACACCAACTACAAATCCTGATGATGCATTAGAACTCTACGATTGCGATATCTCAGTTTCCACGACACCCGTATCCGCCTTATCGATGCTCAAAACTTTAACTCACGAACTCGGCCACTGCGTAGGCCTTGGTCACCCACATAATAACTATGGCGCTATCATGAGCTATAGCCGCACCGATCGAAATTTTCATTTAGGACCAGACGACAAAGCGGGAGCTATTTTCCTTTATCCAGACCCGGCCTATGACGCAGATAAACAAAAAGAACTTATAGGCTGCGGAAATATCGGTATCGCTAGAGCCAGGTCACCACTTAGCGTCCTATTCTTGCTGGGCTTCCCACTTATAAGCCTGGTGTACCGCAAATACTGCAGAAATACTCGGCGATCATCACGGCAGAATCGGTGAGCCCATTCCTACTGCAATAACCCATAATTGATGAATCGCTCGCGTCGCCGCAACATGCATAACCCGACGTGATTCTGGGGTATCTGGATAGGAGTTAGGGTTCGCATCGGCGATAATGACATAATCAAACTCGAGGCCTTTGACTTGGCCCACGTCAACAACATCCACACCCGGCCTAAAATCAAACTCGCCGTCACGGACGAGTCTTGCACGCGGCACATCCTTCATCATTTTGAAGACGCGCTCGGCGTTCTCGGGAGTACGCGTAATCACCGCAACACTGGCTTCAGGTTCTCTGGCCATAAGTTCACTAAGGCCATCAGCCATTGTAACCATCATGTGACCTTCGTTTGGATAGATGGATATGGTTACGGATGCTCCATCTTTAACAGAGGCCGGCATTTCACGAGGCGCAAATTGCCCAAGGATCTTGTGAGCAAATTCCGCAACCGGCTTCGGTGACCTATAGGTAGTCGTGAGATGCTGTGCTGCCACTCGTGGCACGCCCAAATGCTCTAATACAGCTTCCCACGATTCAAAACTCGTCGACGGATCGATCTGCTGTGCGCTATCGCCAGCAATCGTCACACTGCCATTCTTCGTAAGCGAGGCTCCAAGAGCCGCGAGTTCAATCGGAGCAAGATCTTGTGCCTCATCGATCACTAAATGGGTGAACTGGTGAAGCCCCTCATCATCGCCACGTCTTAAACCAAATTTAAGGCGGCGAAGTTCGTAGAGGATCGCAAAATCTTCCGCATCAATAGTTTGCGCCACATCGTCGACAAATTCTTCACTTAAAGAACCACCATCCACTGTTGATAGCGCATCGAGATCAACTCCAGAATAACGTTTACTTGCTGCGTCGGCAAATTGATCAAACGAATGTCGATAGACCGCTTCAATACTTGGTTTTCGCAGCTGGCCGTTCGATAACTCGACGACGCGCTCCAGAAGACTCTTGTTCAAGAATAGATCCATGCGATCTTTGGATAGATCACCAACACGTTTTTCGAGTTCTTGAAACGTGCGCTCTAAACGTTTAGCTCGCATATTTTCTGGATCATCGATATGCGTCAGATGTTTCTTCGCCTCACGTATGCGTCTTGCAAGTGGCAACTGCGTTTGAGTTATCAAAAACTCTGCCGCCGTATCACTCTGAGGAATTTCATCACGCAGTTTGCGTGCGAAGTCCTGAGCCTGTAGTTCAATAAATTCTTTAAGTATAATCCGCACTGCTGGGTGACGTTTCCACGACGTCACTAAACCTGGAGGGCTATCGCATAGTTTACGCGGTAATTTACGGATAATCTGATAAACTCGGTCAGTGAAGAAGCGGTCAAAAGAAGAGACCAAAACTCGCGACAGTCCCAAACTATCGAGTAATTTTTTGCTCAACCGAACTAAGCCTTCATCGGGTACAATAACGGCCATGCGGTGTTGAGCAAAACGTTGGCGATCGCGAAAATTCAGCGTTGCAAGTCGATGCAAGGCAACTGTCGTTTTACCGCAGCCTGCTCCACCCAAAACTAAAACCGGATCATCTTCATGGGTTGATAGGACCCCATATTGATTTGCATCTAATAACGCTGAGACTTCAGGCGCAGGCCTGCCACTTTGGCCAGTGCCGAATGAAAAACCGCGACTGGCCTGACCACCTCCGCCCGCTAAAGACGGCGAGCGCAAAGCACCCTCCTGCCGCCAAGTTCCACCAATTTCATCGAGCCTGTAAGTCTTATCGGCAGTTCCGACATACATCAGATAACCGTCTTTAATCGTCAGTAAATTTCTTTTACGGACAATACCCACGGCAACGCGACCGGGCAGTTCCTGCTCGAATTCTTCGCCCTGTCGATAGTTAAAAAAGACGGCCGCGATCGGCGCATTCCGCCAGTCATTCACTGGGGCACCGCTAACATCTAAAAAGGTCCGGTAGCCGAGCAAAATATCGCGGCATTTGCCCTTTTCTTCCAACTGCATATGCGCAAAATAAGGCGAGCGACTATCTGGCAGATCTTCACCAGTCGACTGATCGATCAGGGCCCGCTGATTGTTCATCTGATCAAAAAGTGCGGGTAAATCCTCCGCCCGTGCGGCCCGCGCCTCATCGCGTAGCTCTGCTAACCGCACTCCCATGCCATGGAGGTCCAGTCTAGAACGCTGGCGGGCAGCCCTAATACCTTGCAGCACAAGAGCAAGAAGACGCTCTTCTTCTTCTATGATCTCACGATCAGCCGCTGTAAGGTCTTCAGCATATTTTGTAGGTTGCTCATTTGACATGAAATCATTGTCGCATGGATCTCGGGTCCAACAAAAACAAAAATTAATCGGCGAGTCCGAGAGTCACGGTAAACGCACTGCCCTTACCTGGCTCACTTTCAACCCCTACGCGGCCATTCATCGCCGAGACCAGGTGTTTCACGATCGATAGACCCA
This sequence comes from uncultured Polynucleobacter sp., assembly GCA_964624705.1. GTDB lineage: Bacteria > Bdellovibrionota_B > Oligoflexia > Oligoflexales > RGVZ01 > CAMDKS01. The sequence continues at coordinate 62,448 of CAZUYQ010000003.1, forward strand.
ACCCTGTCCCGCCTAACTCGCGACTGCGGGCCTTATCGACCCGGTAAAATCGCTCAAAAATACGCGGCAAATGTTCGCGAGGAATGCCAACACCTGTATCACGCACTTCAAATTTAGCGCCTTCGGTCGTCCGTTGGAGTGTAAGCCGCACTGCACCGCCTACAGGAGTATATTTAATTGCATTAGAAACCAAATTATCGACGACTTGAGTCATAGCTTCCCGGTCACCAAAAACGTGCAGCGACTGCGATGCGTCCATCACCAAGCTGATGTTTTTACGCTGCACTTCATGCTCGTGGTGAGTCAGCACCTGCTTCACAAGAGGTTGCCAGTCGATCTTTTCGCTATGAAGCTTACCATCATGCCCTTCGACCGACGCCAAGCTTAAGATGTCCTGGACTAAGGCCACTAGTCGACCCACGTTGTTATCAATTTTGGCAAGAAAACGGTCTAAAACGACCGGATCTTCCTTCGCACCAAATTGCAATGTTTCGACATAACCTTTTATACTGGTAAGCGGTGTTTTTAATTCATGGCTAACGTTGGCGACAAAATCACGGCGCACACGCTCTAGACGCCGAAGATCGGTGACATCGTGCAGGACGATCACAACCCCGCTTGCTTGTTCGCCCTTAAATCGCGCAGACTTTGTTTCGAGAATACGCATCGCATCCAAATCACCTAAATTAAGCTCCTTTTTAACGCGCTCTGTAGAGCGTCTTGCTTCAATAATTACAGGCAATAGAATACCAAGACCATGCACCTCATGAATTTGCTTATTTCTTGCTCCGGACACCGCAACTTTAAGTAGTTTATCAGCGGCCCGATTACTGAAAAGGATCCGGTCATCGTCACCAATCGCAACAATCCCTTCAACCATACCTGCAAGCATCGCCTGAAGCTGTGCCCGCTCTTGGCTGAGAGCCGCCATACGGTCGGTTAACTCTTCACCCAGTAAATTCAGAGTTAAGCCCAATAGGCCAAATTCATCATCGCGCAGTTGTCTAACACGAGCATTAAAATCGCCGCAGGTCAGAGCCTGTGCAACATTGGTAATTTCTTCGAGCGAGTGCTTCACACTGCGAGCAAACCACAGGCCAATCATCATCGCTACGGCAACACCAATACCATTTGCGATCAACAAGGCTTCCACGACTTCGTAAATTTGGATGACGTTATTATGACGCAATTTAAAAATAAAAACGCCTGAAACGGTAATCGTCGCTAAGACAATTAAGCCTGCGATAGAGGCATAAAGACGCCACAAAAATCGACTACGAAAAACCGTTCTTACTTTTACAACTCGCGACACTTGTACCCCACCCCTCGCACTGTTTGAATAAATTCAGCATCAACATCTAATTTTTTGCGAATAGCTCGGACATGAACATCGACGTTGCGATCGATGACATAAGTTTCGCCACCAGTTATTTTTTCTAAGAGTTGATCCCGCGTAAAAACACGCCCGGGCCGCGAAATCAACGTACGGAGTAAATTAAACTCCGCCAATGTAAACGCCACCGATTTACCGTGAATCCAAGCTTCGTGTCGTTCGCCGTCTATCGAAATTGGGCCGACCGTCTGACGCTGATCTGTTGAGTTAGCACCTGGACGGAATGCATCTTCGGATCGTCGTAACATCGCTTTTACGCGTGCCACTAATTCTCTAGGACTGAAAGGCTTTGTCATATAGTCATCAGCACCCAGCTCAAGGCCAACAACGATATCACTTTCTTCGCCTTTTGCAGTTAGCATCATGACTAGCACACTCTTTGTGGCCTCTGCCTCGCGGATCCGGCGTAGAACCGTCAACCCATCACAACCGGGCATCATAATATCAAGCAACATCAGTTTAGGGGTTTGCTCTGCCGCAAGTTTCAGGCCTTCCTCGCCATTTGCCGCCGTCCGGACTTTAAAGCCATGCCGCTCGAGATTGAATTGAATAAGTTCCGAAATATCGGCCTCATCTTCCACTAACAGAATATCTACTGGTGCAGTCATGTTCCCTCCAGGCAAATAGTTTGAAAAGCTTGCACGGACCATAAATGAAAATTGTTAATATTGTATAAATAATGGCTACTTATTCTGTAAAATTAGCTAGTTTGTCAATAAATAATTAAAATTAACCTGTTCTTAACACAATGAACCTAGTCCCCCACACAATCCATGATGTATAACCATTACATCGTATCGCTTATGACTTAAGAGCCCGGAAATCGGGTCAGGCAGAGGATGGTCAATGATTAACAAGTTGTTTTTATTTGGTTTTCTTGCAACATCAACAACCCTAGTCGCCCCGTCATTTGGACTTGCCGGTGATGGTCAAATCCGTATCGACGGCTCAAGCACCGTTTTCCCCATCAGTGAAGCAGTTGCCGAGGAATTTGCTCAAAAAAGCCCCAAAGTCCGCGTGACAGTGGGTACATCAGGGACTGGCGGCGGATTCAAAAAATTTGTCGCTGGTGAAATCGACATCGCCGATGCCTCAAGACCAATAAAGCCATCTGAGGCCGACGACGCCAAAAAGAAGAAAATTGATTTTATCGAACTTCCGGTCGGCATCGATGGTTTAGCGATTGTTGTTCACCCATCCAATACATTCCTAAAGTCAATCAGCAAAGATCAGCTGAAAAAAATCTGGGAACCTGGCAGCAAGGTTCAAAAATGGAGCGACCTCGACGCCAGTTTTCCTAAAGAAAAAATCGCCTTATTTGGCCCTGGCCCTGATAGCGGAACCTTCGATTATTTTACTGAAGAAGTCGTTGGCAAGGCTCGCGCATCGCGAACCGATTACACTGCCTCCGAAGATGATAATGTTCTGATCAAGGGTGTTTCTTCATCTAAGTTTGGCCTTGCCTACTTCGGACACGGCTACTACATGGCAAATAAATCGCGCGTAAAAGCATTGGCCGTAGATGCAGGAAAGGGCGCTATTGAAGCCACGGATGCGAATGTCGCCTCGGGCACCTATCCGCTCTCGCGAAATCTTTATATTTATGTGAACGCAGCTAGTATTAGCCGTCCGGAAGTTGACGCCTTTATTAAGTTCTACTTAGATTCGGCTAAAGATCTTGTTCATCAAACCGGCTATCTCCCCCTGACTGCGCCTCAAACTGCAGCGGCGAAAGAACGCTACACCAAGAAAGTACTCGGCTCGGCGACTCCCACTTCGGCGCATAAACCATAAGCTAAGAGTTTTCTTACTCCATGACTCCTTACGATTCTTCTTCTTCAGCCATACCACTCGCTCTTGCTCACCCTGACGGGGTGGCAAAAGTGCGAGTCCGTTGGCGTGAATGGGCCATCGTAAAGATACTTTTTATTTGTGCATTCATCTCCGTCATAACCACCATCGCAATCGTTGGCATCCTTGCGATGGAATCCTCGACTTTTTTTCAGGAAGTTTCACTTAAAGAATACCTGTTTAGTAGCGAGTGGAGCCCTCTTGTTGAACCCCGTCATTTCGGAATTCTGCCTCTATTCTGCGGTACGCTCGTCGTATCAGTGGGTGCCTGTCTAATTGCGGTACCTTTGGGACTTGGCTCTGCTATTTATCTCGCCGAGTACGCCAAACCGCAGGTGCGCAGGATTCTCAAACCCGTCATTGAACTTCTGGCCGGCATTCCGTCAGTAGTGTTCGGTTACTTTGCGGTTACCTCGGTGACTCCCGTCTTACAAACGTGGTTTCCTGAAACAGAAGTCTTTAACGGTGCAAGTGCGGCCATTGTCCTGGCATTTATGGTCTTGCCAACGATCACATCCCTCTGCGATGACGCAATTCGAGCTGTACCAAGATCTTTGCGGGAGGGTGGATTTGCCTTAGCAGCGACCAAGTACGAAGTTTCCACGAAAATTTTAGTGCCTGCGGCATTATCGGGGATTATGGCTGCCTGCATTCTTGGATTTTCGCGAGCCATTGGCGAAACAATGGCAGTTGCGCTCGCCGCCGGTTCAACCCCTAATTTAACGATAAATCCTCTCGTTAGCGTCCAGACGATGACAGGATATATTGTGCAAGTATCGATGGGCGATACGCCGCATGGTACGGTGGAATATCAATCTATTTTTGCGGTAGCAGCGACATTATTTTTGATCACACTCTTACTTAATATTGTAAGTCAGGTAATTTTATCTCGACTTCATCGCCAGTACGATTAACAAAAGGTCTGGATTGAATCGATGAACGATAAAGACAAAGATACCAGCAAAAAAAACAGTGAAACGCTTTCGTTTAAAGAAGCGATTATGGATGATGTTTTCACGGATAATATTAGCCGCCGGCACATCAAAGCCAAACTATTCAAGATTGTCATCATTTCGACGATTCTTATCGCGATTGCACTACTTGGGGTTCTACTCTGGCGTATTGGTGTTCAGGGTTTACCATGGCTCAATGTCGATTTTCTCACGAGCTTTCCATCTCGCATGGCAAGTCGGGCTGGAATAAAAAGTGCTCTTATTGGATCAGCAGCGATTATTTTTCTAACGGCTATTTTCAGCGTTATTTTAGGTCTTGGGGCAGCCGTCTATTTGGAGGAGTTAGCTTCTCGAGGAAAAATAAACCGCTTGATTGAACTTAATATCGCCAACCTTGCTGGCGTCCCTTCACTTGTTTATGGGATTCTCGGCTTGGCTGTTTTCGTAAGATTTCTGCATTTTGAACGCAGTATCCTCGCTGCTGCTGCAACTCTTTCGATTATGATTTTGCCCGTAATCGTGATCTCCGCCCGTGAAGCGCTGCGCACCGTGCCGATGAATATCCGTTTGGCGGCACTTGCCCTAGGTGCGACCCCTTGGCAGGCGGTGTGGTCGCATGTTCTACCGGCTGCAATCCCTAATATTTTAACTGGTTTGATTCTCGCTCTTTCGCGTGCACTAGGTGAAGCAGCGCCCCTGATTATCGTCGGCGGCGTGACTTATATTGCATTTCTTCCAAATTCTATATTTGATTCTTTTACCACGTTGCCGATTCAAATTTTCAACTGGGCAGGTCGTCCCCAGGAAGAGTTTCAAGGAATTGCTGCAGCCGGAATCATCGTGCTGCTTATTGTTGTTCTTGCGACCAATTCCATCGCGATTATCTTAAGAAACCGTCTGGAAAAGAATAAAAAGTGGTAACCATAAAAATCAATTTAACATCAGGAGTTGTTTGTGACTGTGACAACTAAAGACCATAGCAAAGACTCTGCAAATTCTGAATGCGTTCTCCGAGCTAAGGAGCTAACGCTGGCCTACGATCAAAAGAATATTGTAAAGAATGTCTCATTAAGCTTAGGCGCAAGAACCATTACTGCTTTGATTGGCCCGTCTGGCTGCGGGAAAAGCACACTTTTGCGGACATTTAATCGCATGAATGATTTTATTCCTGCCTTTAGAAAAGTAAGTGGTTCGATCTCATATCGCGACCTTGATATTTACCATCCGCAGGTCGACCCAGTATTTATTCGTCGACGCGTTGGTATGGTGTTTCAAAAGCCAAATCCGTTTCCATCATCCATCCAGAGGAACATTACCTGGGGTCCCGCCATCAACGGCTTTAAAGGCGACTATGATGAACTCGTCGAGACATCGCTGAAACGAGCTGCCCTCTGGGATGAAGTAAAAGACAAATTGAACGCCTCTGGTCTGGCACTCTCTGGTGGGCAGCAGCAGCGACTTTGCATTGCCCGGGCCATTGCAATGGATCCCGATGTTATTTTGATGGATGAACCTTGTTCGGCACTTGATCCAGCTTCCACCTCAAAAATTGAGGATCTTATGGCTGACCTTAAACAACGGTATAGTATTTTAATCGTCACTCATAATATGCAGCAGGCGGCGCGTGTATCCGATCACACAGCCCTGATGTACCAAGGCGAATTAATTGAACACGGAGTTACCAAACAAATTTTTAACTCACCCAAGCAGAAAATTACCGAAGATTATATTATGGGTCGCTTTGGATAATTTAATTGAGAATCTGCGCATCGGGAGAGTCAACAGCCCCGGAAAAAACTTGAGCTAAATCAAATAGTGCAAATTCAAGATAGCAGTGTTTACCCGCAAGTGACGCTGCGATCAAAATACGCGGTTGGGTCGCAGGAATCGGCAACCCGGATCTCTTGCCTTCAATAATCAAAGAAGATACGCTCGTTGCACGCAGTCCCAGCTGTTTTTGAATGACTGGCAACGCTTGCTGCATCACTTGCTCGGCAATTTCGCCGGTGGTGGTCTCAAAAATTTCCAGTTCCTTTGGACTCGGCATCCGACACAATAGTGCTTTTGCAAACTCCAGTGTGAAGCCTTCCTCATAGGAAACTGAAACCATTCCTGACAAACGCGGGCCAAAAATCGAAACCATGCCGCAAAATTCTATATGAGGAACGACCTCGTTCATTGGTACCGGTGCAATAATACGCACTGCTTGACCAAGATGACCAATCATCGTCTCACTAAATGCGGCAGCGATGGCTTCGATAATTTTTGGATTATAAGTAACGCTCGTCTTTTTAGGTCTGTTTCGACTAGCCTTTTCAATGATTCGCACTAAAATATCAATCTCGGGCGGCTTACTCATAACGTCAATAATGCCAAGCTTTTCCAGACGCATCAGCAATTCATCGGTCAAGTTACCGGACAAAACGATCGTCGGAGTGAGGGCATTCAGCTTCCCGTCGCGAATGTGTGCAATCATCTCAAGACCTGTCATCTTTGGCATCTTAAAGTCCGAGACAATTGCATCGAAGGTCTCTTTTTCAGCCAACTCGATCGCTTCAAAAGGTGACGTAACCCCAATCGAGTCAATGCTGTGACGTTCGAGGATGATTTTTAGAAATTCAACGATCTCTGGTTCGTCATCGACTAATAAGACCCGCATTACTCACCCCAAAAATTTGGTCTGATTCAAGTCCTAATACTATCAGTATTCATCTCAGAGTTCAAAGTACGGTAAAAAATTTAGCAATAAAAATCACTAGTTGATTCCACCTACGGCAAATTTAAGCTACCATGTTTCTTGAAATGATCAGCCATTGGAGTGATGGGTATATGGAACTAAAAATCAAGGGACTAGATCAAATTACGGCGTGGATCGGCGGCATCGTTATTGCCTCCGCAGTGGCGGGTATCATACTCTTTATGGGTCAACGAATTGATAAACGCGAGGAAGAAGCCAAGATCCAACTCGCGAAAGAGGCCGAGTCCATACTCGCGGCAGCTACCAAAAACCAACAAGCTGCAAAAAAAACTGCACTTAGCGAGACCGATAGCAAAGAGACCGGGGTCACTGACGACAGCTCTCCAAGAAAGAAAAATGCCATCCTACCCTATGGATATTCTGGTCCTCAAGCCCCATGGCGTTGGAGCGATATTCAGGAAAATTGGCAACTTTGTGGCAAAGGTAAAAGACAATCCCCGATTGATATTTCGGGCGCACGGATGGACCCTAGACTTAAAGCACTAAAGTTTAACTATCAACACGGCACCACGATTCTCTCCCTCGCCAATCAAACTCTTCAAGGCTCCGTCGAATTCGGTTCCTGGCTGGACATCGATGGCGACCGATACGATCTCAAGAAAATCACATTTCATACGCCCTCTGAACACCGCATCCACGGCTTACCCTATGAAATGGAAATTCAGCTCCATCATCAAGAACTTTCAGGGAAGACTGCTTCCGTTGCTCTACTCATTACCGTCGGCTCCTCAAATCATGCGATCCAACGGATCGATGAAAAATTACCGCGCTATGAGGGCGAAGAAATTGTCCTTGATCGCTTTAAATGGGATGACCTCATAAGTGCAAAAAAGCGCACCTACTGGCAATATACCGGCTCGCTCACAACACCTCCATGCACGGAAAACTTAAACTGGATCGTCCTCACCGAAACCTCTCCTGCGACAACTTAAGAGATTGATCTCATTGCTGCACTTCAGAAAAACAATGCCCGACCAGTCCAGGAACTCCACGGCCGCTCGGTCACTCGCAGTAATCGTTAGATGGGTATTTTATTTCTTATCATTGCAGCGTGTTTATGGGGGGCGTTAGGCCCAGTTTCACGCATCGCTTTTACAGCTGGGCTTACTCCCCTAGAAACAGCGTTCTGGCGCGGAACGATTGCGGGCATGGCGTACGCACTGCATTTCTCTATTGTTAAATCTATGAATACAAGACATGCCGCTGAGATGGACAGCCCAAAGCAATGGGGCGCTACACAATTAGTTTATACATTCGGCTTTGGCCTCTTGGGGGTTGGGCTTCTCGAAGGATCATATGTCTATGCCGTGCATCTTGGTGGTGCAGCTTTAGCTTCGGTTCTTCTCTATAGCGCACCCATTTGGGTGAATCTTTATAGTTGGCGCATTTTGCGTGAACATATTGCTGCAAGGCAGTGGATCGCCTTGACCATTACTTTTGTAGGGATTGGCGGTGTAAGCCTATGGGGTGCACCCCTAGAATTTTCCACTCTAGCAATTATTTTTGGTCTACTATCTGGTTTTAGTTATGCGTTGTTCTATGTTGCGGGTAAGTATTTTTTTCAGCGTTCCCACCCAGTATCTGTTTTTATGATTTCGTTTCCGATTGGAAGCCTCGCTCTTCTACCTTTGATTTATGCCATTGATGGCTTCACACCTCTTCAGATACTCATGCGATTTGCCGAGTTTCCGAGGCCGGCACTATTCTCGCTTGTCGCGATCGGGTTGTTTTCGACGTATTTGCCCTATTTATTTTATGCTGCCGGATTGAAGCGTATCCATGCGGGCCGCGCAGCTATTGTCACGACGATCGAACCGGTGGTCGCAATCCTCCTCGCAAACCTGATGTGGAATGAGCAGTTCTCAGGGATTGGTTATCTATGCTGCTGCCTTGTGCTTATCGGTGTCATATTGGTTCGCTGAATCTGAACGTCGATTAACGTCGGCGACACCTGGGGCAAAGTCTTCTTAAAACCTCCGCCCCCCGCATCACAAGTTGTGATGTTTCGTCTCGCAGACCAATCTTCGCAGCCAGCCAATTCCATTCTCGAAACAACGGATGATGATCCACCAACCACGCCCACGCCTCGCGCCCGGCATAGTAAACCTCGTCAACTCGAACCACGAGCTGTTGTGGCTGCGGATCGGGGGACGGTAAAAAGTCTATACTTTTGCCAACCACTGATTTGCTCATTAGTTGAGCAAGATACCTGCAAGAGCTGCAATCTTTATCGTAGAAGACTTGGGCTGCATGGGCTCGCACTTTACCAGGCGAATCCTCTGTGCTAGCTCCTGCCGCCTCATCGATTGAATGATAAAAACTGGTCATGTGCTTAGTCTAACATGAGCACTGCACCGAGTGGAAATTCCTAAACGCTATGCCTAAGAAGGCTTTGTGGCGACCGATAAGATGGTTGATTTATTGTTTTATCGACGATTTTTGTAGAAAGATCATTCTTCATTTGGTAGAACCTTCTACCACATTTAGGTCCCATGGTGGAATCGGTAGACACAGGAGATTTAAAATCTCCCGCCCAAAAGGTGTGCGTGTTCAAGTCACGCTGGGACCATTATTCAAATAATTGAAGCATTTTCGCTTTTGACTGCTCCACTCAAACAAAAATCAACAAAATTGTTTATAATGACTCTTGTTCAAATTGAAGGAGTTATCGATGAACAAACTTTTCTTTTTAGCTCTCAGTCTTTTTACATTTTATTCATGTCGCGCTCGTAACGACGATAGTCAAGCAGATCTGAAATGGGGACATCTCAATGTCGAAAATCTGCAGCCGACTTCACCTCAATTTCTCATTAATAAGACTCGAGGGGTCAATTTTAAAGTGTGTTTAGCTAAGTACTTACGCGATCAATTTCCAGGAATCGAGCAAGAAATCGACGCCTCTGTGAATATCTGGGCAAGTTATATTGGTCGAAAAATACCTGTCACAATTGAAACCAAAGACTTACCGCGAGCTAAAGCCGGCGACGATGTGAACGATTTCGCCAAAACATATTTTACTCAGTGTGGCAAGGGATACGATATTGTGATCGGATTCGGTCCACTGCAAGGGCAGACTGTTGGGCTAACAGGAGATTTTTCATCCTATATCGTTAATAGTGATGGCTCAAAAAAAATCGTTTCCTTTGAGCGCTTTCTATTTTTGCGTGATTTTGATGCAAATCCAAGTACCAACACTCTATCATCGAACGCCTGGAAATCCTTCGGACAAAAAAGTGGCACTGTTCCCCAGGACGGCCAACTTTTGCCGCTTATGCGACAGCGTCAAACTAAGTTCTACAGTCTTAAAAATGATCTTTTAACTTTGTCTGTCTTGGCTCATGAAATGGGTCATGTTTGGGGCCTATGCGATCAATACGAAGGAACAGCAAATTGTGATAAACAGAATTCATCGTCGCATATTGAAATGGACTCCTTGATGGGTGCCGCGCGTTTTCGCCAAATCGCATATTTGACCGATGACGATATCGAAGGAATTAGAGCCTTGGCTGCGCGACCGGGATTTAAACATGATTGGCCAGACGCCCCAGGTCTGACGGCCGTAACGGCACCCGTGAATCTCGGTTTAGTGGAATTTCTTGCCGTGCAATCGCTAGAACGGAAAGACAATACGTTGATTATGAACTTCGGCATTTTATCGCATGTGGCCACGAAACTAAGTATTTCGCTAGTGCCAAGCAATGGTGGTGCGGATCGCCCCCTTAGCAACGACATGATGTCGGATGAAAAAGGCTTTGACCAACCCATGACCACGTTTACGATCCATTTATCGCCCAGTGACACATCGTCATATAACGTTCGCCTGCAAGCGTTTACAAAAGATGCCAATGGCAACTGGATGCGCCAAAAATCTGTTGTGACCACAAATCCAAAATAGTCCGGACCTACGAGAGGCTAAAAACTTATTTACGCCTTGATCACCGAGAATTTATTTTGGTTTAGCTTCATGATATCCTAGTGAAATCAATTCCTAGGTTTGAGCCTTATCAGAATGCGGAGCATCAGGATGAAAAAAAAGTTTTTGTTATCAGGTATGGCGTTCACCCTTCTTGCAAATTCATGCCGCTCCAGACATTCTTCTGATGTAAAAGCGCTTACTAACCTGAATCAAGGTGAAGAATTATTGGATTTAACGAGTTATAAAATCTTAGATCCAAAATTAGCAGACCGCATGGGTGCAGCCCTTGATAAAGAAACTGGATACAAAACCTCCGAGCTTGAATCAAACTTGCGAATACTCTTAAATGCCAAGACCGAAGCTGTTAATTTCCCAAGGGAGGTCTATTACCCAGAATTCGTTGCTATTCATCTATATACCATCTCTACCTACAATCAGGTAAACAAGGACTTACGAGCCCTGCCACAAGCTCCATTGACTGCAAAAGCGGGCCAAATCGTCGAACAAGATGCGAGTAAAACCGTCACTAAAATGCCAAGCGTGGTGCAATTGATTGCTTCAGGTATTAATAAGATGCCGCGTCATGCCTGCACTGCAAGGCGGGGAACAGATCTTCCGAGCGAAGTTGCAAAACGCATTGAAGATGAGCGTTACTATACAGAGAAAGCTTTTGTCAGCACGAGTGACGGAGGTAAAGGTTTTGGCGGAACGCACAACTATGTTATCAATTCGGAAAGCTGTCCTAAATCTATTTCCGGTATCTCCGAGTTTCCAAACGAAAAAGAAGTTTTGTTCCCCCCTGGCTCAGAATTTGAAGTGACACGAGTGCAAAAAAAAGGCAACGAACGTCGCTACTGCGTGAAGCACATCTATCCAAGTCCTCCTGGCCTAAAACCTAATCCTGTTCTTTCTCAGACAAAAAAAGACACTAAAAATGGTCAAATGAATGCTGTCCAAGTCATTCCTGTAGGCTCAAACTCTGATTCAGCGTCAAATTCAAATTCTACCTTTGAAAACTTTGCTGATCCTCTAGCAAGACCGCTCGAAGAGTTAAGCTGGATCGATCTGATTTGCGGCAAATATGAAGCGGATGTTGATGATAAGAACTGTACCGGCCTACCCAAATTTGTCCAGTTTGATGCAATCAATTCAGCACTCGTTGCAACACCCTTCGCTAGCCCCACCGAAATTACTGATTGGAGTATACAAGACGCCAGAACCTCTGCACCTAAGGTCAAGTTGAAAGACCTTGTCTTCGACATCGAAGCGGTCGATACCCTTAAATATAAAGGCTGTACGTACAAAGAAAAGATTATCAAAGACGATCATCCACCCTCAAACGATTCGCCAACGTCTCCAAGTACAGCTGCACCTGCATAAATCATCAACTGAAATCAAAAAGTCTTATTTTAAGCTGCAAAAGTTGCATTTATAAAGAAAAAACCATCGAAGATTAAATCATATGGATATAAATGAAGCTCTCTATCGTCATCGTTAACTGGAATACTGCCGATTTACTTCTAAAGTGCTTAACCTCGGTTTATCAAAATTCGCCTTCTTTTAGTTTTGAAGTGATCGTTGTCGACAATGCATCTTCCGACGGTAGTAGCAAAAGAGTAAAAGCCGAGTTCCCACAGGTTATATGCATCGCGAGCGATAAAAACTTAGGATTCGGCCCAGGAAATAATCTTGGCATTCAGCAGGCAGAGGGTCAGTACATCCTGCTCTTAAATCCTGACACCGAAGTGATCGGGCCGACACTACAGACGTGTGTTGACTACCTCGAGCAACAAAGTCAGCAAAGAACGGCTGTGATGGGCATAAAGCAACGCGAACCATCTGGCAAACTTCAGGAATCTTGCGGACACTTCCCCTCGCTTAAAGCACTTGTTCTTCAAGCTATCTTCGATTTTCTTATTAAGGCCGGGCACCTTCCAACCGCAAGAAAGCTCGGAGCGTTCTTTAATTTTGAGTGGATGCCTCTAAAGGCGATGTATCAGTATTTTGACTTTAATGCGGTCCACGAGGTTGACTGGGTTATGGGCGCCTTTATGCTGATAAGAGGGAACGTCTTAAAAGCTAGCGGTGGATTCGATCCTTACTTCAAAATGTACGCAGAAGAAATTGACCTTTGTTATCGGATCAAAGCAACGGGGTGGTCGGTGCAATTTTTTCCAGGTGCCGAGATTTTACATTACGGTGGAGCCAGCACCAAAGGCATCGCCCTGAGAGCAGATGCCATGAGATGTGTTGCGATGATTCGTTTTTATATCAAAAATCGAGGGGTTTTATCTGCGTTTATTTATCGATGTCTAACTTTTTTTGCGAGCTTTTTAGTCCTTGCCTCTTCCACGGCAAAATCGATGCTCGGCAAGGACAAGCCTATTCATGCAAAGAAATCTGAACTTGCAAAAGTTAAAATGAAGGCCGCGTGGAATCCATCCTATCACGACCTTTTCTGAAGCCTAGTCGCTATTTTTTTTCTGTTTTGTTAACAATCGCGGCGACCTCCTTTGAAGGCCGAGTTTTTTGAATATCTATCAGCGCGGCTCGTACTACTGGATACTCTCTTGCATTTGACTCTAAAGACCAGCTTGCAGCTTTCGCCGTCATATCTTTTCCATCTCCTAATCCTGCGAGAGCCTCGGCAATGCGCTGTATCGGCTTTGCCTCTCCGGTTACAAAGAACTCACCCCAAAGCATGTCTAAAAGTTGCTGATTAAGTGTCTCCTGGTAGGGATCTACCATTTTTTGGCGCTGTAATTCATTCCACTGCTTAGCAATCACCTGGGATTCCTTTGTTTTAAGATATTCATTTACCCATTTATTACCTTCATCAGTATTAGCGTACTTTACTGCCCGAAGTATGAAGGGTATCTCGCTTGGTTCCATCTTGTTAATTACTTTGAATAAGGTATCTAGAGTACTAGGATATTTTCGGAAAATAAGTCCAAAGCTAGATTGATGAATTAACATCATCTCACGTGATGAAAAGAGCTTATGACTTGCCGCGAAAGTCAACGCATACTCAAAACGCGACACATCCTTCGTTTGAAATATAGTCATTAACCACTGACTATAGTCATTCAACCCGATAAAGTCCTTTCCAATGATCTTTTTTTCTATGGACTGATCTTTTTCTAAAGATTTCTTCAGATGAACCGCAAACTTTTGGTTTTCCGGACTAGGAAATTTAGTTGTGAAATAATCGAGTTGTTTCAATACATTCGGTGCATCTTGGGTCACTAGGTAATAGGCAATATAAGTATATTCAGTTCCCTCATCGGGCTTACTGCCATAATATTTTCGGAGAAAATCTAAACTTTTTTTGGCTTGAGGAAAAAAAGTTGGATTCATTGATAAATATAGATGCGTTGCTGATTTATGGCATTTCACAGATTCCGGGTATAGCCTAAGGCATTCTTCAAGCTTATCAATTGCCAGTCCGCTAGCTGATCGTACCTCCATGTTATGGCCCTGACGAAGTAGGTCTGTCATAAGCCAAAGAAGGTCCTCATCGTTGCTTCTCTCAGCCAGTTGAGCTTTCGTATTTAGATAAAGATCTGACCACTTCTTGAAAATTTCCTGCCGTTCCGCCTCCGAGTTAAATCGTGGAGGATAGGAGCCAATATACCGATTAAGATCACCCATCTCCCTTTCAATATCTCGAAGTGGCTTCTTTGTCTGACCACTACTTGATTTGGGCAATTCAAAATATTTTCCATTTTGTTGTGCGTCCAAAGCGTAGGTCAGAGGTGAGACGAATACGAGCCATGTACCCAGTACTAATTTCATTTTAAAACTCATTTACTATTCCTTCATGTGGAGAAACATCATTGAAGTCTCTAGCGATCACAGAGACCATGCCCAAGTATGCTTTGAGCAAGAATGACGCCAAAACATAAGTGCTTGATTTTCTTTGAGATGAACCCGGATCGAGTTAAATCGAGCCGAATTTCAACCAAAAGAAACCTCGAAAATGATCGAAATTCGACCGGATGTTTCTTAAATGATTTATGAGTCTTTGTTTAATATGTACTTAAAACAACTACAATCTGATCGCCACGCCCAGCTTTATTTACCGCTTGAGCCTTTAAGCGAAATGTTTCGATTTGCTCGGACGTAAATATCGATTTTTTGGGTGAGGTCAAATATGAATTCTCAGCATTAAGTGCGATTCCCTGGCGATACTGCTCGCTCGCTAAAAACTGCCCGGCCGAGGAATCGTCGTAAGTTCCGACAAATTTCAAATCTGATTTTGCAGCTAAAAGCCTTATTGAATCACGAGAGAATAAATATAAGTGCCTCGGAGCATCCAATTGAAACCAGTCGGTATTGTATAAATCCCAAGCCTCAGACGAAACGGTGGGAACACGGAGTAATATTTTACCGCCTGGCGTCAAACATTGCTTCGCATCCTGAAGCGTCTTTACCGGATCGACGACATGTTCAAACGAATGATGAAACGTAATGAGATCAAACTTTTCCTCAAGCTCAGAAATATTTTTCTTGGCGATTCTTAAACCGTTCTTGTAAAGAATATCCTGGCTAATATACGGATCAATCCCGCTTATGTTTTTATATCCACCCTCTTTTAGTCTATGCAGTACGGTACCATTGCCGCAGCCGACGTCGAGAATTTTTGATGTTGCAGAAACTTTTGCATAAGCTAGTGCATCGAGAACAAGCTTCGTATGTTCAACAGGCGGAATGAATGCTTCAATTAGCCCCTTGTACCAACTGTTTTCAATATATCCTCGCTCCCTGATTCCTAGGGCGCGATTGATAATGCGCCGGACAAAACCATCTTCCTTTACAGGGGTAAAACTATAATAAGAAGACTGATAATAAGGTCCTAGGTCTTGGGGAATCTGTTCAATCTGCAGCGTCTTGCACCCCTCGCATTGTACGTACGAGAAAACCTCTCCTATCCCATACATCATTTCGCGTGCAGAAAAAGATCGGGCTAGTCCGTTGTGATCGCAAACACGACAGGTGAATGGTACTGAAGTCATGGGGAAAACTCGCTCAATATAAGGCAAACTTGCAAAATAAGTGTCTATTTTTACATAAGTTTCTCAAAACTGCCAATCGCTTAATACTGGAAAGGCGATCCGATAGCCTTGGCCCGCCTCATACCCTCGCGTATTTCTGGAATTTTAGCCATAACCGACCACAGAGTCGTTTGCGGATGTATGTCCGCAAGACTCAAATAAAGCGCTCCAACAGTAATGCCGATCACATCATGATCGAACCATTTTTGATCAAGATTAAAACTATCAATAAACCCATACCGTCCGTAAAGCAGAGGGGCATAACTTCCGTCGTGCCATCTCGCTAAATCCTGCATGACTAATTGGGGCAAAAACATCGCCGAAGCGCCAGCACAGGCGGGGCAAACTGTGCCATCATAAAACACTGGTGAATAAGCTAAATAACCCCACTTGGAATCCCCAGCGCTCAGGCCCCAAAAGCCTTCTCGAAATGTCGCATACTTTGTTTGGTTTGCGCAGAAGTCTCGATTTAGCAGCGATGCACGACGCGAATTCTCAAAGTAAACCGGTGCACCAAGAGCCGAATGATCCAAAAATAAATGCGAGTACTGATGAACAAAAAGTGGGAGATGTCCTCCGATAATCAAATCGCTATCTTTCCACTCAACAAACGGTCGATTGCCTTCCGCCCATGCACGATCTGGCAAGGGTGAGGTGGGCGAGCCAAGGCCCAGTATCAAGAGAAAAAGCTGTTCAGCATAGCGGTCCCACTGAGCCGGGATATAGCCATATTCCGGCATCCATCCTTGCGAGATCGTCGATTTCTCAGGAAATCTTCCACCATCTGTCAGCATATCGATAAAATCTAAGCGTTTGTAAAAGAGTGCGACTTCCCGAGAAATTTCCGAATCTGGGAACATCGCTGCTGCATAAAGTGCACCTGCTAAAAACCAGCTGGTATCGATAGTGGAAATTTCACTATTACCGTAGCGCACACCAGTTTCCCAATGCACGAAATGATAAAGCCAACCATGATAATGATCGAGATTCTTGTTTACAAATTTCAAAACTCGCTCGATACGAAGCCTTGCCTCTTCAGCCTCCATCCAGCCGCGCGTAGCGGCGTTTGCAAAAATTGCGATGCCAAAGCCCGTCGCGGCCAACGAGGCCATCTCATAATGTCGAATCACATCCGAATCAAAATTATAGGCACGATCGAGGATCAACCCGGTGACGGGATGAGATTGTTCGACAAAATAGAGAAGCGCACGCTTCTGCAAATCGTCTTCAAGTTCCGTGGTCGCAAGCGCGGAGACAGGTAAAAAGCCTAGGAATAAGCTAAAAAATACAATTTTGACGATTATAGGTTTCACGGCACAGGCACCAATTCCCAGATATCAACACCGTCGATACTTACTGGAAGCTCGACACCATCGTTCACAAGCTGTGTTCGAGATACCGTGACAGTCCCAAGGAATGGAGCAGTGTCTTCTGCGGAAAGTTTTCTTAGAATCTTAAATTTACTAGCGGACTTAACGGGAAGGACATCTTTTCGCAATTGTAGACGCGCAACTCGCGACTCAGGGAGAAAATTCTCGATCACTACGAGTAATTTGTCTCGCCCCTGACGGACGGTCGCATGTAAAAATGGTTTTTCATCGATTGCAGAAATCTTAACCGCAGGTTGAATGCTTAGCGAGGTTAATAAATCCCGCGTCCACCTTAACGTTTGATCGATATTCGGCAACTTAAGATATGCGTCGCTATTCCAGCCCTCCGCTGGATTTGTTTTCTTATAAACAACTTGCCCCAGACCAACGTCAGAAAGTTGGAAATCACCGATCATCAGCAAGGTTCCACCACGTTTAACATACTGCTCAAATAGCGCTTTCGTCTTGGTTGTGATGTAACCAGGATGATGCCAAACCACGAGGCGGTAAGTCTCAAGCTCGGAAAGATTCATAGCGTCGACAAAAGCGACTTCGGGAGTAGCGCCTGCCTCACGGAAAAGACCATAAAGCGCTGCCGAGTCGGTCGACGCTATTTTTAATGCGTCTTCAGGACCCACACCGTTATACTGCGCATGTGAATCGTGAGCAATCAACACTGGTGCATGCAGTTCTTTCGTGGCCATAATATCGGCCCCAAGACCATTTTTTAACGACTGCCCTAAATTCTTCAAGAGCGTAAATGAGGGTCTTGGTCGCATATCTTTATCAAGCGGCGCATCAAACTTTAGCTCGCCATCATCACCCTCACGACCGTTCCAGTTCCATCCTTCATGAAAATAATAAATGCTCATCGCCTTGATGCCTGCGCCAAGTAACGATCCATAGGTATGTTGCCTCGTGGCTAAACTGACTTCGACCGGAGCAAACCATCCACCCACTGTTTCTGTTGACATCACCCATTCGTCAGCCGCACCGTAATACTGCCGGTGCGATGAAGCGACTAAGCTTGCATCGTGAGCTGCTTTCATAGGAGTATTTAGAGTTGACTCTGCTTGGGTGCCAAATGTCTTCGGATAAATATTCATAGTTGTAAGCGAGAGTTTGTCGCCCTGACGAAAATCGAGCCTAGGTAACAAGCCATGATCGGGCGCATTGAAGGAGTCACAACTCGTAAATATAACCTGCGGCTCGACAACACCTAGTCGGGTCCAGGTTTCGCGAAGAAATCGATAATAATCTCGCAATTCGACATCGTGAAACAACGCCCAGTCATAAAGCCAGCGGCTGCCTGCGTAGCGATGATCATCGCGTGAGATCGGCGCCGCAACTTCAGAAAAGCTTTTTACGTTTGCCTGATATGCTTTGTTTAAATTGGCAATGCTACCGCCATATTGATGCTGTAGAAATGTTGCGTAGCGAGCCAACCCCGTGAGACTGATATCTCGTTCGTAAATCGAATCCCAGAAATAATTACTTTCGTTATCAATCTGAATAAAGCTGATGATTTTACCTGGGCCAATAAAATCCTTGAGCACTTCCGTTTGTAGTTTTGTAAGCCAGTGTGCCGCGTGGTCCCGAAATTTAGGATGACCGAACGAGACCGTACGTGGCCGACCAGGAGTTCTTGATCCTGTAAGGGCCTCTGGATAAGTGTCAAGAAACCACTTGGGAACCGCGCCAAAACCTTCTGGCCCCCATTCTGCATTAATATATGGTCCCGGACGAACCATCACATGCGTGAGCCCACGGCTTTCTAGCAATCGTAAAAATCCTTTGATGTCGCGCGATGGATAATCGGCTCGACCGTCATGATCTTGATCAAGAGTGCCGTCAAAATCAAACACGCCTTCCACAGGCTCATGAAAGTCCCAGGGGATATACAATGTCACCGTATTCATGCCGGCTTCACTGACGCGGTCGAGGAGCGTGTTCCATAACTTTACAACTACCTCTTTCGGAACATTTCGACCAGACCCACCTCGAGCGCGAAAGTACTGAACCTCCGCTCCAAAAAGATACCCGATCTCCTTGCCATTGCGACTTAAAGCCGCCTTCCCAACCTCAAGACCTTCTCCTGCGTGAACTCGAGACGAAATAAAAAATGAAACAAATAAAACCACCCCTAAATGCAATACCTTCATAGCTAGACTCATAATGGTCATGGCTCCTATCGAAATTTTCAATTCTCTCTATGGGACATCTGAGATAAGGAGTATCGAACCTATGGGATTCCAGCAAGAACTTATGTTTTTCTTGATAAAATCATGATGCTAGCCTTATAATAACAATAATAAAATCTATGCTCCTGATACTTAGTTTGATTACTTTCCAGACAGCTCGGAAAATCCTTCCCACCTTTGCGGTTTTTCTCCATTATCTTCAATATGTTATGGAGGGGTGTTTCGACCTTTCGCCGCCATCTCTGCAGGAGTGTTTATATTGAAGCTCGCTATTCTATCTCAAGATCCTAAATTATATTCCACCAGCCGCTTGCGTGAAGCAGCTGAACAACGAGGACACAATGTCAAAGTTGTCGACTACATGCGTTGCTATATCAATGTCGCAACTAATAGTCCCTGCGTCATGTACTCAGGAAAAAGACTCGAACATTACGACGCCGTGATACCACGCGTGGGTGCTTCCAATACCTTTTATGGCACCGCCATTGTTCGTCAATTTGAATTGATGAGTGTTTTCACTGCTAACACGTCGCAGGCCATTTCACGATCGCGCGATAAACTGCGTTGCATGCAGATTCTCGCCAGAGAAGCAATTGGCCTGCCTATCACTGGCTTTGCTCATAGCACGCAAGACACTGATGGTCTGATAAATATGGTGGGCGGGCCACCGGTCATTATAAAACTAATTGAGGGCACGCAAGGTATCGGTGTTGTACTAGCAGATACTTACAATTCTGCAAAATCGATGATCGAGGCATTTCGCGGATTATCCGCACATATTCTCGTCCAAGAATTTATTAAGGAAGCTGACGGGGAAGATATCCGCGCTTTTGTTGTCGGTGACAAAGTCATCGCGGCCATGCGCCGTAAGGCTGCTGCCGGAGAATTTCGTGCAAATATTCACCGCGGCGGAAAATCAGAAAAAGTTGAATTGACTGAAGAAGAAACTGTGACGGCGGTTATGGCAGCAAAAGCTGTCGGATTAAATATCGCAGGCGTAGATATGCTCAGAAGCAATTCCGGCCCGAAGGTTCTAGAAATAAATAGTTCACCGGGCTTGCAAGGAATTGAAAGCGCAACAGGCATCGATGTTGCGGGCCTTATTATTGAATTTTTAGCAGAAACTCTTTTAACTAACAAAAAAACTCAGTTCCAAGGTTAAGTCGACATGCCGACAAAAAAAAGACCTGTTGCCGATGACGAAGATCATGATCATGAAAATGACACGATTAAATTAGGCAACGTTGTCGTGCACCCCGGTGAGCAAGTTCGAGTTGAAATTGCCCTTGCGCAAATGGCGACGCAAGGAAGCCTTGGTATGCCTGTGGAAGTGATTTTTGGCGAAGAGCCTGGACCACGACTCCTTGTTTGTGGCGCAGTTCACGGTGACGAAATCAACGGCATTGAAATCATTAGACAACTTCTGCCACTACTATCACCCATGACATTGCGAGGCGCCTTAATTGCGGTTCCTATTATTAACGTACCTGGATTCCTGGCACAGAGTCGTTATCTTCCCGATCGCAGAGACTTGAACCGCTCTTTCCCAGGCTCTCGCAGTGGTTCACAAGCATCGCGGATTGCGTTTACGTTTATGGAAAATATTGTCAAACAATCGACACACGTCATCGATATTCATACTGCTGCACAACACCGCCAGAACATGCCGCAGATTCGCGCCAACTTAAATGATGAAGACTGCTTGAGGCTCGCTGAGGCGTTTGGAGCTCCAGTTATTGTCCACTCGGCAGAACGCGATGGCTCACTCCGTATGGCGGCGGGATCCGAAGGCTTACCCACCATTGTTTACGAAGCTGGTGAGGCATGCAGGTTCGATCCAGGAGCCATTGAAACCGGGCTGGTAGGCGTCCTAGGCGTCATGCATCAGTTAGGCATGGTCTCCGCCGAAGATATTCATTTTAAGAAACTTTCTGCTAAATCAAAAGCTGCGACACTCACATATGCCGCCAGTAAATGGATTCGTGCTAGTCGCGGTGGCCTTTTTAGATCTCACGTTAGACCTGGCGATGTAGTCCATAAAGATCAATTTCTTGGATTTATTGCTGACGCTTTTGGCGAGGGCATGTCGACATTGCGAGCACCAAAAGCTGGAATTGTGATTGGCCTCCACTGCAATCCTGTAGTTCACCACGGCGACGCTTTAGTTCATCTTGCCGTCGAAAAACGCCGTTAAACTTTCTTTGCAACCATCGCATCATCTGCAAATGATACAAATCGCTGCGGTACGGCGACTTCAATTTTTGCGGCTTCTAATGCTCGCTTAATCGCTTGCGCCGCCTCAAATTTTGCATCCGATAATTTTTCTTGGCTTACCCAACAGGAAATAGTGACGTTCATCGAACGCTCGGTAAAACCATCAAATTGGACGGTAGGAGCTGGGGTTTTTAAAAGTACACCCAAAGAATTCATTGCTCCCAGTAGGATATTTTTCACATCGGCCAGATTTGCAGAATATTGCAAACCTATCTGCAAATCAAATTTTCTAACTGAAAAACGCGTGATATTACCGATTTCAGATTTCATAAGATTTTCATTAGGAATACGCACCACAACGTTGTCCGGTGTCTTTAAAATTGTTGAAAGTAAACCCATAGAGATAACTTCCCCGGTTGTGCCGCCGATGCGAATAGTATCACCGACAATAAAAGGCTTCTCAATAATAATAAAAATCCCACTGATTAAATTGGACATGGAAGTCTGCGATGCAAAACCAATTGCCACCGATGCCACCCCCGCTGCCCCGACAACAACGCTCAGATTAATGCCTGCCTCATTCAGAGCTGTAACCACTGTTAATGCAACAATCAGATAATAACTCATCCGCTTGATCAGCATGACTTGGTGTATTGCAAAATGCTTCTTGGCAACTCGCGAAAGCCATCGACTTGTGAAACGAGCTGCAAGCCAGCCTGTCATCAGTATCAGACAGACCATCAAGGCGCGAGACGCAGTATGCGACTTCAAAACATCCATAAAATCTTGAGCAGACATCAAAGAACCCTCGCTTTAAATTTCTAACCCCAGGACCTATGACAATCGGGATCTAAAAGTGGTAATATATTAACATGCTGTTCAAATTATGGAAAAAGAACAAAAGCAAAAATAAACTTATAGCAATGCTTCTTGCATATGCAAACACCCTCGCCTTTGGCCAAAAAACTGAGCCGACAAATCGCGACTGCGCTTCAAAAAATATTTCCGACCCCAGCTGCGATAAACCGACGAAACCTCAGAGTCCACCTACTAAGAAAAAACCTGCACCGCCGAGAAAAAAAGCTCCCGCACCGCCGAAAGCTCCCAAAATTCCTAAGCCCGCCGACGATAACTTACCTGACCGGAAAGCTGACCGCTTCTAAGGCACCTTAGAGTCCCATCCCAGCATTTATCATCAAACTATTTGGCGCCTCATACTTTCTGAAACTGCGTTCCGAACTAGTCCGGCGCCAATCATAGCTGACACTCACACGATCATGGTCACGTTGCCAGCCCAGCTCTAAAGACAACTCCGTCAGCGAATAATTTTCAATGTCTCCGCTTGATAGTAACGCCTGCCAAGCGACGAGTTTACCGGTAGCTTTTGTATAGAGCAGCAGACGCTTATCAACGTCAATTCTTGCCATGATCCCCGGCCCAAAACCCACGCGTTCATCATCGTGATAATAATACGGGGAAAACGTCTGATAACGCTCCCACTGAATTGGCACGAAGAAATCTAAACATCTCTGCAAAGCACAATCACCAGAAAATCCCCATCGCATTAAACCATCATGTCTTTCATGAGGAATACTTCCTGCTTCTGCTTCGATCGTCCCTCGCCACGATAAGAGCTGTCTCCAGCTTATCTGTGCCTCTATGGCATCGCGTGCAATCCGCATATCCTGCTTGACCATAGGAATATCAAGTGCCAAAGGTCGCCTTGAGATGGTAGCGCCTAACTGAATATCTGACGGAACCAAGGCAGAAAAATAAACTCGACCTGTTGCCAAACCGCCAACTGGGGAGGCAAACCAGCCAAGGGCTGCTCCCGCTAAGATCGACTCATGAAGTGCCCATTGTTTATGAAGCGCAAACCCAGCACTATCAACGCTCGATTGATTTAACGCAGTAAATTGAGTTCTCAAACCATAAAGTTCAGGATTGATTGACATCCCCTCCGTACGCACATTCATCTGTGCCATCGAAAAAAACTCAGGTACTTGATCACTCTCCAGCAATCCAAAAACCCTTCCCTTTTCTGGTTTATCTTCTAATTTTACCTCAGCATTTACCTTGCTTTCTAAAGGCGCCAAGGTAGGCAATGGCGCAATGCTCGCCATAGGTTCTGCAGGAACCACGGTTGTGAGAGCGGCCGCTACTTCAGGTTTTGGTGCTAAAAGAGGCCAGATTTTATAAACAAGGTGAATACCCCTATCCATTGTTTCCAAGAAATATTTCGAGGTATGAGATTTTTTTGCCTCAAGAAATTTGTTTAGGGCAAGAGCGCCATCGCCAGCCCAAATATTCAGATAAAGATATTCTATCTCTGCAACCTCATCGCTGGGGCGAGCAGCGAGATAGGTGTAATATTCTCGGCGAGCGGCATCTATTTCACCCGCCCGCGCCAAAGCACGCCCTAGTGTTAAGCGATTACGGGGGTCTCCCATATAAGCCGCATCAAAATTGGATAGTTTATCTCGCAAGAGTTGTGGCGAACCAGCGCGTGCAAGCTGCAATGCACGCTCAACGGGTTTGACCTTGCGACTTGGAGGTTTTATCCACAAACGATCAATCGTTCGCGCACGGTCAGTCTCGCCACTGATTGCATAAAGAAAACTAGTCCATTGAAGAGCCTCATAGGATTCATTTTTGCACTTGGTCGCAATACGTTCTCCTTCTGATGTGGCAGTCCGATCAAAATTTTGAATGCGAACGATGAGACCGTCCAATGCAATAGGTCCACAGCTTGCTTCCGAGCGCGGCGTTACCGGTTTTAATTTTTTCTTCTTAGCGATCGATTGAGGAGCCGAAGCAGCCAGATCTGTCAAAAATAGACCAGAAAACCATATCAGTGCCCTACATAAGAGCAGTAAATAAGGTCTTTGTCTTCCGCAGTGGAGATTGTAGTTTGAGTTCCACACCAAAAAAGTCCTAATTTATTGAATTGTCTTAATATGTTACCATCCGACCCGCCTGCCGTCCAGATCAGCTTGCCAAGCGGGCCAGTTTCTGCGAAAACCGGTTGTTCCAAATCTTGCTTATCATTTTTTCTCTTTCTAGCGAAAGCCTGTCAAATCATGTCCCACGATCTTCAAAAATTAAAAAGTCTTGTCCGCACTATTCCTAATTTTCCCAAGCAAGGAATTATGTTCCGCGATGTCACAACACTCATTCTTGATCCTTGGGGCCTTAAAAGCACGCTTGATTTATTGACTGAGCAAGCAGCATCGCTCAAACCGCAGAAAATCGTCGCGATTGAATCGCGTGGGTTCGTTTTTGGTACTGCCATCGCTGAAAGACTGGGTTGTGGTCTCGTTCTGGCAAGAAAAAAAGGTAAGCTACCTGGCGACACCGTCGAAATTGTTTACGATCTTGAATATGGCCAAGACTGCATTCAAATCCATAAGGATGCTATTTTAGCCGGCGAAAAATGCCTTGTGATCGATGATCTACTCGCTACTGGTGGAACAGCAAATGCCGCGGCCATTCTGATCGAAAATATGGGCGGTGAAGTGGTCGGTTGTAACTTCGTCATCAATTTACCGGAATTAAACGGAACCCAGCGCCTTGAACGTTACAAGCCACGCTGGATTATGGAATTCGAAGGTCACTAGAATTTCGTTTTAAACCAAAAACCTCTACCAAAGATCCCCTTCGTTTTCGGGGCCTGTTGGTTCTGCAGGTTTCTGAGGTGCCCCAGCCGCCGGAGTCTCAATTTTTGGTGAAGCAGATTTTGCCGGCGCAGCACTGTTCATCAATGCAGGAGTAACCACAGCCGTGGTTGGGCTCGGAAGCGCTGCCCCGTTCGTAGCGGGCGGCGCAACTTGGCCCGATGCATCGCTCGGCAGCACAGTTGGCTGCTTGCTAGGATCGTCACCTTTGATAATGCGACCATCATCATCTAAAACTTCGTCATGGGTATCTGCTTTTATATCTGCAGGTTTTGCACCTGGCAGTAGCTGCGTATTCGCATTACCCTCGGCATCAGGCAACGCAGCAGGTTGTGTAGCTCCCGCTTCGACTTGAATCGGCGCCATCACCTGCGAATCTTTAAGCTCTGCTTTAAAGTTAAACGGACTAAACAATCGCCCTAGCCCACCCTTACCATCACCGGTGGTGTGCACCAATGCACGAACGGTATTACCAACGGCAAATTCATTGACAGATGACTCACCAGTTTTTTCGATATTTGTTGTCGCAAAGACTTCCGAATCGACTTCCGTACTACCAAAGATCACGCCGCGGGCAATATCAGCTGAAACAGCGACCGAAATCTTCTCGTCGTATTTCATCGGCCATTCACCGCGTTTTACGACGTTAATATCAAGCTCATCGACATAATCTTTATATTTCAAGAGATCGATCATACCTTTCGCATAACCAATCCAAGTTGGCAGTGCACCGAGGCCCCCTGTCACTTTAATTGCTCCTCGTCGCATCATTTTATTTAAATCGTAACCGACGTAACTAGCAATTGTGTAAAAATGGTGAAAATCAAGCGGCGCGCCTTTTTCGGTAGGAACCGGAAAAAACCCTGCAAAATATGCATTGGTATAATCGTTCGTGGTTCCCGTTTTACCGAAAGCCTGGACACGTATCCTTTGCTTTTCCAGTTCTTTCATTTTCACCGGATCATTTTTAGCAGCCGCTTCATCTCCCATCTGAACATATAACTCACCGCGAGCCGTTCTACCGGTACCATGTGTAACAACGCGTTTCAGAATCTCGTGCATCTGCACTGAGTATTCAGGGATCGCGACAACAGCCTCTTTACGCTTTGGTTCGAAAACAACCGAGCCGTGGCGATCTTCCACTCTGCGAATAAAGTTTACCTGATTTGCCGGACCTTTTTCATAGAACCTGTAGATCTTACCTTCGACAAAGGTTTGGTAGATTTTCGCAACTTCCGCAGCCGTGACATCGTTGGTACCTAGAGGAAATGACTGGACCGCCTCAATCTTACTGGTGACACCCATCGCTTCAACCATTTGAACTAAATACTTTAAACCAAGAGCAATACGGAAGTCATGATGCTCAAAATAGCGATTGATATCGTAGGGAACAGCTGATCCCATGACTGTTTGATAGCGATTTTCAATTTCTTTTTCCAGCTGATTAAAAACAGCAAGCGGCAGTGTACCGTTCAGTCTTAGGTCGCCCTTATGAACAACCTCATCCCCCCACACCGCTTGAACATCCAAAGCGTTCATAGCGCGGCCCTGGACGGTCGCTAGTCGCTCGATATATTCATAACGTTCACTACCGTTCGAGGGCGTCTCGCCGTCTAAGGTTGCGATATAGCCCAAGGCTGGCTTATTACCAGGGGTTGGCAATACTTTGAATTTCGACCAAACTCCCGCGAGCGAAGGATCTCGAAGAGCGCCTTCCGCACCTTTTTCCTGAACTTTTGCCGCGACCGAATCCCATTCCATAGTTGCGCTGCCAGAAAGATTCTTCATCCGCATAAAATTATTTTTTACTAGATTCACACGTAGTGCATTCTCAAGCGGCGGCATATCCGCGCCTTTGCGCGAGTGGAGCTGCTGCAACTCGCCTTGGTAACCCTTGCCCCACCACATCTTTTCAAGAGCGCGAATCGCTTCGCTTTGACCTCTGAAAACAAGATCGGGAACCATATCGTTAACCGCACGCTCTAATTGATATTCTTTAACACCATCGTTATCAAGCTGAACACCTGTCGTCTTAGCAACACGAAAGTGGAAATCAGGTGCACTCTCTGCTGGGCGCGGCAGAAGATCCATCGAACCCATCAGTGATTTAAACTGCTCCTGATTTAATTTATCTAGAAGTCGATTTGCCAGAGATACGGATGCTAAGTTCTCCGACATAGTCCCAGACCAGACAATAGACGTATTACGGTAGGGGCTAATATGATCGGGGCGCGGGAAGTAAAATCGGCCTTGATACGGAAAAACCTGCCGTTCGTTATCGAGGATATCGAGAATATTCCAGCCTAATTGCAATGCTGCATAATAGACAACCGACTTAAATACCGAACCTGGTTGACGACGAGCAAAGATCGCACGGTTAAAGCCGATGGTATCAAATCCGGAGACCGCAACTCGCACTTCGCCTTTATCGAGCGACACCAGGCCGCCGTTAATTTTTGGATTTTTCTGCATCTCAAGTACAGCTTCATGCTTTTCTTTGTCATATTCTTTTACCTCGACGAAAACAATATCGCCCTTGCGAATCGTATGAAGTAATTTTTTGAGCTGATTTTCCCAGCCTTCCATAAATGGTAAATCAAGAAGTTTGGAATAACGAACGAGTGCCTCATATGGGATTTTTCCGGT
The DNA here is from genome assembly GCA_964624705.1 of uncultured Polynucleobacter sp. Classification (GTDB taxonomy): domain Bacteria; phylum Bdellovibrionota_B; class Oligoflexia; order Oligoflexales; family RGVZ01; genus CAMDKS01. The sequence goes on from CAZUYQ010000003.1 coordinate 90,478, forward strand.
GCTTAAACCGAAGCTCACTTCGATTTCAGCATTCTTCTCGTTGCCGTGAATCGCATCGACTTTCCCATAGTAAAATTGATTGACTTCGAGATCACGGAGTCTCCGGAAATTCTCTGGCTTCTCTGGCTGAAATCCACCAAGGATGGTTTCCAAACGAGAGAGATTGCGGCGCATTGCAAGTTGCGCGCGTTCTTGTTGTTTGCAGTCGATGGTCGTGTAAATCTTTAGGCCAGCATTATTAAGTTCTTCGACGTCTTCCACTTGAATCGCGTCTAAAACTTCCCGCTGGCTCACCTGATTTCTAATCAAGCTGACAAGCGCCACTTCACTCGAGCGGAATGACCCACGATTAAACGGGACTGGCCGTTCAAAGGCTTCGCGAAACTCTGCCTCCTTCAGCCAACCTTGCTCATACATCCGACGTAAAACATAGTTTTTGCGATCGAATGCATTGTGGACAGCGATATCGCGACGTTCTTTTGTATACTTTAGAAACGGATCATACTTCGAAGGGCCTTTTACCGACCCCGCAATAAATGCTGATTCGACGACATCGAGATCCTTAGCTTCTTTATTAAAATAGTATTTTGCTGCAATACCGACACCTGCCCCGTTTCCAGACACATGGAACTGGTTCAGATAGAATTCAAGAATTTGTTCTTTCGAGTAAAGCCGTTCCAACTGCAGGGCAGCAATCGCTTCGTTAATTTTTCGCTTTAAAGAGTACTCCCATTTATCCATGATATTTTTCACGGTTTGCTGAGTCAGCGTTGATCCACCACGGAATTTTCCGGTCTTAAAGCCTTCCATAACGGCTTTAAAAATAGCTTGAGGGTCGACACCACCATGCTGAAAGAAATTTTTGTCTTCAGCTGCAACAAGCGCGTTGATCATGTGTTTTGGCACCTGATCAATCGTTGTATACTGGCGATGTTCACTATTAAAGAAACTACCGATCGGTGTTTGCTCATCGAGGCAATATATGGTCGTTTCCTCATTAATTCGCGCTAGAATAGTCGTTTTCTTTAAATGACTATCATCGCCAAACCAAACGTTTGAGAGAATGACACTGGTCAACCCCAGCAGCCCACCAACGCTACCGAACGTGACTAAAAGACCACTCCAGGCAACACCATTCGCAACATTATTTTTGAAAAAACGCATATCTTCGACCGCCCTTCCATGATGGTCAAACCTCAGCACCGACACATTCTATGTGCATTCATAATACCATAAACCAGACTGACCCAGCTAAATTCGGCTAACAAAATCAACTCTTTGCCAAAACCGTCCGCGGATCATATGACCAATCAGCGATCCTGGCCCGGTAGGAGCTTTACCTTGATCCACCGGGCTGATATAGAAGGGGTCTATGCTATTTCCAAATTTAACTAATTCTGCAGGTGATGACCTCGACCAAGTCCAATTAACGGGCATGTTGATGAGCTGCGTGATTGGGATTTTTCCCAACGAACGCAATCGTAAACAACCTGTCTCGATTGATCTTTGTTTGTATCTCAACACGCGCAAGGCTGCCGCGACCACCAATATCCATGACACCATAGACTACGCAGCCGCAGTAAAAGAAATCTCTTTTATCCTTGAACAGTGCGAGTTTCAGCTGATCGAGAGCGCCGTTGATACAGTTTGTCGATACTTTCTTATGACCTATAGTTCTGAAAATGCACTGCCCCAGGTCGATGCGGTCGTTGTCCGCATCAGTAAGCCATCTGCCCTGACCCACGGCATTGTGCCCGCCATTCAAATCCAACGCCACCGTGACGAAATACAGAACAGCTCCGCAACTGCAGTTATCAGGTCAATTCACGACTCGCCATCCACAAAACTTATGCTGCATAAGCTCATGCCCGGCAAAGAGCTTACCTTATCCAAGCAGCCAGGCCACTACCGCGCCCTACTAACCATTGGTCGCATACACCATCAGGGAGAAGCGGTAAAACCACGTACAACTTTTGTTGCAGAAGCTCTTGCGGACAAACAGTTAATCATGACCAATGAGACCTCCACCGATCAGCTGACCCTTGTTCTGGTTTAAAATCTAATTATTTATAGCGTTCCTACCGGCAAAGACTGCC
>CAZUYQ010000003.1:92583-98597 GCA_964624705.1 uncultured Polynucleobacter sp.
CTAAACTAGAGCTAAGCATCCATTTGCATAGATCTGCGAAGAAAGAGAAAACGACATGAAACTTCGCCTCAAAGATTACCTTCTTGTAATAATTTCTTTATGCCCAGCGTTGGTCATACATCCCAAAGCACACGCTCGCGCATTGATCTCAGTTGCGGATGTCGCTGAGCAGGCCGTTAAGGGCGTCGTTAATATTCGGACCACGCAGTATGTCCCCAACAAAGATCCCAATCTTGATCTCTATCAGTTTTTTATGAACGGAAGAATTCCACAGAATCAGGCGACTCACTCCGTCGGCAGTGGCGCCATCATTGACCGCAAGGGCCGTATTCTTACGAATTATCATGTGATTGAACATGCAAGTTCGATTGAAATTTTACTCTCGACCGGCAAGCAGAAGCATAGCGCTAAAGTTATCGGTACGGATCCAAAAACTGATCTTGCTCTATTACAGATTGACGCCAATATTCCCTTTGTTCCACTTGATCTAGGCGATAGCGATGCGTTAAGGATTGGCGATGCGGTGTTGGCAATTGGTAATCCCTTTGGCTACTCACACACAGTGACATCTGGAATTATCAGTGCAAAAGGCCGCGTTCTCGGATCCGGCCCTTATGACAATTTTTTACAAACAGACGCATCGATTCATCCAGGGAATAGCGGTGGTCCGCTCATCGATACGCGCGGTCGCCTTATTGGTATCAATACAGCCGTCAGTAATGAGGGTGCAGGAATCGGGTTTGCGATCCCAATCAATCTGGCAAAAGATGTCGTCAAAGAGCTGATCGCTTATGGTAAGACTCGTCGTCCCTGGCTTGGTATTGTCGGAAAAAATATTCTATCGCAGGACGATATTGAAGCTGGCGGTCCAGTGATCTCTGGCGTCACGGGAATCATCGTTTCAAATCTGATCGTCGATGCTCCTGCCAATAAGGCCGGTCTACGTATCGGTGATGTCGTGATGATGGCGGATAAAGAAAATATTTTAGACTTAAATCAACTGCAAAGATTTCTTTTGCATAAAGGGACTGGCGACCGCGTAAAATTAAAAATCTACCGTCGAGGAAAAGGCTACCTCTACCCAACAATCACCCTCGAAGAAACTCCTAAAACCCAGGATTTACCACAGGAACGGGATCTTTTTTAATTTATTTAGATGCGGCCACGCAACCAGTGCCGTTTTTTTCCGATGGCCGGAAAACGCTCTGCTTTCCATCCACCTTGCTCAAGGGCATCACGAACCACTCGAGCAACACTGTAAGTCAATAACTGGACGTTAGGAGCAGACGCAGCTCGCACGCGTTCAAACCATGTTGCGGACCACATTCCAGGATTGAGCTCCGGAGTAAAAGGATCCTGCCAAACGAATTCAAAACCCTCTTTTATTTTAGGTATAGCCGCCTCACTAGCGTCCCCCACATAAACGTCCCATTTCAATGGACTTGAAGACGATGGATGAGTGATCACAGCAAGCCAGTGATTTTCTGCTACTTTTATTAACTGCTTAGGACCCAATAACCAGGACGCATCCCAACCTTTGCACCACGGAGCTTCACCTCCTGCAAGTGCTGCAACTAACCTAATATCGATTTCTAGGCTGATCAACGTTAACGCCGACGGAGTCTTTGCACTGAGCCAGGCGGCAATCGTAGCAGAAGCGTTATAACCAAGACCCATACCAACATCTAGCACTGCAACAGGAGTCTCAGATGATTGGAGACGCTCTAAAATACCACTAGAGACAATGTAAAGCTGCCAAGCCTCAAATTTTGCACCTTCAAGCGAATGAAAATCTTGCTGATGACCTTCGTGTTTGATGGTAAGTGAACCATCGGCGGTTTCTATCAAAGTGCCAAAAACAGTCTGCATCTGAGCCGCCCTACTAGTGATGACCTCCGTTTACTATATAAAGGCTAATTCTAAATGTCCATTTCCATGCAAGAGCTCCGCCGCGGCCTGCCACTTAAAATTGCGACCTCCCCAGATTGGGCTCCACTTGCCCTACAAAATATCGATGGGTTCTTAATCGATCATGTTTCCTGTGAACGCAAAGCCCATACAGCCGCATTAATGCTGGTCCATAAATTCCCCGAGTACCCGGAGCTTCAGGACCGCATGATTCAATTAGCTCGCGAGGAGCTTGATCATTTTCAACAGGTCGTCAAAATCTTAAGGCAACGCGGCCTTGCAATCGGTCATGATGAAATCGATCTTTATGTCAAGCGGTTGCTCGCCCACGTCAGACATCCGCGCGATCAACATCTACTCGATCGTTTAATGGTCGCTGCATTGATTGAAGCCAGATCATGTGAGCGTTTTTGTCTGTTCGCTGAGGCCTTGCCGAGCGGCGATCTCAAGAACTTTTATGAAAACTTTGCTCGCGAGGAACGTGCTCATTTTCCGCTTTTTGTGAACACCGCCAAGCTTTATTACCCTGAGAATCTCGTCGATCAAACATTAGAAAACATGCTTGTTCTCGAAGCAGAGATACTTCCTATCGTACCTCTGCGGGCAACAGTGCACTAACTAATAACTTATTTGATAACTCGCGCATTTTCATCAAAGAGTAGGAATGTTCCGGCACCAAAAATCCGCCAGTTTCCATCACCGCATAACAGCTCGCTTGCATTCACGAGTGTCCCAGATTTAATAGAAGCAGAGGAATAACGGCGGTAGAAAGAAAGGGTCCCGGTAAGATAAACGGGTGCGTCATTTTTAGACAAGACCTTGACCTCCACTCCCTGCGGAGACTCCACTTCCGCGGAGATAATCCCAAAACCTTGACTAAATCGCAGATCTTTAAGTCCTTCAGGACGATAGCTATAGCCACCATTTGGCGGGAATAAGGTTAAAGCTCCACTACTAGCCATTGTTGAACCATCGACAAACGTAAACGGAGCATTTGCAGTAAGGTAGTTGGAATTGATCTGAATTAGATTGCCATTTTCATTAAAAATAAGATTCCATTTATTTTCGTTGCTTAACGTTACTGCATTATTCAAAAACAACCGAATTTTAGCTGCATTGAGCCCGCAAAGGGTCTCTGCGGTCATGCTTTTAATCGCGCCTGATGGAAAAAGATCGATTTTAAAAGATCCTTTTTCGCATAGCCCTGTTACCGACGGAGATCCCATTTGACCGATAACTGAAATATTCTTTCCTGTCATATTAACGTCGCTGGAGCTTTCGATATGGATACTAATAGTCCCATTTGAGTTCTCGTAGACGCTGAGTTTTTCGAGTTCATTTTTTGAGCTAAAGTTAAAGCCATGGATACTTCCACTTGAATGTTTTAATACATCACCCAAAGTCAATTTAAACTTTGGTACTTCTCCCTCAACTCTCGTTAAATAAGCCGAACACAAATCGATGATCACACCTCGCCAATTGACACTGTGCATGCGCTCCTTAAGAATGCATTGACGGAATGGTCGCTCCCACCGACCGTGGGTGTCAGCAAATGAAGCAATATACTCTTCTGCGGACATTGTCTTAAATGTGGTTGCGATAAGCTTCTCATTAAAGTATCTCGCATAGAATGATGTTGGGTGGACTCGCTCACCATTTCTGTTTTTCATGCTAATAAGTTCATTATAGATGACTTCATGCAAAATCATGGCGGCCTGATTAAAGACATCGAGATGTTCGAACAAATCTTGATTGACAGTGAATAGTCTATCTTCCGGAACTTCCGGATTTTGCTGCAGAACAATTTGCTCCATTTTACAATCAACCGGGATGGCTAAAAGGCCTGTATCTTCGGTGAAATCAAGATTAATACCTTTTTTAAATCGAGATAACTTCTCGTCGAAAAATCTATTGGCAATTTTTCGATAGTTTTCTGCAGCCTGAGGATCCATCTTTGCGAGACGATCCAAAAGATAATTCACGACATCGAGTGGATTCTTGCTAGGTTTGCCAAAGTCTAATTGCATACCTCTAAATTTTGCTTCATAAACATCCAACGTCGTGACAGAGGTGATTTTACCACGATCATTTCTACAAACGACACCGCCTCCGCCATTTCCGCGTTGATCCGCATGCGCATTTGAATGAAACACGAGAGTACCGGTAACGACGAACGCAAGATTTAGCCAATTCTTCTTCATGATCCTACTCCTTAGTAATGGGAATGAGTTGCACATTTATATTATAAACGGCGGTTGCTTCTGGACTTGCAATAAGCTTTGCCATCCGACGTTGAAATAACTTAATCGCTGCTTTTACATGTGGAATTTTGTTTATGTCCGCCGGACATGTAATAGAAGTAATGTCTCTTAACCGTAGAGGAACGTCTTCAAGTGCAGCAATAGCCATCTCTAAACTTTGCCGATGTGAATGCTTGAGCACCATGGACGGAATTTCATATGTTGTAACGAATTTCTCTGCGACTCGAACTAGTTTTCCCTTATCATTCTTTTTCAAGACCCCCAAGCGCAGCATCTTATCTACTGCCGATCGCACTTCTGTCGAACTAATTCCAAGCCGTTGTCCGATCCACTGGGGATCTTCTCTAAACGATTTAAGTTTGATCAAATTTAAAATAGCGAAGTACTGCCAGTCGGCAATGACTTCAAACATTTCGGCTGAGAGGTCCGTGTATTCGCTTTTACTAGGGGTGACTTCTTTGGTTTTGCTAACTTTACGTTCTAACTTCAACATTTGAAACAGATCGATCGACATACTGGGAAGATACCCGAGTTGCTCGCTAATCTTCTGAGCCAAACTCAAAGTCAGCTGTCTTTTACCAGACAATATCTCCGAGATCCGACCAGGAGGTACGTCCAGCTGCCTTGCAAAGGCACGCAGCGTATATTGGCTATTCTTTGATTTACGCTTGATGAATTCCGATCGCATCCATTCCATGGAAGATCTCGGTGTCGATTTTTTTACTGTGATCGTCATGATCCCTGTCCATCAAAATATATTTCTTTAATTTGAAAAAATCGTAGCACTAGCATTTTTCGAAGACAAGCATATTGGGAACAAACTGATCCCACGCGGGATCGAATTACCCCCAATACGCTTCACAAAAAAATCCGCTCACTCACTCATTTTTAAATCGGATCAGTGTCATTTAGATACCGTGGTCCGCTTTATAGTACTGCTAACTTTATAATCAATTTTCCACTATGCCAAAATGTTGCGGCACAAGAACTTCGTACGGTGATGCGACATTGAAAACATTTTTTTATAAACTTGGCATGTGACTTGCTTAACTATACGTTTCGGTTCTAATCCGTATCAGTTTTTTAAGAATGGTGGATGGTAGTCGGTATTATATTTATCAACGTTTAGAAATTTAAATTGGAGACTATTCTATGTTCAAGCGAAGTTGTTTTATCGGTTTTGTTCTAATGCATTTTAGCACTTTAGCATCTGCGCAAATCAGAGGCGCGCGTAAGGATTGGTTCTATGGCGATAACTATTTCCACTATGTACACGGCACCGCGGGCGGCTGGATGGAGACTCAAAATGCCCGGGAAACATTCGGTTTTAAAGAGACCGCTCGCAATGATAAGTACATCGAACTCTACGATAGCACCCGAAAAATTTATGTTCGCCTCTTTGACACAGAGATGAAAATTTACCGCCCTGGCGATCAGTATTTTAGCAAAATGTACGATGGTCATTGGGATGACCGCCGCTTGATGATGTACACCCAGACCTCATATTTTCTATTACATACTACGGGTATCTGGCACTGGATGAGGCCCGATCACCAAAAGCTTTTATTCCGCGAGATACTGCGTAATAAAGATCAGATTCAGATTTATAGTGGTGCGGAGAAACTTACGTTTAGCCTCACCGGCACGAAGATTTTAGTAAAAAGAGATGGCGGATCTTGGCAAGAATTTTCTCCAAACGCAGCCTGGGCAAACTAGCGAGTGTTATCGGCGGCCTCTAGCATCTTATCAGACCAATCTCTGCTGAGGACTGGTTATGCCGCCGGGAAAGCGTAATCTCCGAATCTTCCAAGTAGTGGTCGCGTACTGTTTCCACAGTGGTCCTGT
>CAZUYQ010000003.1:98640-100122 GCA_964624705.1 uncultured Polynucleobacter sp.
ACCATAACGCGCACAAAGAACGCGAACACGCGGCGCCACAATCCAATAACGGTTACTTGGCATACCCCGGACAGATGATGCTCAATCTGATGGCTAAGATTGCCAGTCATAATATGAAAGAGTCGACTACCCTCAATATTAGCTGAGCCCAATAATTGACGGACATACCAATGAGAACGGGTTTCACCCTCTATGTCCGATTTTTTAAACACGTAAACATTGTCAGGGAAATGGCCGCAGAAAATAATAATATTAGTCCAAATGTTTCTAAGAATATTTGCAGAAATATTTGCAGCCAAAACATAGAGAAGACAAAATGGTCCTGATAATAGTGGCCACAAAATATAGTCTTTAAGAATTTGTCGCTCAGCCTTTTCTCGAAACCGCCGCATCTGTGACTTCTGAAAAAGTTTTTGTTCTGGTGTCCCCTTGAACAATCGTTTGAAGTTCACATCGTGCATACCTATACCCCACTCGAAGAGCAAGCAAAGCAAAAGATTCAGGAACGGTTGCACAATATATCGAGGCTTCCATTTTTGTTGATCGGTGATACGCATCACGCCGTAACCAATATCGTAGTCTTTATCGACGACATTGGTCCAAGTATGATGAATCACGTTATGAGAATGCTTCCATTGGTCGGCAGGACAAGCATGATCCCACTCCCAAATGGTCGAGTTGATTTCCGGATCACGCATCCAATCCCATTGACCATGCAAAACGTTGTGACCAATTTCCATATTCTCAAGTATTTTAGCACTTGCCATCAAGAGCGTCCCAAAGCCAATAATGCCGCAAAACATCGACCAACTCACCCATCCATGAGACCACGTTGGAAAAAACGCCGCCGAAATAAATATAAGAAAACGCGCCACAAAGGCAATCCGTCGCTGAATACCGATGAGTCTACGAATATATCGTGCTTCGCGGGTTTCGTCCCACACATTCACCACCCGCGCCTGGAGCTTATGAGATACTCATAGAGAGTTTACCAACTCAAGGTAATACGACACCTTCAAAGGTGAGGCAAAGGAGTTTAGAAGGTTGATGAGCTTGAGTTTCAAGTTTTTAATAGGACCATCTCACACTCGAGGCTTGCGATTGAACCTCTTACGGCATGCGGAGCGTAACATCGTCCAAAAAAATCCCGTGTCATTCTTTTGTAAGAGTTGGATGCATACCTTTTTTAGGTATTTTTGTGTGCGTAATCTTCAAGCGCATCAAGCCGATTTTCATGATCATCCAGTGTCAGTGCCATTGCGTCCTGCTGCCGATTTCTTCTACCACCGTCAGTTAAAATTTCTAAAATTGTATCTATTTTGGAATTTAATTGCTCGCTCAAAACTTCAAGACGGAGCAACTTATGACGATGCTCAGTATGTTGCTGTGTGTGAAAAGCAAGGATTACGGTATGCTCGTCTAACTTAACGGTATGCTCGTCTAACTTAACGGTATGCTCGTCTAACTTAACGGTATGCTCGT
>CAZUYQ010000004.1:0-484 GCA_964624705.1 uncultured Polynucleobacter sp.
GGCAATCCCTTCTCAGATTTTTCCAATAATTTGGCTGTCACCTTCAGAATGTCAGATTCGGTGACAACTCCTTGCAAGACGCCGTCATCAATAATGGGCAGTGCGCTAAAGCCGCCATCAAGCATGATTTTTAACACCTCGCCAACTTCTGAGTTTTCGGAGATAGGTTTTATATCGCGACGCATTGCTTGATCGACGGAAAGCCAGGACAGTTCATCCCCGACTCCCACTGAAAGCGCACTGGCAATAATATCTCGATCGGAAACCATACCAACAAGTTGATTCTCGCGGACAACTGGTAGGTGGTGGATGCGATTTTTCTTCATGCGTATTAACGCGTTCAATGCTTTCTCATGGGGTGACGCAGTGATAGTTTCTCTGCCTACTTTTTCACTATGACTTTGAGCTTTAAGCTGAATAATGTTCATGCATTCTTCTTTCGTTAAAAAATGTGCATTTTTTGGAAATAATTTTTTATATTCAT
>CAZUYQ010000004.1:494-4215 GCA_964624705.1 uncultured Polynucleobacter sp.
TTTGCGTAATCGATGGAGAAGACAGCAATTACCAACCAACCTTCTCAATGAAGTATGCCGGTTCTATCAATCTGCAAGCTTTAAGGATAAACTCGCTATTGAGAAAAATCTCCAAACTGCTCAAGAATCAGCAATTTGCGGCATAATAGGCCATCCACATTATATGCAAAGGGATCGTCTGCAAGGGTAAGCAACTACATCTAAGCACTTCAAAGATTCTTGAGATTGCAAAATAAAACCCAATGACCTTGTAGTGTTTATAGAAGCTACAGATCTCCCCTGAGCCGACCGATCGGTAACCTTTCCGAACACCCCCCGCCGAGTAAGCCGGAATTTCAAGCACTCTCTGCACCCAGACGGGTGCACTTTGCCTTTGAGGGGCTGTTTATTTGAAAGGCCCCATGAGATACCTCACCTCGTCAAGGGCCGCAAATTTAAACACTCTACAGTAAAAGGTATCACCATGAAAAACGCACTAGTACTCTTCGTTTTAGCATCTCTTTCGAAAGCCGGCTTTGCCGACCCGACCCTCACAAATGGCCGCGCTTTCCGCGAAGTCATCATTCGTAGTGAGCCAGACCAGATGGTCTCGCTAACCTTATCGACGTCGTTTGAAACCGACGATTCCTGTAATACTTTCAGCTTGGAAGGTCCGCTTCAGACGACCTCGGCCGGCAAATTCGTCGTCGCCGACCTGTATGTATCTCAAACCAAAATGGCTTGCCGCAATTTCGTCGCGCCTTATAAAAAGACGGTCGGCAAGCCACTGGAAGTCATCATCAGCGCGAGCGGCACTAGTCGGCTACTGCTCCCAAAAGAGATTGATGTAGCCGTAACACGTTAAAAACACAATAAAATTGCCATCACTCCGCCCTTGCCTACCGAGGGCGGACAACTCTATTGCTATTGACTTATTTTAATAAAAATTTTATATAAATATCATGAAAAAACAAATTTTAATTAAAATAATAAGATTAATATTTTTTACTATCACTCTAAGCTTTGTGTCGCCATCCTCCTGGGCTGCAACCAAAGACGAGCAGCACGCCGAAATCTTTAATTTCTATTGGGCTCAGAGTGAGCGATGTCTCAATGATTTCAGAATCTCTATTCCGCTTGGGAAAGACCGCGAACATTTTGACGAGAGATATACCGATATCGCGAGGGAACTCGTCTCCACCAAGTTAGACCTCGCGGCATTTGAAGAAAATATATACCACTCCGAGTACCGCCCACGCGATGCAACGACCAATGAATTCATGGGATGGGAGTATGTTTTAACCTTCAAATTGAAATTACCTCCCGGACTACCACTCGAAAAATGGCCGCTGTCACCTAAAAACAAAGACTTTCCCGCATTCCACGATCAGTACTTGGTCTTCAGAAAACTAATTGATCTGCAAACCGCAGCCAGTTTTGAAGAAAAGAAGCATCCGCATTGGCAGCCTAATTTCTGGCTTGGTTGCCAGAAAGAACTCTCGGGCATTACGGGTTCAAACAACAAATGAGCCACGCAATCGATGCAATTGCCAAAATTGAAACGGAGATTGCGGCGTCAATAGGCGACGTTTCCCATGCCGCGGAATTTCTCGACCGTGTATTTACCTTGGCATCCGAGAAGTTTAAATTTTTCACCCATACCTATTTTTGCAAAAAAGCTGGTTTTGGCTCTAGGAACGCAGTCCGCGAAATTATTAGCGGACGGAAGCCATTTACGCACGCAAGTTATAAAAAAATAACGGATGCTTTGGCCCTCTCCCCGCGACTGATGTCACTTTTCACACTTCTGATTCATCGCGATTTTCCGGACCTTAAGATACTAACTCTTACACCCACCCAAACAGAGAAAGCACTCATTCGACAGAAACGAATAATCGCCGGAAAGAAAACAGAGCCGACCGGCTCTCAGGCAGCTCCGGCACTTTTTGCAGACCGCTCCTGTTTGCTCGTTTATGCGGCGATTTCAGCAACAACACCAGGGACCTCAGTCGACGAAATTTCGACGCGAACACGTCTTAAGCCAGACTCTGTTTTAAAAGTTCTGCGGCTCCTTGAACGCAACCATCTCGTCGAAAAAGTCGGCAACCAGTATGTCACCCGATCTGAGCATATGTTCTTTGAAAAATTGGGAGGCAGCGAGTATTTTATGTCGGCGTATCAAGAAACAATCGCCGAATTATCAAAAAACGCAGCAAAACTCATGACTGAGAAAGACAATCTTCTGATGCAGTCGGTGTTCAATATCGACTCCAAACAGCTCCCGCACCTCATTAAACTCCTTAAGAACACCATCGAGAAATACATCGATGAAAACGCCTGTGACTCAGGTGACCGCGTCGTTAAACTAGCAGTCGCATTTTATCGCTAGATCGTGTGCCTCCTGCCAAAGTTTCTGGAGTGGAAAAACCGTATGTGCTGTTAGTCGACTTTTTTGAATTAAAATAATAAATCATTCCGTCGCGAGTGCGGACCAAAGATATACACAAGCTTCAAAACGCCACATTGATTACCTTAAAACCGATCATCACGGTTTGACCGTAGACACTATGCTCATCTGCCAGTGCAGCCTGAAACGAAAAAAATTCGATGTCATATATTGAAATGGCGGCCAGCCCGACCGCCTATCAATAAAATTCTCCATTTTGTTACTGATGTCTGCATCCACCGGCTCGGTCAGCTCGTGGCGGAAATTCAATTGAGCCAGAGCCAACGCTGATCATCAAAACACCCATGTTTTTAGGACTCTCACCGTACACTCCCCAGAGACGAGCCGGTGGGACAGTGACACCGAGGCAAGATCGTCGACAAAATTTTAAAGTTGTGAAGGGTTGATGGACGTCGGTTTGATCAAATAGATTGACCATTTTCAACAAGTTTGAACAACCATCTCCAACCTTGGATCACGACTCCTCTTCCATGATCTATTAATTCAAATTTTACATTTTTAAATACGCTAGCACCACCTGTACTAAAGGTACCAGGCCCAGGAGTACCATTCATAAATAGTGTATGAGCGAGCGGTGCAAATGCCCAGGTGCCATTTTGATAAATTGGTCCGTTGGGATACCAAATTTTAAATTTGAAATTCGACTCAAACGTCACGCACACTTTGTCCGAAGGCTTCGGTCCCATCACTGCCAAAAAGGTTTTTCCTTCGAGCATTTCCTTGCTTATCTCCTTTGGCATGGTCCCAACTTTTCGGTAAAATCCATCGTTGCTAAGCAAGACTTCTCCTTGCTCGTAAATCGCTGCATCTTCCCGATGAGAATATTCTCCGATATGCAAAATCCAGTTTAGGTTGCTAGGGCCGTTAACGTCCCAATTCAATCCCACCTCCGTTGCCTGGCCTTGCAATGCCAAGGTAATCTTACGACCTGTACCGCCTGCTTCCAACTGGAGGACATCGACCCCTGTTCCATATCCCCCCATTCTGGTATGGTCGCGAACATAAGTCCCGCTTAAGGACCCAGAAGTAATTTCCTGCGTTGAGCTTAAGGTGTCGGCAAGCAATGTACCGCTACTCGCGAAGATAAAGCAAAGTGCGAAATCAATGAGCCACTTGTTGTTTAATTTGAGATTCATACTTTTTCCTTTTAAAATTATTGTAAGTCGCCCCAAGCGAAAGTCTTTTGCTGAGGCCTATATAATGGAATCATGTATCGCGAACAAGATGGCCAGTGACTATGTGTTACACCGTCGCAACAACAAGTTGAGAGCTAGA
>CAZUYQ010000004.1:4225-13449 GCA_964624705.1 uncultured Polynucleobacter sp.
TAACACATAAGGGAGATTCTATGAAGGTGCCCCAAAAGCAACCATCGGAAATTAATCAAACTCGATCTAAGCCTGCAAATGTCGGTCTCTGACAGGGAGTCCTGAGGCAAATGCGACAATCCCATCAAAACGCACTTAATCAACTGGCTGTGGAAGACTGGCGGAACTGACCAAAATCGCAGGGCTAGGTCGACGACGCAAAGCCACTGCTAACAACAGCCAATCCGTTCTGAAATACTAGTGGGGCAGACGAGTCGAGTCATAACAACTGTTACCGGGGAGGTTGTAACTAGGCGATTAGAAAGCGGGTATGTATTTGAGATATTTGCAAGCGCACCCTGGATCGGAAATAGTTCTTTTTACCACAAAAGTTGAACTGTTTCCGATATGTTAAGTCACTTGGTACTGTGCATTTTGAGTGGGATTTATTGAATGCCACGTGACGGGAGACAGCGACGACTTACTTTAGACTATGAATGCCCGAGTGCCTATGAATTGCGCGAAGTAGGATGTCCGTGAGTCGCGGGCTTTAAGGGGTTATGTGATTTAACGCCTGAGATACTAGCTAAAAAGGCTAGGGTACTATTTTGTCACAAATAAAATATCTAAATGGAAGGGAATTATTTTTTAATGGCTTCCGCCAAAGTCTTTTTTCAAGAGCAGATTCTTGATACGCGGTATCCGGATTTCCTTCCCATCCAGATTCTTCGCCAATTATGACGCCGCTATTTTGATAACGCAAATGTATAACAGACATCGCATTTGCAAGCGCATAATCTAAGCTCACCTTCGCAACATCAATTTCCGTTTTATCGCTAAAAAAAGCCAGTAGACCAACACCATACATTTTATATTTATCGCGTTTACTGTCCAACTTATATGTCTGTTCTACCATTCGTTCCCAGATACTGCCGGGACGGTCGAAAAATCGATACTTTACTGCTGGTTCCCATATAGGGTCGTAATACCGAATATCCATGGTTTTACAACTCCACAAATTATTACTGTTAAGGATACTATTTGCAGTTTCTGAGGTAAAATCTTTAGAACTGGAGAACTGATTAAAAACTTTTTGAATATCAGCAGGGGACACACGTTCTCCTTCGTTAGATTGTAGATCCATAGAAGTTGTTCGCGACTTACATGAATAAGTCATTGACATGAGAAACCCCAATAATACCCACATAAATCTACTCATACGACTAAATTTAAGATTCATTATTGTCATCACTGGCTCCTGTCTTGAATGACTCATTACAATTCATTTTCCTATCTAGAATGTGAAGCGGCACTCCACTACACACTCGCCGTAACCGTTATAGATCGACGATGCGTTTGCGGACTCACATTTCCTTCTAGCTTCAGCACGTGCATCAGACTCACCACCATCAGCCGCAGTGAAGTCACCTTGCGAACTACTGCAGTAGCCTTCGCAGTGTGCTGTACAAACAGTGTCCCCACCAAAGGCAGGACTGACACCCAAGGCTGCAGTCGCGAACAAAGATAGCAATAGGTTTAATTTCATTGATGACTCCTTAACAATATACATTGATTGAATAAAAAAAAATGCTCACATCGATAGCCTTAGGGCGTCTCTTTTAGATATGTTACGTTAGCAAGTCAACTAAAGTTCTCATGCTTTTATTATTCGCGTTCACTTAATGTGGACAATGTTTTAAAGCTACTTTTGAATTGATTCGACATCAATCCACCGTGATTGAAATTGAGGAAAGAGGCTGTGATCACTCTTAAAAGAGTTCTGGGATTCGTTCTATCTGCTCCTACCATGAGCTGCGCGTTCTGCGCAGGGGAAGATTCGATATGATCAATATGACAATACACTTCAAGATGAGATGCGGATTTCGCTCATTGGAAAACTCAACGCCTCTGATGGAAGATAAGCCGTTGATATAACGTCAAATCTTTTAAAACGCATTAAAACTGTCATTTCTTATCAAAACATGTTAAATCAGCCGCGATTCACTAGGCACTTTACTTTATCTTAAGGTTGGGAATAACCCGAGAGTCATCATGTCAGAGGCACTATTGAAGCCGATTTCGATAACTCAATTTACATCCTTTGGTCAATATCTCCAGGCGGTTTTTGCAAGCTTGCGCGAAGAATCGTCGTCATTTTCTCTAGAAAAATTTTGTCGTGAATCTGGATTGAAATCGAAAAGTGTCGTTTCAATGTACGCACAAGGAAAGCGATTTCCTTCGCCCAAGAGCTTAGCAAAACTTGGTCAGTATTTACATTGGACGAGTCAAGACCTGGAATTCGCGTCCTTACTTATTGCTTCTGAGCGGGCTGGCGAGGCCGCTTCTCATATAAACTATTTCACAAAGCGCCTTGACTCCTTACGACCACTATCTAATGACACAAAACTCATCAATGATCACGCTGCTCTTTTATCAAATTGGTTTACATGTTCCGTCCATGAAATGTTTCACTTAAAAGATTTCCGAGCCGATCCAACTTGGATTAGCCACCGCTTAGGTGGGACCGTCACACCCAGGGACGTTTTGATAGCGTTAGAAACTTTAGAGCAACTTAAACTTATTGCCAGAGATGATCAAATAGGCTGGAGATTGCTAGAGCCTTATTGGGAAATTCCCTCGGGAATGCCATCAAAACATATTCGTTCGTTTCATCGCATGATGCTAACCCGAGGGGCCCGCGCTTTAGAACATGACCTGATACAAGATCGGTTCTTTGTGGGACAAACAGTCGCGATCAAAGAGTCTGATTTACCGGAGGCAAAGCGTTTTATCGATGAAATGATGGATAAATTTACGAAACGTTTTTTTTGTCAAGATAGCGATCAGGTCTTTCATTGCGCAGCTCATTTCTTCCCTCTAACAACGTCTTTAATGGAGACTTCAGATGTTAAATAATATGTTCTTTGTGTTTTTTTTATTGGTTCCAACTTTATCGCTTGGCTCACCCGGTAAAATTGGCAATGGTGGAGATGCAGTGGAATGTCACGGCACTGGCCCTGGGCAATTCTCTGGACTTTATGCTTTAGATTACTTACTTACTTTTAGAAGTGATGCCGAGGATCTTGCTCCGTCGAAATCAATGGATGAATCTTTAAATCGCATTGAGACCTTGATTCGAACGAAATTGCCAGAACTTGCGGTTGGCTTTCACGACTTTCGTTCGCTCATTCGTAACACGAGTTGGACTAAACCCCGTGTTTGGATCGAAGCCCCATTTGGACTTATGACGCTCCCTGATGGTCCTATTGTTTCGCAGTTCCCGCCCGAATGTTTGGATGGCGCTGGTAAGGGTAAAATCATTCAAGCTTTTGTACAGCAAGCTCCCGGAGTGGGCGGCGCTCCTGCTGGAAAAACAGTTTACCGCTGGATTCCTTCGATCTTTCAAAAACTCGAACAAACAGCACCCAATCAGGCAACTTTCTTGTTAGTTCATGAGTGGCTTTGGGATTATTCTTCAAATGTTGAAGTCAATCGTCATGTAGTGCGTCTTCTTCACTCAAAAGAAGCTTCATCAATGACTCGTGACGAACTCGTGGCAGAGCTCAAGGGCATGGGATTTCCATTGCCGCAGAGTACAGCCTTTGCCCGCGCTACGATAAATGTGCGTTATGCGAAAACTGGAATTCAGCGGGACGTCTTTGATTGTAGTCTGATGGAGATATACACTCATTGGGATGTTCCTGGAGCAGGCGTAAAATTTAGTTGTGAGGGCGGACAAGTTCTCTTTCTGGCTTATGTCCGTGCTTCTAATCCAACTCGTGCTGAACTTGTTGTGATCTATGCTGATATGAGCTCAGCAGCGCCACCGGAATTTCGCGGGAAATATACAACAATCATGCCACCTATTATCAATTTAAAAGATCAACCAATAAAACCAGGTGCTCAGTTACGAATTCCTATAGTCGATGTGATTCCATTGTCCGAACAAGCAAAAGGCGTCGTGCTCAATGGTACGGTCGAAATAACGCTACCGATGAAGTAAAAACACGATTCGTTCACATCTTGTGAACGAATTTTTTTTATCTGCGAATGCAAGGCTTGCTACATGGAAGTATAATGTTTAATTTTTGATTCCTTCAAAAATTTAATTCACTTTGAATGGAGTCATATGAAAATTAAAACTAAATTATTTATTGTGGCCAGTTTGTTGACGAACACCTATCTTGCTAGGGCAGATGCACATCCTTGTCCTCCGACGAGTCGTTATGTTGACAGGCATGACCGTGACAACTATTGCGATAGTCGCGACGAAGTGGCTAAACAACATCTGCGTGACCGTGAAGCTCGTATTGCAGCGGAGGCGGAGCAACGCGCTGCATCACAATGTAAAAGTTACGAATCATCTTGTGTTGAGAGATTCAACTGGGGCACCGAAACGTTCTGGGCGCCTAATACTTTACATATTAGGTACCAAGCACGATTCTACTGTTACTAATTCCTATCCAACAAAATTTGAACTGCGGTGATAAGAGGAGGTTGTATGAGTCAGTACATTAGGTTGTCACATATTGTGATTTTTTTTGTTTGGGCCCTTTCGCTTGCCTCACTTCGTGCCAATGCTGACGACAACCAACCGCGGTGGTCAGACCCGTTACCTTGGAATTATTTTGACTTCTATCGGAGTATTCTCGTTCCCGGGCGAGACCATGCTTCGCTCAGAGATATCGGAGAGGCGACCTTGCATCAGCGCCAATGCAATCCTGTATCTGGGTGTACTCCCTGGAAACTAGTCGACAGTTATAACGTGAGTGGTAAGTTTGACGTTGATTATCGAGTTGTAAAAGATGGTTTCGAAATCACAATCAATCTTAATAATAGGCATTTTGTCTGCGATCTTTTTAGACCAGGTACGATTTTAACTTGCCCGGCTCCTGCTGATGAACTTTATTTGGGGGCCACCGGTAAGGTCATTGGTGTCTGGGACGGTTTGGCACTGCGCTTTAAAGCATCAAGAGTTATTGATGCCACTGTACCGGAAACAGGTGAAGGCCTCCTTTCTTTAGTTCCATATAAGTGGGAAGGACAAACAGCAAAATGATAAATCGTTCATCCATTTTTGGAACTTTGACTTTATTACTGGCCCTAAGTTCTACATCAGGTCAAGCGATTGATGAAGATGCTGCACGAGCTATATTTTCAGATATCGATCATTGCACCCAAAGTCCAGCTATTGGCGTGAATGATCTCAAAAAATCTTTTGAACCGGGTGCTTCGTATACAACGATTTACGAAGGAGAAGCATCCAGCGCTGGTCGGTGGCGTGAATGCAACCAGGTATCTGGATGTAAAGACTGGAAGTACTTGTCGAAACAAAATATGGAAGAAGACGTTTTTTGGTACAATCAGCGAGTTCGGCGCATCGACTTCGCAACAAACGAGAATGGTTCCATTTCAGCATATTGGCGTCACATTGCCATGTCTCGTTGTGATGAAAGTCACGGAGAATGTGCCGGTCTATCTGTGAAATGCGATATTGGCGAGAAAAGCACAAAACCATTTGCTTACGAAGTACTGACCCCCTTTGACGGAGAGGGAATCATTTATGGTGGATCTGTATTGGGAGAATATCCTTCGTTTCGCGCTAAAGATATTTCTCTGATTCATTTTGCACAAAGCTGTGCGTCCATCAAAATGTTAGCAAAGAGAATGGTCGACGAGAATAGACAATTATGGTTTGAGATAGAAGTCGCGCTGCCGGTATTCAGGAGGGTTAAATGAAAGTCAGATTGAGCGTTCTATTTTCCATTATTTCTCTATGGGGTAGCATGAGTGAAATCCGGGCTAACCCGGCCGATGCTTGCGACCCAAGCCATCCCCGTTTGACAGTGAAGGCCGCGACGGATAAATATTTTAAACCAGGACAAACGAGATATGTGAGTCAACCAACTCGCATTGTAGAGCGAGGTCGTATATGTAATCTGGTTACTGGTTGCTCAGCATGGGACGAGAACTTGGATGTTATTTTCTTTGGACAAAAATGGTTCTCTCGGGATTGGTCGGAAAAGCTAAAGACTCAACCATTGGATGTTCAAATTCAACAAGGAGAGATCTATGTCAAGATGGGTTGGTTTGGGTGTCGCATTCCGAAGGATAATGAGCCAGCGATCAAGTGCGACTATAGCATGAGACCTGAATCGAGATTGTTTTTTGCTGCATCGAATGGAGTATCACATTTTCATGGTAATCCGAGCGCGCTTCTAAGTAGCAACGAAGCTAAAGTCACCGCGATCTTGACTGCGGGGTGTAACCAAATGGAATTTTCTGTTAAGAGTAAACCTGATGAACGTGGACAATATTTTGAGGGATCTTACTTAGTTGAAAAAATCTTTAACCCTACAGAGCAATGATATTTCCTTAACCGAGAGGCACAGATTTCATGAGAAGAATTGTACGACTTATTGCTTTTACCCTTACGGTGATTGCCGCTTCAAAAACCTCATCTGCTCTTGCCGATGGAAGAATCATAATTCTCGACACAAGCCATGCTAACGAATTTACCAAGGAATTTACTGCCAGGTTCCGAGTTGAAGGTATTCCGGCACCTATAAAAGTATGGTGTGAAAGCGGCTATAACAGCGGGGGATATGTAAATCAACATAGTGGTACATTGAGTTTTCCATGTGATTCAAAACGTGGATTTGTATGGATTCACTGCAGGTCCGATTCTGGTGAAGATTTGAATTCGGTTCGAATTAGCGAGTGTTGAATAACCTTGTGGCAAAATGAGTTCGTTGAGCCACGACAACGAACTAATCAACACTTCCGATCACGATTTTACTGTTTTGAACATTCATGGTGTGGTGACGAGTGATACAATGATCAACTTCGGGGCTCTATCTGTAGCTATATTATCTGTAATTTTTGCAGTTCCTGTAACCAACGCGCAGGACGACGGTCGCGATATTTTTAGCGACAAATTTTGCAAAGGCTCTCTTTTAGGATATGAAGAGGAATACGATCGATTGATCCCACCCCCTGGTAGCGAGAAAGTTCTCGGTAATTTTAATGTTGAAAGTCGCTACAAGCGATGCTATCCGCAAAGCGGTAAATGCGAGGATTGGCAGATAGGCCAACCAGAAGAGTTTAAAATTTTTGCGGGTCCTGGTTTTAATTACCAGCGAACTGGACTCATCAAGGCCAGATTTCAACAGGATCGAAAATCGATTGTTGTGGAAGCATCTGATCATTCAATTTCTACTGACTGGCGCGGACGACTACTTCCTTACACTATGAATGGAATGAAATGGAAATTTGAATTTGTTCCATTTAGACAACCTCTTATGCACGAAACCCGCGGTCCAGTCGTGACGTGGGAAGATGGTAAACTTGATTCCGATTGTTTGCATTTTAAAGCTGCACATACTGACGTTCTCAAGGACTCCGGAGGCAATACATATCGTATGGATACTGAAGTCGTTGGTTATGGGCGTTTTTAACTAGCCTACTTAATTATGTTGATAGACCATTTTATTGGAGTAAATTATGAGAATAGTTCCCTTTCTTCTAAGTTTTCTAGTTTCCGCCCAACTTTACGCTGCTCAATGCCCCAATTTTTCGGGTAACTATTTGTATGAGTCATTCGACGAACGATATTTCCTGGAAGTAAAGGCTTTTAGTTGTGATCTTCTTGAAATGCGAGACACTAGTGAGTCTGGCTTCTTTATAAACACTACGTACAATATCGATGGCAAATGGAAAATCGTCCAAAATGATGGGGTAATAGAAAGAGCCGACCTCCACAGGTGGAACGGGAATATCCTAGAGATGATCCAAAAAGATCGTAGATTGTCGGATAATAGGGTTATTTCGGAAGCTCGAAGAAACTATTTCTTGGACCAAGAGAGAAACTTAGTGACCACGATGTATACGATCAAATTAGGTGTCGTTTCTGAAACTCAGACCGATACTTATCGTAGAATCGAGTGACTAACTAATTGTACTAGGCGTGTTCACAAAAAAAGAGTTAGTACTTTTTCATCAAATATTCCATATAAGGCTTAATTGTTAGATCAATTCCTGATGCTGATGCCTGCATCCATGTACTTTGTGATTATGCTAGATGGTCTATAAAATCTTAGGTAATTGGAGCTTCCGCTACCAACAACGATCAACGAATATGATTCCCCATAACTTCTCTGTCATCCTGTGGTAGTTGGAGATATCGTACAGGATTTTGCAAACTGCGACACCAGTTTCCATTGATCGCATTGGTTTCCGACTAGTATACTTAAGATCTCGAACAACAAGGAAACCACCATGTCGCAGCGCGCAAATTTCTACTTATTTAACTACCAAATTCTGCACTCACTTCTTGGTAGCAGCAACGAATATACCTGGGAAGCGCTGCATACGAAGTTGGTCGCTCAACATACAATAACAAATCAGCATCGGTTATACAATTCACCAGATGTTATTGCAGAATGGGAGAAGAGATTATCCGCACGTCTTAAACAGGCGGAACGAGTCCTCCGACGTGCGCTATTTGAGCCGTCACCCTTCTGGGACGTATCAACCGAAAATAGGCCCTATGTGGACGTTGCAGAGCTTCTTGCCTTCTTCGAACAGGATCAAGAGCTTCTTCTCGATTTCACTTGGCACGTTAGTGTTTTCGCCGATATAGCTGACAAACTTGAATTCAAACTTGGCTCAGCGATATCGTTTTTACGTCATCTCGTTATGGGCCGGCCATTATTCGGTGAGCGACTTCATTTGAGTGGCTCTTATTATGCGTACTTGCTTAATGAAGAAGTTCGTCTTGTAAAATCAGCGTTCGAAACCATTGAGGCGACTGATTCCGGTATTGACCCATTAATACTTCGAGATTTTCATAAAGTCCTTGATGATGCTCTTGCGACTGGTAAGGACCTCTGGATGCATGCCGGTTAACAGCGAGATCAGGTCGAAATAATGCGGCAGTGGAGCATATGGCAAGCTCGCAGTTTTGACCGTCTGCGCGGCTCTCTATCGGCCAAGCAGCCCGAAACGAAAAATCTGCGTTGTCATATATTAAAATCGCGGTCAGCCCGACCGCTTACCGCCGAAATAAATCATTTTGTTGCAATTGTGTTTAGCCACCGGCTCGGTCAATGAGGCTTATCTTGTACTTTTCCTGATTTTGCCGCATTTCGATGTAAATGCGGACCTCTTCAGACGTTCCATAGGCGTTGACGTCAAGCTAGGGCCCTTGTATGTATAGTTAAGTCCTGGGTAGTTAGGAAGGTGCC
>CAZUYQ010000004.1:13459-15721 GCA_964624705.1 uncultured Polynucleobacter sp.
GCCATTTGGTGAGCCACCAATCGTTAAAGTGATCGGAGACGAAGAAGTCTTCGATGCAGATTTTGAAGATGAATTTACGGATGTTCCCGACATTGGAATTGGCGGAGACCGAAGCTTCGTAAAATGCTTGAAAATGGCCGTTGTGGGTTGGCACGGCGTTGCTACAAGTGAAAAAGTTGCATTCGCTGGCCCCGGCGGTACTGCAATAGCAACAGGACAGCAGTCGATGGCTGTTGCATTAACCATGGGACACAAAACCGCATCTGGTCCAAGATCTGGTGGGCATGCGATCGCAGGTTGCTGGGGCATCGCACTAGTGGAAGCAGGCTTTGCTGTTGCCGGCGACAATGGGTTTGCTGTGGCGCGCGGCCACGATAGTTGTGCACAAGTTGGTGAGCGCGGAATCTCTATAGTTGGGAATGGCGGCCGCGCCATGGGACGCATTGGAGCTCGCCTAATCTTCATCGAGATCGATTGTATTCTTTCGGCTGTAGTCGGGACGGACGGCATCCAACCTGAACAGTGGTACGAAGTTAAGAACAGGTCTATTGTTGAGGCGGAGCGCCCCGCAGAAGATCGAAAGTCTCGCTTTTGACCTTAAGCTGAAAATTCAACAATTGATTCGAAGACGGGCGTTTCAATGGTCGTGTTTCGGATTGACGCCGACGTCAAATGCAACTCCCAATTTTAATATAGGATCATCGAACTCATCGGTCAACCCGAACGTCTTCCGCAGAGTAAACATAGATTTTAATGTGATTGAGGACCTCTCTGGATACTCCCGAGGTACATATGGTCAAATTCACAGTTTTATGCTCGGGAACGGACGGCAAGGTCCACATTGCTATCAAAATGATTCATTTAATAGTTTAAGTCTGAAAATCTCTTCTTTGACCATATGAACCACGCTCAAGGTCGAGTCCGCTCCGAAACGTAAAAATGTCATCGTGGAGGACTGGGACAACCCCGACCGTGGATACGCGGCATTTTATTCAAGTCGTTGAATTCTCAATAGACGGTCAAGTAATCCCTATTTTGCAACGGTAGCGGATATTACCGCGTTTAGATGTCATTGCAGATCTTTTCAGACAATCCCTGCGCGGTCATTGCCACATGTTTTGATTCACTTGGGCCATCAAAGCTATCGATATCATTTCGACTAGCACGACCAACGCTATGATGACACCAGTAGTGAATCGTGGACCTTGGTATGTTCTTGTGACTCGGAATATTCCTAAGGCCATTTGCAACGATAAATACCTTGAAATCGCTACTGTAGCTTCGATAAGGGCCACGAATCATTTGCGAGACTCCTTCCTAGGCAACGGTCTATCACGAAACTCAAGTGTTACGCGGGTGATGCGTTCGAATTTCATACATTCATAGCAAATGCTCTCGTCCCAGGGTGGTGGTATCTTGAGATTGTTCAATAAGGTTTTTAAGATTAGGTATTTACTTGGGGTGATCGCTATAGCCGTGATCAAAATCATCGACGATACCGCTTAAATTGACCACGAGTGAAAACATCAATGTCTTAAAGGTCTTGTGGTACACGGTATTAAAGGTCAGCCTAGCCGCTAAGGTCATTTCGCACTATTTTCCCACCGAACCTGCAAAAACACTCCAACTTTCTTGCAGTGCAATAAACCTTCCGGTTATTTTTTCGAGATCAAGATTTAAATCCGATGAACTCCTCATGAGAAGTCGGAAACTTACAGTACAGCAGAGACCCAACAAGAAAAAGTCCGCGATATCCGCGAAGCGCTCGATCGGATCGAAGCGCTGACAGAGCTATAAGGCTCTCTTTTGACCTTGTCGTGATGAGCGAACGCGGGATGCAGTCCCAAACATATCAAAGCCTTTTCCGCTTGCTCTATTCCACTTAACTTTTCGGACCAGTGTGTACAATTTTTAGCTTTTCTGAAAATTACAAACTTTGCACACGACCAAGCGCAGAAAAAGAACGTTGCAGCAATTAGATAAACGGTGATTTTGCATCACCGACGCAACCTATGGTACCTGGTCAGCATAATGACTTCTCCGCATGCGGCTAGGTGCGCGGACGGCAACCTCGACGCATTTGCTAGTGACTGAGAGAAGAAGATGGTCTTTTCTCCTCGATGTACACGAGATCATGATCCGGGGGGCATTCCCGACCCATGCTCAATCTAAGCTCATTAATTATGGGAATCTTCACCGATTTGCGACGGCGGATAGCGAGGATATTTATTTGTATATGGCAAAGTACCCTGCTCAATCACC
>CAZUYQ010000004.1:15731-19696 GCA_964624705.1 uncultured Polynucleobacter sp.
CCGGCTTTATCGGCTGTATCGACACGAAATTGACACTCGTTGAAGCTTCCTTGCATCTCTCCGGCGGGAGCGCACCACTTCGCCAACAACTCGAATGAATCATGGAGATTCTTGACATTGCACTTACAAGGTGCGCCGGTTTTAACGTCGTTAAATGCCGATGAACAGAAAGGCTTGTCCGGTTCCGTGACACGGTAGGTTGTCCAAGTGCGCCTTTGGTTCAGCTCCCCTTCGGTGAACGTCCGTCCGCAAAGACCTTCCAGTCGCTTATAGGCTGCGGGGCAAAAATAATTTTGTGAATTTACAATATTAACTGCGGTTATTGCCGCGTGCGACCAACCCATCCATTCCTGATCCAAAAGCTTGCAAGCAACTTCGGCAGTTTCCTTAGGATGCACCTGCACGACACCGTTAAGCATCGCATTAATTGTGGCCTTCAATTTCCAGCGGGATGTTTCCCGATAGTCTCGCTCCTCCTGTTTATTTTTGAACGTTGGTTTTTCTTGTGCCGCCAAGCCCCGTAACTGATAGAGAATACCGGACGAAAGCTCTGGGTCTTTAAGATCGACTTCGCACATGGGCCATAGAAGCGCCTGGGCCTCGTAATTTTTATCACCTTCAGCTATGACACGGCTGAAGTTAAGAAGTGGCGTTAGAAAGACCTTGCGCAATTCTCCTTTAAACTTCTGTCGGCCTTCCGGCGAAAGGGATTTGAGCGCTTTCGCGAAGGGACTCTTGTCGCTTCTAAGACGGCAAGAAGGAATCTCGAGTTGGTATTCGTACTCGTTCTGTCTCAACAACAAATCCAAGAGCAGCCGTACGACACGTGCTTCGCCGTAACGATGCTGTAATTCAGCAAGTAACCCTTCCTGATCATAAGAATAATCATAATGATCTGTAAGGCTTTGAAAAATATCGGTCGCCATTTCATCCAAAGGCAGCTGTGTTTTCCAATCAACCTTTGCATACTTGTAAGGGCTTTGGATTGCTCGCCTGTCTCCGAGATAGACGAGGGTCCATTCTGCATCTCGGGCTGTGCAGCGATAGGCTATCCGGTCGTCGGTAGCGAGCATTTCAGTATCAGAGCGACAAAGGCCCTTCAATCTTTGGCTGATGCCACGTGATGGCACCTCAAGCGTCATGACGCCTTTAAACTTGACTAAAAAAGGAAGCTGAACGAGGCGCTCGCCGACGAGAAGTTTTGCAGTGAAGGGCTCGTCAATTTGCCCAATAACTTTATCTGTTAGACTCGAACAAGAATTTGCAAGAAAAATAGCTAAAGAAAAAAAACCTGCGCATAGATCGGAAGTATTCATTAGGGTCATCTCTTTCCTGTTTACTGCGTTGGTGAAAATTTCATCCAGCTGAACCGGTCTTTACGAGTGCCGCGACTTGCGAAAATCAGGGTTTCTCCAGCAATTACCGTTGTGCGGACATTACTGCTACGAAGAACTGGAAGCAACGGGTTAAAAGTATACCAAAAATATCACTTTAACGGTGACATATGCTATCTATGAATATCGCTGATAAGTATACCACCTAATCCATTGATGTTTGATTTGAGTTGATTTTTAGGAGGGACGGGGAACCCTTTTAAAAAAGGGTTCCCGGCTTTCCATCTAGCTCATATCTGTAAGCGATGATGACAAAGAGATAATCGCAAAAATTGTAAAACTAGAAAGGATGTCGCGAAGCCCGTTAACTTTGGAATCTCTTATGGTTTGGGTCCGACTGGGTTAGCCGAGAGTTTAAATGAACCAAAAGAGTTCACAAGATCCATTGCATCTGTAATCGCGTTTAAAAGCGACGAAGAACGGCTCGCGATGGTTGAAAATGAGTATCCACAACAGTTTAGCGAAGATCAGGTGGGGCAATTTCTATACAAATTTCACCGCGCTTATCCTGAAATCCAATCTTTCCAACAGAGAATCGAAGAAGACCTCATCACAAACAAAGGAACTTACAATCTCTTTGGTCGAAAATGCCTTGTCGGCTGCTTATCACATCTCTCCGAAACACGGGCATATGTCAAATTTAAGGATAATTGGTATCTTATGCATTTCTTCTGCACTGCAATGTCACAAGACGCATTGAATATTTTGCCAACACGAATTAGTCGAATAAAACTTCTAACTCCGTTGCCCTTTAAAGTTGATAAAACGAAATGGGAATTTGGCGAGTTGCTTGATGTCTTTAGATTACATGCTGATCCTCAAGATCTCCTCAAAGAAGATGGCCGATCGACGAATCGCGAAGATCTCCGGCAAATCTTTAATGATTCGACGCTGATCGCGAGCAGCCCCATCTTCTCAATGTGGAATCCTGGAAAAGCTCCATCAAGCGAGCTCAGCGAGGCGCCGTTCATGAGTCTTAAACATTCGTTGATTCATTTAATCTTCCATAGCTTCCGTCCCAAACAACGCTTGGTCTATTATGGATTTGATAAAATGCGGCGTGAGATGATTTCTTACAGGATACAGTCTTCATCCATGGACATCACCAGAATCGCAATGATTGAGTTTAGGAAGTGGGCCGCGAAAGATGGATTGATGATAACCTTCGCCCAAGATTGGTAAACTGCATCCATGATGAAATTGCTATTGAGTGTCGCGAAGAGGATACGCAAAAAGTTAAAGACGAACTCCAAAGAATCATGAGAAGTACCAGTCTGTATCAAAAGCACGTTATGACCGGCAAGAGCCGTCGCAGCAGATGAAATCCCTGGAACGCTTAGCCGCCGGCTACTACAGCATAGATAAAAAAACAATCGACCTGCATCAGCTACGAATTGAGCGTTATTACAAAACAAGAATCTCCCCTTGCCAGCGCTCGCCTCAAGTGCGGACGAATTCAAGCATTATGAACGGCGGCAAGAGATCGAGAGGTTAAAAGCACAGCTGGAAGATCCAGGTCACAACTAGATCTGTTTGAGTCCTATATTGATGATCTAAAAGGCGCCCTTCGCGACCCACGCTTAGTCGCCAGGGCAAAAAATGTCGTGGTCACAAAATGGTCATGAAACGCCAAAAAACGTCATTCGACTCGATTCAGCAATCTCTGCAACTCAATGATTTTAAAGGAGAAAGAAGTAGTGGGCCCAGCCCGACTTGAACGGGCGACCAACCGGTTATGAGCCGGCCGCTCTAACCACTGAGCTATGGGCCCCTTGAGGGGAGAACAAAACAAAATAAAAACGAATTAAACAACCCACATCAACTTCAACTATTTGTGCCGAATTGCTTTTGCTCTTTCGAACTAAAACGACTCGGCACAAATGATATCAAATTTATCCTTCAATAAAAGCACGTAATTTCTTACTACGGCTCGGATGACGAAGTTTTCGCAACGCCTTCGCTTCGATCTGACGAATACGTTCCCGTGTCACGTCGAAATTCTGGCCGACTTCTTCAAGAGTGTGGTCACTCTTCTCGCCGATACCAAAACGCATACGCAATACTTTCTCTTCACGCGGAGTTAATGTCGCTAAAGCCTTCTGGGTTTGATCCGACAGACTTCCAGACATCACGCTCTCACTAGGACTAGACTGCGACTTATCTTCGAGGAAATCACCAATATGGTTATCTTCTTCCTCACCGATTGGCGTCTCAAGCGAAATCGGCTCAACCGCAATCTTTAGAACCTTACGCACTTTATCGACCGACATATCCATACGCGCTGCAATCTCTTCAGGTGTCGGCTCGCGGCCCATCTCCTGAACAAGATAACGGCTAGTACGAATCATTTTGTTGATCGTCTCAATCATATGCACAGGAATACGAATGGTTCTTGCTTGGTCGGCAATCGCACGCGTAATCGCCTGCCGAATCCACCAGGTCGCATAGGTCGAGAATTTATAGCCACGACGGTATTCAAATTTCTCAACTGCTTTCATCAAACCAATGTTGCCCTCTTGAATCAAATCAAGAAACTGTAGGCCACGGTTGGTATATTTTTTTGCAATCGAC
>CAZUYQ010000004.1:19706-34154 GCA_964624705.1 uncultured Polynucleobacter sp.
CCACGAGACGAAGGTTGGCTTCCACCAACTCACGTTTTGCGTTCTCAGCAGCCTGTTGCATTTGTGCTAGAACACGGTATGTCGACATCAAGTAGTCGGCCGGCATCTGCGTTTGTTGTGTCACGCGCTGGCAAGTTTCTTCCGCAGCTTGGAAGTTACGAACAATACGCAACCATTCCCGATCACCAGCAGAACCATAAGGCTTATTGTTACCCGATTTAATGTAGGTTCCAAGATCACCAACGTTCGTTTGCAAACGACGCGCGTAGTATTCCATATCTTGAGTTGCTTCACGCAGAGCGTTTGCAAACTGCGCCATCTGATTGATCGCGCCGCTTAGAATCTTACGGTTAATGTTCAAGTCTTTGAGGGCTTGGAACATTCTTGCACGCACTTGATCGGCTTTCGCAGCCATCTTCGGATTCGAAGCCGACTTTTTGTAGGCAGCTTCAAATTCATCATTAATCTTTAGGAACTCAATCGTTTGCTCACGGACTTTGTCCATGTGCTCTTGTTCGTTATTAGAAGCTTCATCATCATCAAAACCCTTGATGAAACCTTTCATCCGAACTTCGCCAGCAACGAAACCTTTCGCACAATTGACGACTGCGTCCATTCCCAAAGGAATAGTTAGCAAGCGTTCCAGGATGCGATTTTCTTCATTTTCAATTTTCTTCGCGATAACAACTTCGCCCTCACGGGACAACAAAGCAACGCTACCCATTTTACGGAGGTAAATCCGAACAGGGTCATTTGATTTGCCAAGTGAAGTATCGCTTGTGTCAACTACAGCAGGAGCAGCAACACCGCCCTCTTCGTCTTCAGCTTCCGCTTCAGCGGCATCAGAATCGCCGCCGATATCTGCGTCATCTTCAATGCCGCCAAGTAGCTCGTCATCACCAGATGCGCCTTTACGGTCACCAGCTGCACCACGAGCATCAGCTATTTCAATCCCGCGGTCACCGAGGGCAACGATAACATCATCCAAGATATCTGGGTTAATCGCACCTTTTGGGAATGCGCCTTCAATATCTTTGAACGCAATCGTTCCAGCTTTTTTTGCTTGTTTCACAAGACCATCGATAATCTTGTGAAGCTCCATACCACCAGCAGTTTTTGCGCTTGTCGCAGCTGGTTTTGCACCAGTTTCCGGAGCCCCCGCCTTTGGTGGACGACCACGACGACCAGCCATGCTTGCCATGTCGATTTCTTCGTGAGTTTTTGTCACTTGTGGCTTCATGACAATCGGTTTAACCGGGGCAGCAGGTTTTTTATCTGTCTTCCCAGCTTCGACTTTCACACCAGATTTTGCATGTTTGTCTTTATCGCTCTTGGAAGCTTCTACTTTAGCAGCAGGTTTTTGCGCTGCAGCTTTGGCTGCCACTGCAGGCTTCGCATTCGGCTGACCTGCTTTTTTTGTGATAACCGTAACAGGTTTCGCAGTAGGTTTTGCTTCGGGTTTCTTCGCAGGCGCAGAAGGTGCTTTTTTAGTAGCAGCCATCTCAACTGGGTCTTTGCGAATTGCAACTTTGTCAGCACGCTTAAGGATCGTCGTTTTAGCTACATCTTTTGTCATGGTGCTCTTTGCTGCCGGTGAAGAGTTTTTTTGGGGGAGCGAAGGTTTACCAGATTTTGCGTCTTTTGCAAGTGTTGCTGAAGGACGCAACGCCGCATCTCGCACAGTTTTCAAAACTTTTGACATGACTGACTTTGCCGCACCGACTTTACTCGTAGAAGTTTCAGCTTGGTTCTTCTCGGAAACTTTTATGGGCTTTTTGCTGCCCGGTTTCGTTTGCGATTTTGTATAAGACGTTTTTTTTGGCATTGGATCTTCTCTCCCTCAGAGAAAGTGAACACGGTCCACCGATGCGCTCTATACTTCGATAGGGTTCATTGCAAAGGGCATCATAATTAAAAGATGCGCGTCTTTGAATACCAAGCCACCTGCGGTTTAAAGCTCCCGATCCTACCTCAACACCAAAAAAATAAGCAATGGTTTTATGGGCTTCGGATCAAACGGCACGATTTTTGCGCATGGAATTTCTGCTGCGATTTTTGCCCCGGAAGACATTTAATTGTCCAATAAATACAAAACCATATGTAGCTTATTGGGTCAATTTTGTCTGGACCTCGGTCAATGTCCGGTTCAGGGCAACTATTTGCATTAAAATTTCGCCGACAGTCTCAGGGGCCTGAGCCCCAGCAATTTGGACCTGTTGTTTCATCGCCGCAATCGACTTTTGAAGGGTCTGGCGTTTGACCTCTAAGATCAATTTTGCAAGTCGCGCGCCACGATCTGCGCACTCAAAAGGCACCACATTGCTGCCGGTAACTCGATTTAAAATTCGCACTTCTTCAGGCGTAAACTGAGCTAGAATCGTCGGAGCATCCTCCATGGGAGTACGGTGCTCCGAAAGAGTTCCAAGCAGTGCTCGTGCAAACGCCTCCCACAAAGGCTCTAGCTGCATTTCACGTAGCGCAAATTCGCTCGCCAACGCCACATCAATCTCACCAGGCTTTGCATGAAAAAGATGACCAATAAATCCTTCTTCCACGGGCGTCAACGGGCGGGTCGGCATCATCACCACGCCAGGTTCTGCAGGAGCTGCAACGGCAGCCGCACGCTGCATCGGCCTTGGGGGTCCATCTGTTCTGCCCTGAGTCAGAGATCTTAACTGCCTCGTCAAAATATCAATGGGTACGCCAGTACGGTTTGCAATATTGGTCAAAAGAAACCCGCGTTTGATTGCATCAGGTATTCGCGATAACCAGGGAACAAATTCGTCCGCCACCAACTTTGGAATCGCCGCAGGAGAAATATTTTTAAGCCGTGAAGAAACAACTGCATCAATGAGATCAGGGGCCTTGTCTAATACCGCCCGCAAGGCGTCAGGGCCATTAGACCGCACAAAGGTATCTGGATCATCACCACCAGAGAGCTGAGCTGCGCGAATTCTTAATTCTGGAATCTCTAAGGATGTTTCAATGGCCTCGAGTGTTGCAACCTGTCCGGCCCGGTCACCGTCTAAGAGCAAAATAACTTCGCTGCATTTACCATGAGTGTAGAGCTGCTTCAATTGGCGGACAGTCAAAGCAGTCCCCATACAGGCCACTGCCTCTGGAAAACCTTCTTGCCATAGACACAACGCATCCATATAGCCTTCAACAATAATCGCGCGCCTCTGGTCTTTAATGGCGTCCTTGGCGCGATCTAAACCAAACATAACATTGCTCTTATCAAACAACGGAGTCGCCATACTGTTCTTATATTTAGCGGCGTCGTTCACTGTGGTCCGACCACCAAACGCAATCACTCTGCCTGCTGGATCACGAATAGGAATCGTTATACGCTGGCGAAAGAAATCATACATCTTGCCGGTCTTATCCGAGACCGCACCAAGACCTACCCGCATGACATCTTCATCACGGAAACGCAGGCCCCGCAAATGCCGCACGAGACCAAAATGTTCACCCGCAGTGAGACCAAAGCCAAAGGCAATAATATTTTCGTCACTAAAACCACGGTCTCGCAAGTACTGACGCTCAGGTGCGCCGCGCTCTGTTTGCAATTCCGTTACAAAAAAATCCTGGGCCGCCACCATAATTTGCGAGAGCGCTGCCTGCTCGTTGCGACGCTGCTGATAACGGGCATTTTCCTCAAGCTCGGGAGCCTCAATTCCATATTTTGCAGCCAGAAATCTTAGGGACTCAACAAAGGACATGTCACGTGTTTTGCGAACAAAGGTGATCGCATCACCATGGACGTGACAACCAAAGCAGTGAAAATGATCGTCGAACACATAGAAGCTTGGAGACTTCTCAGCATGAAAAGGACAGAGCCCTGTCAGCCTTGTACCTCGACGTGTTAAAGCAACTGTCTCACCAATCAGCGCTTCCAATGAAACACGGGTGATGATGCGACGTTTTGCGTCGTCTAATGTATTTCGCTGCTGTTGCATGGCCGAGCTCCGTTCACCGGGGAGGCAATGAACTAATATGATGATGATCCACAAGGGCCATCCTATGTCTGTCGCAGACGGCTGTCAAAATCATAAACTAAGGAATATTCATTAAAATAAAGTATCTATTCAGCACATTTTACTGCGTGCAACGAGCAGAGCTTGTCAGGACCAGGTTTTGCGAGAATCGGAGCGGAGCGTACTTTTGGTACGTGAGCACCGACTCACAGCAAATAACGCAGTCATGACAGGTGATTGCCGTTGCGGTCGAAAACATGCTGAACAGTTACAAAATAAAAAACACAGAAAAAGGCCGGCTACCTTGCGGAAGCCAGCCTGACTCTTAATCTGTAGGCACCTATTGATAGGTACTAAATCGAAAAATTAACCGAATTTACGGCTTTTTTTAGCGGCTCTTTTACGAGCAGCGATCGATTTCTTTTTTGCTTTGATGGAGGGCTTTTCGTAGTGCTCGCGCTTACGCACGTCGCTCAAAACTCCTGCCTTTTCGCACTGCTTCTTAAAACGACGCAGAGCACCTTCAAATGCTTCTCCTTCTCTGAGGCGAATGCCGGGCATTGGAATTCCTTACCTTTCTGGAAAATTTACTAATATAAATTACTACTAAATAATAATTTGGACCATTTGAAACATCCCCGCAGCAGCTTTAAGACCGAAACGGGACCATGGTCATCGCATAATTTGGCGACCTTTGCCAGTCCTAAATCATAGTCCGAGACCACCTAATCCGCAAGCCTCTGCCCCAAAGACCAGCTTTCCATGTGATCGCAAGGGGTTATAGCTTTGAGCCTAAGGTATCAATAGAGGTTGTTGATTTTCGAGATCTGCATTAGTTTGGCCGGTCTAATAGCTTTCAAACCCCAAAATCGGCGTTTCTTTCCTCAGGAGGTCCCAACACGATGCCATCATTCGATATTGTCAGTGAAGTCAATCTCATGGAAGTTGAGAATGCTGTAAATCAGACCGCAAAAGAAATCGACCAACGCTTCGACTTTAAAGGTGGCAAATCTTCCATTGAGCTCGACAAGACCGCTAAGAAAATTAAAATTATGGCTG
Organism: uncultured Polynucleobacter sp.; assembly: GCA_964624705.1. Classification (GTDB taxonomy): domain Bacteria; phylum Bdellovibrionota_B; class Oligoflexia; order Oligoflexales; family RGVZ01; genus CAMDKS01. The sequence goes on from CAZUYQ010000004.1 coordinate 24,743, forward strand.
ACGATGAAATGAAACTTCGTTCCATTCAGCAGATTCTTTCAGGGAAGATGTCTAAGAGAGGCATTGATCTTCGTGCTGTTAAGTTTAATACCGAAGAATCTGCGACCGGTAATATGCTCCGCCAATCCGTCGATTTAAAAGCAAATCTCGAAAAAGAAGAGATGAAAGAAGTCAATAAACTCATTAAAGACAGTAAAATCAAAGTCACGACTGAATCGCAGGGCGAGCAACTACGTGTTATCAGTAAGAGCATTGATGAACTCCAGGCAACTATGACCATGCTCAAATCAAAAGAACTTAAGTTTCCACTTCAATTTACGAATATGCGTTCCTAGTCACTAGATTAGATAGAGGTTTAACATGGGTTTTAAATGCGGAATCGTCGGCCTACCTAACGTTGGCAAATCAACTATCTTCAACGCGGTAACGGCTGCAGGTGCCGAGTCGGCAAATTATCCGTTCTGTACGATTGAACCAAACGTCGGACGTGTTGATGTTCCAGATCCGCGTCTTGATATGATTTCCAATATCATCAAGACTCAACGCGTGATTCCTACGTCGATGGAGTTTGTTGATATCGCAGGTCTCGTTCGCGGCGCAAGTACTGGTGAAGGTCTTGGTAACCAGTTCCTTGGCCATATTCGTAGTACCGATGCTATCGCTCATGTGGTGCGCTGTTTTGACAACTCGGATATTATCCATGTCGATGGTTCTGTGAATCCGAATCGCGATATTGAGACCATCGACACCGAACTCATCTTTGCTGATATTAGCACCGTTGAAGCCGCACTCGAACGGGCTCGCAAGCTCAATAAAAGTATAAATAAAAAATATACCGCCATTGTCGCGATGCTGGAAGCTCTGGCGAGCCATCTTCAAGGTCTAAAGCCGGCACGCACATTCCGCCTAAAAGAGTTCATCGGCGAGATTCCAGAAGTTAGCGACTCATGGCGTGATATGCATTTGATCACAGCAAAACCTATTCTCTATGTTTGCAATGTCGACGAAGACATGTGCAGTGGCGAAATCGATAACGAGTACACTAAGATCGTTAAAGAACGCGCAAAAAACGAGAACGCTAAAGTGGTCTTAATCAGCGGAAAAATTGAAGAAGAGCTCCGTCAGCTTGACAGCGAGTCTCGCAAAGAAATGTTGGATTCGCTTGGTCTCAAAGAACCCGGCCTGAATCGATTGATTCGTGCTGGCTACGATACCTTAGCTTTGCAAACTTATTTCACCGCAGGTGAAAAAGAAGTTCACGCTTGGACCATCAATAAGAACGACAAAGCCCCACAAGCCGCAGGAAAGATCCACAGTGACTTTGAACGTGGATTTATTTGCGCAGAAGTTTATGCGATCCCCGATCTTGTAAAAATCGGCAGCAAAGCAAAACTAAAAGAGCAGGGTCTCCTACGCACCGAAGGCCGCGACTATGTAGTGCAGGATGGTGACGTTATGGAATTCCGTTTTAACGTTTGAGATTAGAAAGAATCAATTTTGCCTACAGCACTTATAACCGGTGCATCCGCAGGACTTGGCGTCGACTTCTGTCATTTAATGGCGGAGCACGGTTATAATTTGGTGCTTGTCGCCCGCAATGCGGAGCGTATGCACTCTCTGGCTGAAATCATCGCGGCCAAGAACCAGGTTCAATGTCATGTCATCGCGATGGATCTCTCACTGCCGAAAAGTGCTAGTGAGCTTCACCGTGCAATCGAAGCTCGGAAATTATCAATCGATGTATTGATTAATAACGCTGGCTTTGGTGTCTATGGCGACCTAGTGACAAATTCACTGCAAGCACTTGAAGAGATGATTCAGTTAAACGTTAGTACCTTAACAAGTTTAACCAGGTTATTCATAGCTGACATGATAAAGCGCGGAGACGGACGCATCCTTAATGTGGCATCAACGGCAGCATTTCAACCAGGTCCACATATGGCAGGCTATTACGCATCGAAGGCATTTGTCCTTTCTCTGGGTGAGGCCGTGAGCCATGAACTACGCGGAACAAACGTATCCCTGACCACTCTTTGTCCGGGTCCAACTCGCACCGAGTTCTTCGATCGCGCAGGTATGCAGCAGTCTCGATTAAAATCGCTATTTATGGCCGATTCAAGAAAATGTGCCGAACATGGCATTAACGGCATGTTAGCTGGAAGATCCTTAGTTATCGACGGCAGGCTCAATTGGTTCCTTGTACAATCACTGCGATTTTTACCAAGGTTTTTCATAAGATCTGCTTCAGCGTTCATATCCGGGCAAGCCCGCTGAGTTTCGGCTATAATAAATAGGTAAGCCACTTGATGCTTAGTCTATTTATTAAAGCGAACCATCAGAGGACCTTAGCGAATCATGGTATCAAAAACCCAGCCTCGCAAAGTACATCTTATCCTTGGATATATTAGCCAAGATTTAGCCGACAACATGATCCAAATTACTCGCGATGCAGGGATGGCGATCGAGTGCATTCATCTTTCAAAAAATCTCAATGATTTTCTTAAATCGGCTCTCACTGCTGATGCTGTGTTTGTCCAATGGGATGGTCGGGCTAACACTGGTCACGAAATTATTAGTAACTGGGCCCAGGGCAATGCTGCACCAAAGGGCTCTGTCTATGCAGTTACAACTTCGAAGATTCGCGTCGATACCTTGGCAGCAAAACCTTCTCGACTCCTCCATATTGCTGCTTGGTTCGATATTCCTATTGAGAGCGAGAAATTAAAAACCGAACTCGCCCTCCTAGTGCCAGACACCTACGACGATTTCACCAGTGATTTGGCAAACTGTGGTCTGCGAATGTTAGCAGATCAACCTTTGCCAAGGTTACGGGGCAAGCATCTTATCGATGAAATTAAGGCTGCGTGGGATGAACGAGCACAACGCCAGGCGTCGTTTAAGCGAGGTCTTGATCCAAGCACACAAAAACATATTCTCCTATATGTTGCTGATCAGGCGCGGTCCAACGAACTCACCCAATTTCTAACTGAGAATAAATTTAAATATCATGATAAGGCTGATGACGCCGCAAAAGCGATCGCATTTGTCAGAGGACATGGAACTGACTGCCTGCTTATTTGGTACGACAAACACTCAGAATCGGCCGAATTATTTCTGCGGATGCATTTAGAATTACGCGCACTGAAACGCATTCCTGTTGTCGTGGTGGTTCCCGGCGAGGAGCATCTAAAAACGTTCAGAGAACGAGCGTCCGATATCTTTGTTGATAAGACCATTCTTTTTGATCGCAACCGCGAACGCTTCCGCTCTGCGCTTCATGAAGCCTTTGATTTCGTCACTCATGAATCGGCTGAGAGAAAAATTTTGGAGGAGCTGCGGGCTCCGGCGAAAGAAAATCTTACAAATACAGTTGCGCCCGACGCCTTGCAGTTAGAAATCGCTTGCACGCAAATCCTCAGTGATCCCTCGAAAATATATTGGTCAAATGTCGAGCATTTGATGGGTTATGCGAGGCTTAAAGATGCGACAAAATTCGACTCGTTTCTCGACTATTTCAATAGCCGTTATCAGACATTTGATGCAGCTATCACAGTGGCCTCGGCGCGGTGCCAATACCTGAGGGAGGAAGCAGATGCTGCCATTCATACTCTTGTATCAAGACTACCCAAGCTTTCAGATCTCTCCGCAGAACGACTGCTACGAGCTGGAGTTTTGGCAGCACGCTATCAGTTTAGTCAGGGAATGGTAAATATTCTTGAACTTTGGTGGGCTCATCGTGATAAATGGGCCATTGATCATCAATTCTACTTTATCGCCTCAAGGTTCTGCTCCATTAAAGGTTTCTATGCCTTAGAACGATCACTTTTAGCACTTGCCATCAGACAAGATCCCCTGCGCAGCGACTATGTGGAAGCCTATTCCCATCATTTAGCTACGACGGGGCATTATGGTCATGTGGTGAAACTTTGCGAGTATCTTCTAGAATCGACTTATTTCCCTCGACGCAAAGCTATGCAGATGTTGATCCACGCTCATATCAAAATAAAAAATCACACAGCTGCCCTGATCTTGATTGAAGAACAGCTTAAGCAAACACCTGCTGACGTTTACTTACTAGGTTTACGGGATAAAATTCAAGTAACTCTCGGCGCTTAAGCGCTTCTTGCTGATATTCATCTCTATTTCAAGCTTTCGGGAATAACTCGCGAGCTAAGATTAATCTGAGTTATTAGATCATTTAGATCACAACCCTCAAGCAAAAATAGAAAAGAATCGACATCGACAGTGCCAGAATAATTCCTGTCTAAAGCAGAAATAATCGTTGCGTTAAGATGCTGAGCAAGACGCTTCCATGCAGGAAGGGGCGACTCTGAAAAATATATACTTAAGTTATATGGACCGAAGGCCTTACGGATTAAAACTAATAAGGCCGCTGCTCGTAAATCCTGTTTGCCAATAATTATAGTTTTGCCGGCCACTTGTGGATATCTCACAGCAATGGCGTCGCTTAACGATTGCAGTATCTGAGATTCCGTCACTTCATGGGATATGTCTTTAAAAGCAATTCCCTCGTGCGTGCATTGATTCGGAAATGCAAGGCCACCATTTCCACCCACAGCCATGAACTGCAACCACCGACCTGTAGACCCACGAAGCCCAAGGGGGCTTGCGCACCAATGATTGTCGAACCAGCCGCAATTGCCAACAACAATTAAATCTTCTTCCTTGAAGTGCTGGTTTATGCTTTTTTCCATCTCACCGGCATCTAAGACGCCAACATGTCTCGAGGTAACAATCTTTGGGAAATGGGCAATTTGATTCAACGCATGATTTAGATCGACTAGAGCCCAGGGCCCAATTATGGCCAGTTTAAGGTTTGTGACGTCAGCTTTAGGAGTTCGCAAATTTGCAGTGCCCGCAAATGGGTCGATCGTCAAAACGTCTGCATGGAGCGTTTGCTGTGGGATGCTAACAGCCGCGCTTCGCAATATAAGATGGCCGGGCAAATCTGCCGCTAACCAGCCTTCGCCTCGCATTAATGCTATATGAGTCCATGCTTTTAAAGAACCAGTCACAACTTAATCCACGGCTGCAGGATCAATGATGTCATCTGTGAAGTCTTCAAGTTTCACATCTTCCAGACGCAACTTATTTGAGAAAGCGTTATAGCATAAATAAGTCGCAAGTCCTTGTCGATTCGCCGCCCAAGGGGCTAAATATTTTCCTGGTGCAATCCAGCCGTCATTGAATGCATCGTCAAATCGAACAATATCACCGACCGCAAGACGACCCGAAAAAAGCCGCTGCGGGTAGTCAATCTTACGTTCCTGAATGGCTTTTCGAAGAAAAGTGTGGACCGATAGAAGACCCTTTAAATAGACACAATCCTTAGTAAAAACGTTTCTTCCGTTGATGTCTCCACCTCTGAATATTCTCGCGGCGGATTGAAAACTTTCGCGCTCACTTTGACCCGAATCGAGGAAAAACTTAAAAGTCTCGACAAAATTGGCACCATTTAGCGCATGATCGATACCCTTAATACGCAAGGCAATGCGACGAAGTCGGCCAAGGTCCATCGTACCCGTGATAAGTTCCGCAAACGTCGCAAGCCCCTCCTGCGTCGCAGTCGTCCGCGGCGAACCAAGACCCATACTCTTAAGATAAGGCTGCTTACGGCCATTTAACATAGTCACCGAGTGAACATAGACTTCATGCTGCAGAAGCTGTTCTAATTCATTAGAAGAGAATTTTGTCTGGCCGCGAAGCCTAACCCGCTCAGACCCTGCCGCCGCTTTAGAGCTAAGATCATCGTCGACAATGACCTTAATACTATAATCCTTAAAAAACATATCTGCTCGCTGCCGGATATTTGAGGCCATCTCCTCACTGCTCATATGATCTTCTTCATCCTGCAAATCAAGAATGGCGGCAAAATCATCGGTAATTTTGATAAAATCATCTGCCAAACTAAGATTTGAAAGTTTGCCGATATGAGAATCTGGCTTCCCATAAAGCAACTCACTACATTCGCGGAACGCAGCAGTTCCTAAGCCTTCAAGCATCTGGGCAGCGATATGATAACTCTGGGCAGTCTTTACAACATACCAACCGACAGGATGGTCTTCATTGGTAGAAGTAATAATTTTGCGAAGTGCAGCTCGTTCTTCACTGTAATCAAACTTGGGATATGAGATTTGAGGTATTTTAACATTTCCGCTGTGCCAGCTCTGGAGGAACTCATCACAGTGATGCTCCGCCCAACCAAGCGTACTCAGAATTTTAATACCCTTCGCCGCCTGAACGAGAGTTCGGTCGGACTCAATAAAACATTCGACTGATGGATCAGGTCTCGATGATAAATCTGATAGATTGTCCACGAACGCTCCTATGTCCATATACCTGGACACAACTCGTTACGACCATCTACAAATTATACACCGATTTGAGCTAAAAGAACGCGGATCACCGTACCAACGACCGTTGAGTAGCCTATCGACCAGGAAGAAATTTCACCGCGAGAGTTTATAATAGCCGTACTTGGATAGCCGCTAATCCGCCATTCCGATTGAATTTGAGAATTTCCTAAAACAACACTTGAAGTTAAATGGTTGTCGGCAACAAAAGCAGACACCTCTTCAGGAAGATCATAGTCAAGGCCAACAAATGTGAGATGAACACGCGGCAACCATGCCACAACTCGCTCTGCATTCTTAGAGCTAAGCTTACAAACACCACACCAAGGTGCAAAAAAATAAAGAATTTCGACCCGGCCATCGGCAGATGGGAAAGATTTGCTCTGTCCAGATTTAAGTTCTACGGCACTAAATTGCGTTGCCACTCCCTTTGGCATGTCCTTCGTCTGCCATGACTGCATGGCAACAAAGACAACCAAGGTTGTTAAAACCGGGACAATGCTACGGCGAATCCATCCATGTTTCTTCATTTTTATAGGTGCTCAATCTGATAAAGGCTTCCGCTCGCATTCCAAGCCCATTCTTCAGAGACAGGGAACGACAGAAACTCTGTTTTAAACCCATTAGCCGCTAATAACTTGGTAAATTCCTCTGGCTGAATGCGATTTTGATCGGCAAGAATAATTCTGCCATCAGGCGCTAGCATTTCGCGAAATACAGAAACTAGATGTGGAACAAGTGCTGGCATAAACGTTAGGTCGGACCCAATAATAAGAGAAAATTTCTCAGGCTTTGGATACTGCCAGTTCAAGGGCATGGTGGAAAAATGAGTAAATCCATTCTCCTCCGCATTACGTTTCGCGTAACGGAGAGCGGCAAGATCGTAATCGCTAAAGGTTACGTGCTGACCACATTTTAATGCGGCAAGACCGGCTAAACCCAATCCACAGCCCAGCTCTAAAATATTTTGCGCAGCATTCGGCCAATCCATCGTCAAAAGATAGGAAGCCAAATAGCGAGACACCGGCCAGATATTTGCCCAATAAGGCATATATCGAGATTTTTCAAACTGATGCCGCTCAGCGGCAACTTCGATTAATTGATCTGTATTGCCTGGACGTATGATATGAAAAATTGCGCCAGCGCAATTCACGTCTTCCTTAGAGTCTACTAAGTCCGAGTCGAGAAAAACATCTGGCGCAAACATAATTTCCTGAGAATTCACTGAATCAACTATCTTTTGCTAAAAAAGCGCGATTGCAATTTATTCATACGAGCATCGGTGGTTTCAGGAGCTTGTTTAACTTCTTGAATGATCTGGATCGCTTCCGCTTGCTTCAATTTTCCTTCGCCCAACAAACTACAAAGATACGGCTCGATAGGATCTGTGTAACGGAAAATAGACTCGTGTTGTGGCCACAGGTTTTCTTCGTCATTACCGCCACCGAGGCAAAGAGGAATGAGGTGATCGATCTTAAATTCGCCACGAGGAAAAGTTCTGGTTTTGAAACCAAGTTCATTGTCATAATGAACAAAAATTTCGGCTTTTAACTGTGGCTCTACATCACGATTGCAATAATTAATGCGCTCGGGATAACGTTGATAACTTGCATTCTTACAAACTGTACCAGGAGTCATCTCTAAATTCGGTGAACGAGGATACCGCGAGTCATTCGTAGTATACGAACGACCTTCTAGCGACGACTCTGAACTTGAGGGGGTTTGTCCGCATGCAGACAATGTGATTAAAATGGACGCCAAAATGCACTTTTTCATACTTACCTCATAGACGGGCATTACGGTGCCCGGTAGAAACGCCAGCCCAATCGCCAGCTTATATGGGAAAAATAACTAAAAATCATCTTTGGAACGTCCTATTGAGTATCCAACATGTCCGTGACGGTCAAGTGAGAAAGCTCAATAATGCCAAATTTACCTAAATTTTATAAAGGAAATATTACCTAAATCGGGCCAACAGACGCATAAATGCGCGACTTCTTTCATCTGCAAGTTCATGCATAAATAAAAACACGGGCCGAATTTTGGGCTCCGCACGTTTTAACTGAAAATAATAATCGATCACATCATCTGCACAGTTTTCATGCCAATCAAATCCACAGAGATCGATGACCCCAATACTAGCACCCTCGTGGTTCACGACCACATCGACTTTAAATCGTGGATCGCCAACGACCACACCGGTTTGAGTTCCCGTTTTCATCGCGGGCAATATGCTGCCGTTTGCTTTGAGATGATTTAAAATGGCAAGCATCAAAGAGCCTGATGACCGGCGCCAAGGAATAAATGCAGGCCCTGGCTGCTTGACTCGTTCGACAAAGTCTTTCTTGGAATCACCCTCCTGCTGCCTCTTCCAAGCCGTCCACAAGAAATCCGTAATTGAAGCTTTGTCATGATCAAGCTGATCAAAGTTCTTGTGCAGATAGTGGAACGACCGACTTTTTGGCCGACTCATAAGCACATTCAATTCACCCTTACGTTTATCGGGATCGTCACCTTGGCGGAATGCCATCATATTGCCGCGAGAAATATCCCAGAGATAAAATATATAAGGACGCTCTTTACCTTGTAACGCAGCACCAGCACCATCAAGAACATCATTGCCACGATCCAGACGGGTTAGGAATTCTGCCTTCTTTGCTTTCACATAAGGTTCGTTCTTAAGCAAGAAATAACATAGCGCAACGTCTTGTTCCATATTGATACGTTTACCGGTTTCGCGTTCAATTTCTTTGATGGATTTCTCAACATAGGAAAAGAAGCGATCCACCATATCAGTTTCAATGCCCTTAAATGCACCGTTTTCTGGTTTTGCGCTATCAGGACGATCTCGCTCGCTCCAATCCACAGTCATCGCACGCGGTTGGCCAAGACGGCGCCACTGCATGACTTTTAGTTCGCTATTGTAAACATAACGATTGCTGTATTCGATAATATCGGGCGGGCAGCGGTAATGCTCATCCAACATTACACCTGCTTCCTTAATCCCTTTAACCAGACCAAAAATATGACTGCCTCCG
>CAZUYQ010000004.1:34190-46981 GCA_964624705.1 uncultured Polynucleobacter sp.
TGATGCCGCGAGCCTGCGTGCCACGCAAATGTTCATCTAAGTTGAATTCTGCGAAAAGATAGTCATCGATGACCGAGTTTTTAGCTAAGACCGTCTGTTTGTCATCGCCCACAACCATAACTTTACGAGCTCTAAACATCAGTGGAAGCGCATCATCGACTCGACACTGAGTTGCCTCGTCGACAATAACCAGATCAAACATTTTCTCTTTGCAAGGGAATAAGAACGAGACAGCTTGTTTACGACACATCCAGATGGGGAACGTCGTGATGAGCTTTTCTTGGAGCTCACGCCAAACACCAATTCCACCCTCTAAAGTCTCCTGACTTTTTAGACCATGTAGCATGCCAGCAATTTGAGTGAGAGCATTGCTACCACCATCCTTACTTGCCTGGGCACCTGTCGCGATCTGAGCCAGTCTCGCAATGAACAGCTGACGAACAAGCTGACTCCGCTCTGTTTCTAAAATTTCAAGACGCTCTAAGAACTCCTGAATCGACGGCAGCCTATGAACAGGATGACCAAAGACAAAAGATCGACTTGTCGCAAATCGGCAGACTTCCAAAGAAAGTGGTGTCGCACCTTTATAACCAGGCGCCAAAGCCTCATGAATCAATTGTAACTGTCGCGTCACCCCCGCCTCTAAAGTTGGAAAAACCTTTAGAATCGAACGTTGGTCCCTAACAATACCCAATAGCGATTTAAGATGCGCTTTTGCCGGATGCTGTATAAGACTCCGCGCTACGCGGAGTGCATTTTTCAAACCACCATCGGTCGTTGGAAATAGCTTTACCCATAACTCCATAAAATGTTTTTGCAAGCGAGTGCCCGGCGAACCAGCAAGAGCATCTTGAAGGGCCACGGTGGATTTTGGACTCATGCGAATCAGTTTTTTAATAAGTCCTTCCGCACTGTCGAGCCTATGAATATCATCCGCACTTGGTTTCGTTGGCAAATCAAACCAGCTATAAAGTGAGGGATCAGATATCGCGCCGAGATATTCGCGTCCAACAACGAACTGTCGAATCATCTTTCTCGCAGCGGCCGCATTTTTCGCGGAAATATCGCGATTTTTGGTATTGCTTTGGCCATTTTGACTTCCACCACCCATAAAACGCAAGAAGGCAACGAAGGCGTCAATATCATCCGTAGTAGTTGCATGCCCTCGCTTTGGACTCACTCTTTTACGCAGATCAGAACCGGGACCTAGGCGAGCAGTCATGACTTTCGAGATAGCAGCCTTAAGAGTTTCAATTTCTCGATCGATTCGCTCCATATCGGAATTGGAGGGAGGTTGAATGAGACTCTCGCCGTAAACTTCCGCTGCATTTGCAGTACCGAGACATTCTTCGACTGTTCGACAGAACTGACCCAGGTCTTTGTACCCCCCGTCAACACGATCAACAATTTTAACCGCTTTCTTCCACAGTGCGATCACGTCTAAACCAGCATTGCTATCGCCGGCTGACATATAGCCTTCCATCTTTTCCATCAAAGCATGAATCGCTGCCTCTTGGTCACTGACGATCAAAATACGTTTCTTTGAACAAATCGCATGAACCAAAAGATTCATAATGGTATGAGTTTTACCGGTACCTGGAGGACCTTCCAACAAAACGATATCGTGATGATTCAGTTTATCTAAAAGTCGCCTCGTGCTCGGCGGAAGAAACGAGGGCACAAGCGGAATTGTGCAGAATGGTCGTTTCGTCTTTGCACTCGACGTCGTCGATAAAAATCGACCGGGAATCGTCTTCACAAATCGCTCGGTGGCACGTTCCGCGGTATCTTGCATCGATTCAAGATCAAGCTCGAGGGCTCTTTGCAAGGGGGCCGTATCACGAGATGATTTGTAAATAAAGACGGCATCGGTATCGCATTCAACACCAAGAATCTCTAATGTTCCAAGGATGCCACCCTTGCCATTCTCTCCGGGTAGACCCAACATCACTTCTCTTGTACGTTCGAAAACCTCTTCGCTACAAGGCAAGTTCCTCGAAAGATAGATTCTACCCATTCGTCCTTGAACTTCTAAGCACTGAGCTAACACCGTCTGGAAAAAATCTGTGACTGCGGTCTCAGGATTACTTTCTGGACTAAACGCTTCGACTAGTGTCGCGAGCGCTAAATGATTGAGATAGAATCTTGCACCATCGTTAGGGTTCAAGATAATAACGCGCCCACTCTCTTGAATCTCTACCGGTAAGTAATACAGCGGAAATCGAAACGTTTTTAATTTCCCGGAAGGCGATTTATAAATAGCATCGATAATATCAAAACCAAGGAAATATTCACTATCACGAGCTTCTAAAAAGCTTTCCCGCATCAGCTTCATATCATCCACACCGAGTTCACAGCGCCATGACGAAGAACGAACCGATTTAATCTCACTCGCAAGCAATGGAATCAACCAGGCATGGCGTGGTGCGCCAACTTTCTTGGATTCTTCTCCGGTGTTGGCCCGAGGCTGTCTTTCAAAAGAGCGATTCTGATTGTTCGCAAAAAGAGCCTGATAGTCGACCTTCCAAGCCTTGCCGCCATCACGTTCGGCGAGTCGACTTTTAAAGACTTTAATATCGGCTTCTTTCACATTCTTGGCATCTGCGCTAAGTTTCGATTTTCCACCAACCTCGGCGTGAGGCGTGGCAGATAAGTTTAGGGCTGATTTCCCAGCACGTCGTCCCACAGGTGGCACATAATCTTCGACCTGACTCAGAACATCAGTACGCAAAGCAAGACCGGAATTAAGACTTTCCGATCCTTCAGCAAAGGTGAATTTGAAGAGCTTATGATAGGCTAAAATTCTTTTTAGAACATCACTTCCGTGCTCCACTCGCTCGTCATTCAACAATTCATAAATTAGGCCGAGGATGGTGCCATTGACGAGCATCTGGCCGGCTGAACCTTCGCGTTCATCGACAGCGACAATCTTAATTCCACCTGTTTTTTGGCCTTCAAAACGAAATTTGACCCGACCCTTAAATTCAACCGCAACTTCGGAGAATTCCGATGCCGAAAGATTTTTAATCGCCTTACGAACTGACATTCTAAAGAACTCAAATAAAAATCTTGGAATTCGCAGTTCTTCACGACGAGGGATATTCTCCAAAATATAGACTTCAAAGCCGCTGCCATCAGCCTCTCGCTTAAGACGCAATCGACAATCTCGCCCGCCAGTTTTAGTGAGACCGGTCGCGATGGTTTCGCCTTGAATCAGTTTAATTTTATCTAAACCCATCTTTGCCATAGATCCTTGCCTTTAACGCACGAGTAGTGAAACACGGCGATTTTGGCTACGAGCCTTATCGAGTTCTGCGCCCACTTTATCTTTAATACTAACGCGAGGTTGATTTGCCGAATATCCGACAATCCTTAGTCGCGATTCACTAAAACCAAACTGTGCTAAATAGTAAACCACGCTTCCCGCACGTCTTCCACTTAACGTCCAATTCGTTTCCAGCTCCTCACCACCTTTATCTTTTCGATACAAGGGCACATCATCCGTATGACCTTCCACATCGACGACATAGGTGGTCGAGAGAATTCTTCGCAAAATGGTTTCCATCGGCGTCAGTGCACCAGCTCTTAGGTAAGCTGATCCCGAATCAAATAGCGCCGTCGAATCGAAGTCGAGGCGAACCCCGTCATTAGCTAAATGCACGGACACACCAGTTTGATTCGCAGATATCTTTTCTAGATCCTTTGCCAACTCGACAAGTGTTCCCTTGGTTTGTCCACTCACCGAGGTACGTACACGTTCAAACTGCCCAACATCGATACGGCTCATTCCTACAAGCACCGCAAAGAAGACGCAAAGCAGCGTCATCAAGTCGGCAAGACTCAGATAAAAGGCATTCGTCGGCGACTCTTTCGCGTGAACCGACATCGATTGAAGTTCATCCATCCTCATGCAGCAATCCGCTCCGCTTCATCACGGGTTCTTTCAAACGAGCGTTCTTCCCGAGTGACAAGAACGCCAATCTTACTCAGAATTTGCTTATGCGTTTCGAGGTAAACTGCATTATGATGTTCTAGCCTGCCCGCAAGCGGCGTAAAGATCACACTTGCAAGACCTGCACCATAGGCTGTCGTCATCAGTGCTAATGACATCGCCGGGCCAATTTGCCCTGGATTTGCCATCGACTGCATCACATGAACAAGACCAATCACTGTTCCGAAAAGACCGAATGCAGGTGCCACAATAGACGCCTTCTGAAGAATCGCAACTGCGATCTCGCGTTCAAAGTATTCATCTTTAATGCGGCCTGTTAGAAATTCGTCGATCTCATCAAATAACAATCCTTGATTGAACATATAGACAACGTCATTCAGAAGTTCACCACTAAGGCGATCAGGCTTTCTCAGCTCCGTAATCGAAGTCCCTTGAATTATAGCCATATCAAGCATCTGCATTTGCTTACGCACTTCTTGATCAGGAGTTCCGAGAAATGATTTTAGGAGATACGAGACCGATTTCCAGATCGCTACTAAGTCAAATTGAAAGGTTAAACTAGCGATCGTACCTCCAAGCACAACTAGAAGACTTCGTAGATCGAACAAAGATTGACCTTTATTAACGCCAGCGGCAGCACCTAGTACCAAACCAAAAACAACTAACGATAATATCAAGCTCGCAGGAGCCATCCTCTTTCGCTGCGATTGAACATACTTTCGTTCTTTTAAGCCCTTGATCATGCTGCACCTCGTTGCTTGGAACTTTTCTTTTTGTACCTTCTCAAACCACGGACATTGAGTTTTGTTTGTTCCTCATAAACCTGATTTGCAATCTCACTATTCTGACTCGAGACAAAATTATGCCAAGCAATCACTGTATCACCAGAGGTTTGCAATAGGATTTGATCACCACGCACTACTGCCTGTTGATCCTTTGTTTCTAGAACTAATTCACTGCGATCAATGGTCCGAACTTTGATCCGACCGCCATCTGAAAACAAAACTTCGGCAAGTTTCCACTGAAACGGACGCGGCGTAGGATCAAAAACCCAAACGCTCCGCACTACGCCGCCTTCGTGTAAGGCGAGTGCACGCGATCCAACATTTGGAGTTCCATTAAGTCGATTCAATGGAAATGTATACTGACCACTTTCACCATTAATGAAAACCAGGTTGTCCTGTTCTTTCACTTGGCGGACAGTCGATAAGCGTACGCCAGGTGGCAAGGTCGATTGAGCTGAATGAATAGGTACCGATTCAATGGCTGCTGTCAACTGACCGACCTTACGAGAAAGTCGTTCAACCTCTTCTCGCAATAATTCATTATCACGTTGTAACTGCAACACAGCCGCCCGACCGGAGTCATCTTTGACCGCAGCCTGCATAGCGCGACGCGACTGTGCTTCATACTGCTGAAGCCTTGTCAGTTCAGCTTCGTACTTACCAATTTCTTCATAGAATCGCGATAAAAGTGGGCCTTTTGGTGTTCTACCCGGTAAACGCATATACATTGCAGGAGCGATTTTTTTTGCGGTTTCTTTGCCGTCAGCGCGTTTTGATCCACTCACTTTCGCGATCACGCCGACACGCATAGAGTCGAGGCAGGCTAGTAAATTTTCAAGATTGAGATTAAATCCATGCGGTTCTAAGAATCTCACGCCAATTTCGGTTGGCGATTCAAAGATCATACGATCAATGGATGCACATAATTCACCAGTCGATTCATCGACAACCACTTGTGACAAGCTCTGATCCCAAGACGCCGCACTGACATCAATGGATTCATCAGATAAATGAACCCCTTGCTTTCGCAGTACGCCAGATTTTTCGTCGTTCGATTGTGACACGATTATTCCTCTTGGTTATATATGTTGAGCATTCGGCGTAAATGCCAGAAATTTAAGGGGTTAGAGAATGAGGCTACCCCTACTAATCATTTTTATTGTTATTATTGCAGTTGTTTTTTGTGGAAGTTGCCATTGCGACATATTTGTAGACAGAATCGATAGGCAGACTTTGCCTAAAGAAATCTTCTTACCTACCGACCACTAGGAACAAATATATTTCTATTTTTAGGTGAGGATTTTATGTCTTCAGAAAACACTAAGCAAAGTGCCAGTCAGAGATTCGTAGTCATCGATCGCAATCTCGCTGCCGCAAAAATTACAAGTAAACAGGCAAATTTCATCCGTCCTGGTCGCTATGAATTGTTTTCAGACTTTCAAAAAGGGATGCACGCGATAACAGATGGAAAAATTACCGGTGCGATTATCGATATGCAGGTTGAGAACGGTGCTTCCGGTCTAGCGATGATTGCCCAGTTAAGACGAGATCCGCGGTTTTTGAATTTACCACTTATTCTCACAAGTCCGACCGTAGGTGCCGTAGAACTTCAATCGATTCATGGCTATAGCTGCTGTGCAGCGATCGCAAAGCCCGTTCATCAGAAAGATCTTCGCGACGCATTTCAGAAAGTTTTTAACGAATCCGCTTGGTATCAAATGAACACACCGCGCATCGATCAAGTTTTGAAAACTACAGAAATCGATCCGAATTTGGCCAATGCTTCCATTAAGACTATGCTTTCCGAAGCACCAAATCCTGTGACCCTGGCCCTTGCCTTGGGAAGCATCATGCAAAAACAGCGATCATACAAACATGCTGAAGATGTCTATAATACTATTCTATCGCAATATCCCCGTCATATACCGACGATTAATGCCAAGGCAAAGCTATATACGATTCAAGGACGCCATATTCATGCAAAGAAACTACTCGAACAGTCGTTTCAACTAGCTCCTAAAAGTTTGGAGCGCTTGTCACTTCTCGGTGAGATTGAAGTCTCCCTTAAGAATCCAGAAGCATCGATCAAGCATTTTCACGCAGCACTAGGGATTAATCCTGACGATCTCAAAGCGCGGATCGGTCTGACCATATCCAAGGGATACTCCCGGCTTATTACCCATCAAGCTCAATTTAACTCTGCAGAACCAAGTATTGCTAAGATCATCAATAATCTCGGTGTAAGTCTTGCTCAAAAAGGTCAGTACGAAAAGGCTTTGAAGTATTATCTCATGTCCTTATCCTTTCTAGGAACTGAGGAACTTCAGTCACGTGTCAGTTTTAATATGGGTCTAGGTTTTAAAAAATGGCAGAAGATGCCGCAGGCAAAATATTGGTTGGAAGAATGCTTACGACTCGCAGGCGGCCCAACAGATAAGGCCCAGTATCATTTGCGAGGTCTTCCTGAGATACTGGGTGAGGCCGGACTGAGTCTACAAACATCGTTGAAAATGCCACCAAAAAATGCTGCGGCTATTCTACCGAGGCCAACTGCTGCCGTCTTTGATCCGATAGCGAGCCCCATCATTCAAAAAGGAAAATCTATTCACATCATTGATTTCGAACAAAGCTTTCTTGATGAAGAATCTGTCGCGGTCGGTGTCAGTGCATTCGAAAAACCAGGGCGTTTAAATACGATTGATGATCGACTCTTTGATGAACTTGAAGGGAACCTAGATCAGATGGATCTCGGTGTTACCTTTGATGAGGCAATTTAATTTCCGACGCTCGCTTTAACTTCAATCGCACGACGAAGAGTAAACTGGCTGAGACACCAATCATAAGCGGTGCTAGCCAGTAAGCGACATCAATTCCATAATAAGTCGCTAGCTGACCCATACATAAATTCATCACTGACAAAAGTCCCTGCATATTAGCTAAGACCCATATGACTATGGTCCGATCGCGACTTTGATAGATCATAGTTAAATTGCTCATATAAAGCGGAAAAAATGGGCCTAAAAGCCCCATTCCGGCAACAAGCCAAGGTACATGTAAAAGACGTCCACATGTAAACGAAACCGCCGATAAAATCAAAGCACTCCACATCACAACCCACATCCACCGCACCGTAACAAAAGCAGAGCAAAGCAAACGTGTTCCGGTCATGAGTGCAAAGAAGAGTGCCGTATATTCTGCCCCTTCTTGCAATGTTCGACCATGTGATACCAACCAAGATGTCATCCACATACTAGTAATCACTTCACCAGCAACATAGAAAATCATCACACCAATGGCGAGGCAATGCTCGGGTTTAAGCCAAATGGCCTGCTTCACATCAGTACCTTTTCGACTGGATTCTCGTGGCGCAACTTTCATACATACAAGTCCAAGCATCATCGCAGGTATGATTGCAAAAAAATAAATCCATCGCCAGTTTGCTGGAACCTCAAGAACCTGACCCGCAATAAGTGGCGCGATAAAAGATGCCAAGCCATAAGCCGCATGCACTCCCGACATCGCTCGACTAATAACCGCAGGTGGCGCGGCGACTTTTACGTACAAGTTACTAAGCGCACCCATGACCGAGACAAGTCCTCCGACGCAGGCTGCCCAAAAATAAAGATGATATACTGATGTCACAAAATGCGTCGCAGCGCAGAGAATCATAAGTAAAACAGATGCGAGAATACTCACGGTGCGAAGCGACCATCGATTGGTTACCGGCATTAGTAACCAGGTCAAGGTAAATGCCGCTAAATTCCCAAAAACTAAAAGATTTCCGGTGGTCCGATAATCAAACTGCATCAGCTCTGATAACGCGGGAAATAAGGGTCCACGCGCGTTATCCATGTAAGAACCAATCAATAGAAAGCTCACGCCGCAAAAAAACCATATCCAACGCATAGGCAGACCCATTTCTAATTGATGGTACAGGTCATAAGAGTATGGTGTTTTAAGATAACTTCAAAGATATTTTTATGCCTCGCGTCGACATGATAACCCACCATAATTCCTTGACTTTTATTTGGTTAAGACCTACTGTCTTTTTATGCAATTTGACTTATTTCATAGCATTGGACGCATCGATTCGGTGAAACCGATTCCATCGGATCGCGCGATTTTCGAGCAGTTTTTGCGACAGTGCCGCGAAGGCGAAGCTATGGGCTTTTCAACGATGTGGGTTGCAGAGTCGCATTTTAGTAGCGAGGTGCAGAAATCCCATCCGGCGCCGGTTATTCCAAATTATCACGGTGAAGTTGGATTAAACGCAGATTCATGCCAGCTCGCGCAACTTGTGTTTTCGGAAACCAAGTCCATTGGCTTTGGCACCGCTATTTTTAATATTGTCGGTGGCAATGGCGGCCCCATCGGCGCTGCAGATCGTATTCATTCACTCGCTTTTCTAAATAGCCTCCGTGCGCAACCAAGGAAGCTCCATATTGGTGTCGCAGCGGGACGTTTTCCTTATATCAATGCCCCCTTTGGCATTACCCCTCGGAACGATATTGAAAAATCATTATGGCCACAAACTCAACGATTGATTTTTCTGGAAGCCTTAGAAATTTTCCTGCGGCTTATGAATGGTGAGACCATCTCGTCGAAAGATCTCACTCGGTATACCTACGATGCGTCCCTCTTTAAGAACGAAGCAGAATTTGCGCTTAAGACCGAACATATGAAGGATCTAAGCTATCTTGGTCGCTGGAATTTTAATGCCCTTAAACTTGTGCCGACACTGCCGATTTCCGAATCGTCGGCATGGATGAATTTCGTTCTCGGATCGCATGACCCCAAAGCGAGAGATTTAGGGCTTAAATATGCTGATATGGATTTATTTAATCTTTCATTTACCCCGCCCGAACAATTAAATCAAATTCATCTTGAAATGCACGAACGATACGCTGCGTCAGGTCGGGTTTGGAATCGTCGTCGCATGCCACGCACTGTTCTAGTTTTTATTGATCGTGATCTCGGCAAAGCTCAGGAAATGGCGTCGTTCTGTTTTGATACTTATATCGAGGCAATGCGCGGAACCGTGGTCCTACCACCTAAAGAAGAACTTATGGCTCGTGCCCTTATTGGCACACCCGCAATGATTCGTGAGCAACTTTCACCTGAGGACCCTCGTGGCTTCCATTCCGAAGACCGGCTTATGTTGTGGTTCGAATTCAATCAAGTCGATCATGACGCTATCTTAAATCAAATGAAATTATTTGCTGAAGAAGTAGCACCGAATATTTCCCGTACTTCATGATTTCTAGGAGTTCCTATGAGCGACTTATTGTCGGCAAAACCCATATTTTCTCTCACTCGACGAGGGATACCGGAAGTTGTGGTGCATGGTATCACTGCATTTAAAAGCCAGGGTCAAACTCTTATGAGCGATGCGGCTGACGTGACCATTGTCACTCGCTCCTTGCTGAAACCTTGGCAAGCTATGGGAGCAGGCGGATTTTCTGCCGACGATCCAGTCTGGGCCATGTCGATCTCATCGCATTCAGGACAGCCCATTCATATCGAGCAACTGACGACACTGATGCATCAAACTCATGCGCAGGAATCAGACCTTATGTGTCCGCGCGCTTTTCCAATGGATCCTGCGATTGCCAATCAATTGCGTGCCAGCGGAAGCAAGCCATCAAGACTCCATCATCCCTGCGCTGGTAAGCATCTACTGATGATTGCCGCGGCACGCGCAGAGAATGCCTCTGTCGAAAATTACTGGCACGATGATCATCCTGTTCAGAGGCGTATTCAAGCGTTAGTGGGTCGTGAAGCGAGCGAAAAGATCGCCTGGGTTCCAGATAGCTGCGGCCTGCCAGTCGCTGTTATGAGTGTTCGTGCACTTTTGAATATGTATGAACGCTTTGCTCTTGATCATTCAGCGTCTGCTCAAGCGCTAAAATCTTTGTGGATGAAAAATCCCCGACTAATTGGCGGATCAAGACGTTTAGACTCTGAGATCACTGAATTTTCGAATGGTCGTCTCCTTGCTAAAGAAGGCGCCGACGGATTACTAGTTGTGCAATCTTTACCGGAAGAAGGGCACTCGGTTGCTTCGTTCTTTGTAAAAATTGCGTCCGGATATAATGCTGCCTATATGGCCCTTGCTCTCTCTGCTGCCCTGGCGGCACGACCTATTTTACCAAAAGCATTTGAAGATTTAAAAGAGTACCTCCGTTCACGTCTTGAAGAGTGGGCTCCTAAAGATCAACAATTCGTGAACCTGCTTCGTCAGGAAGGATAAGCGCGATGGAACGTCACACATTCGTGGTTAAGGACGATCAATCGGGCATGCGGATCGATTTATATCTCTCAGCCATGCTGCCGACGCTTTCGCGCCGCAAAGTCCGCGGTATTCTTGATGTTGGCGGTTGCTATGTTAATAATAAGCGCATGCATATTGCATCAAGACAAGTGAATGGTGGTGATAAGGTTCGTGTGGAGTTTAGTTTACAAGCATTAGGTAAGGCCAAGCAAAAGAAGTTTGCACTTGATGACAGCGCTATTGTTTATGATGCACATGATATCATCGCTATCAACAAGCCAGCGGGATTACCATCCCAAGCAACACGTGATCAAGATATCATGCACGCCGAAGTCTGCGTGCGTTCGTGGCTCAAAAGTAAAAATCGCGATGCGAAAACACTGATTCTTCTACATCGACTTGATAAAGAAACATCCGGTGTTCTGCTCTTTGCGACTAATTCGAATACTGGTACCTGGATTAATGATCAATTTAAACACCGGAAATTAAGTAAGACCTACTGGGCTATTTGTTACGGCATTCCTGAGAAGGACCGTTTCGAAGTCGATTGTTTTTTATCAGAGATTGATAAGCGAACTGGCAATGTAAGCGTTGTGCATAGTGGCGGTAAAGCGAGTCGGACCGAATTTGTGGTCAAGGCACGCAATCGCAGCCTTGGTATCTGTTTTGTGGAATGCTTTCCGGAGACCGGCCGTAGTCATCAAATTAGAGTTCATCTTGAACATGCGGGTTATCCTATCCTTGGTGACAAGAGATACGGAATAAACAAGAAAAGACCACTTCCTCCTTCAATCGATGCGGAAATATTAAAACTCCATATGCTCCACGCACGAATACTAGTGTGCACGCCTGCTCCAAGTCTCGCGGACATTCAAATTGAAGCACCTCCACCTGAGAGCTTTCAGCTCATCTTAAAAGATTGCGGTATTGAAATTCGTTAGGGGAACTTTATGTTTAAACCAATTTATTTGCTCTTCACTTTGCTTTCTTTTTTTTCGTGCAACACCTCAAATAAAAACACGAAATTAAAATCTCTCTATAATCGCAACGGTCAGAAGATCAATGAATCCCTAGCCAACTCAGATCAACCAGCATGGACTCCACTCAAACGAAGTGACGGCATTACTGGGATTGGCGCACTAGGAACGAGTTTCGTCGTGGTCGAACCAGACATTTGCACCGCCTTCTTAGTGGGCTCGGATATACCAACGGCTCCCGCATACGCTGTCACCAATGCTCACTGTAATTTTTTCCAACATCTCGGAACCGATATGCTTAGAGCAACGGAAGTCCGCATTAATCAAGCTACCGACTCCTTTATCGTTATGAATCACTTCGTCCAGGTTCCGGAAGAAAAAAGAGTTAAGATTGAATTTCTAAGATTGGCTTACATCACCGAGTCTGATATCGATCTTGCGGTCTTCGAAACCAAGAAGACCGTCGCCGAAGTAAAAGCTATGGGCTTTCAACCCCTAAAGTTGAGCTCAGTAAAACCGAAGATAGGCACTCCTATCAGGCTTATCGGCATTCCTTTAAGGACAAGAACTTACGATAAGCAAAGTTTGCATATCTCGTCATGCACCGTTGGCGAAGAGGTCGCACTTAAAAATGGAATTTATAGTGCACCGCATAGTGTGAAGCATAAATGCAGCTCCATTCCTGGTTTTTCTGGTGGGCCCATGCTGGCGGGGGATAATTCTGTCGTTCTTATCAATAGTCATGGTGCCGATGATTTTTCCAATGATCCACCCTGCAGCTATGAAACTATGCCTTGCGAGGTTCA
>CAZUYQ010000004.1:47082-50252 GCA_964624705.1 uncultured Polynucleobacter sp.
GTCGATAAAGACATGAACTATGCGCAGTATGTCGATGGAATTTCCGGCTGTTTTTCGGAAGTTGGTCTCTTCGATTTAAGCCGTACTAGTTGTAAGCTTCCTCGTTAGAAAACCGCGGCATCCGCAAAACCTAAACGACCGACAAAAGGCAATTTGATCGCGGGACGCCAAAGATCGACCCCAAAGCTAAGTCCAAGAATATCCATCTCGACGCCATCACCAAGACCTATCGTAAAACCAAGTAGTCCATAAAGAGACATCTGTAGACCTGTTCCTGTTTCTGAATAGGCAAAGATACCACCATCACTCAACCAGTCTTTACCAATAGCACTCGATGGTAGCTCGACTCCTAATTCTGGTACGCGACGAATAATATGCGAGATAAATGTATTACTATTAGGACCCGGCCATATCGTATAGGTTCCTTTATGCGGGTAAGACAAAGCCGCTTCATGAATAATTGGTATTGCCGATTCGGCTTTCTCGCCGATCAGTTCTTCAATAAGGAAGGGCGCCGATCCATACCAACGTGCATCTGGAATCCCGTCGGCAATCACTACTGAACTTCCACTGGCTAAGCGGTAACCAAGCACCTGATAGACCGTGTAGTGATCCGCATCCTTCTTCTTGGTCGCAATCCACGAATGAACACCAAAGTAGCCGCGCCAAGCAAATGCTCGTGCAGCATAGACTTGAACGACTGCTCGTGACTCCTTTTCAGGAGACGGGGCCAAGCCAATGCTAGTCCGATCTGCTGTTCGCCAGTCCTGATGACTGCAACTATTGATAAACAGCAGCATGAAAACAGAAGAAAGTTGAAGTATTTTTAGAAGATTTTTGCAAAATGGATTTGGATGTATCTTCAAGATTGGACCTCAGAATATCAATAGATATATGCACCTAAAGTTCTAGCATGAACTGGCCAATTGTCGATGATTACTCGCAAATTTCCATTCCAAAAGTTCCAAATATTATTGCGGTGCTTGATCTATCATGGTAAATCGGCCTCGGGTTCTATGTTAAATTTCCCTGAAAGGTGCCCATCATGAAAAACATCTTTTTATTTACTATTCTTTTACTATCAACAAACCAAGCTCAGGCTGCTTGGACCAAGACACTTGACTGCAATAACGGTGAGTTGGTGATCGATCAAAAAGAGCATAACAATACTGACGTTCAGAGCTATCAAATGGTTTTACGCGGAGAACCGCTTCATTATTTTATTAAGGCAAAAGCGGTCGATCCAAAGGACGTGAATCAAGCTGGCGAGTTGGTTTTGCCTATGGCCGCGTCGGATCAGGCGCTGCTCGGAACTATCGCTATTCAAGACAATCAGCAACGAATCTACTGGGTTGATCGCAAAGGCAGTGATGCTGATATTCGGGTTGAGCTTAGTGCAGGCCCTGGCAACGTCAAAGAGATCGCAAACTGGCGGTTCTATAACTGCTACGTCAACAAACGCATCTTCTAACTGATAGAAATAATTGGCTCATTAACATTTCCATGTTAATGAGCCTTTTTTATTGCCATTTTATTAAAAATATTATATCTAAATCATTACAATCTTTAAAATAATATTAAAAACCTCGAATCCTTCTTTCGGAGTGGCAGATGCGTCTTTTAGTCCTGCTATTAATTCTAAACAGCTGCGCAGGCCCTAAGGAGCGCTCGACGCTCAACGTCATTCACACTGACGACAACCGCATCGAGTTATACGAAGCCCCTGCAGATCTCTTAAGCGCAGCCCGTGCAACTTTTGTCTTTGTCCGCCGCGATCAAATTATTGCCAGTGAGCTAGAGGGATTTAGCCGACTCAAAACTAAAACTCTCGGCGAAAATTTTAGGCTCTGTCCATCTGAACGTTTCTTTACACAACCATCCGCAGGTCTCTGCTCAGGTTTTCTTGCAGGAGCAAATATCGGAATTACCGCAGGTCACTGCTTCGATACCGTCAGTGATCCATCCGAGTTTTCCGTAATCTTTGATTACTCATACGAGTCGGCCTCACGAGACGCACGACTGATTCCAAATACAAATATCTACCAGAGCAAGAGATTGATCGCGCGAAAAAATGATGAACATGGACTTGATTTTACGATCTTCGAACTAGATCACGATGTCACTGATCGCGCTCCAATGAATTTAACGCAATCGACCCTACCTAAACCTGCTTCCTCTTTAACGATCCTGGGTTATCCCTTAGGTTTACCTCTCAAGATTGCCGCGAACGGCCACCTTCGCAATCAAACCGAAACTCCAGGTCTCCTACTCGCAGAGTTAGATAGTCTCAAAGGTAATTCAGGATCGATGGTGATAGATAGTGTTTCAAGAAATATTGCGGGAATCTTAGTGAGACAGGACGGTCGAGATTTCGATTTATACTATGACGATGCTTCAAGCTGTAAACGCGTAACACACTGCCAAGACGCCTTAGGCTGTAGCGGTGAAATTTTAGTAAGCGCAGCAAAACTGTCCGAGTATCTTCCGCAACCAACTCAGAACGATAAAAATCTGATACAAACATTTTCACATTTACAGACTGAGATATCGATCAAACCTCTAGAGACCGTCGAAGTTCCGTTAACGATCACAGACAAGATGAGAATTCGAGATATTAGTGTTCTAGTAAAATTGAGACACGAACTGCCAGCTCAGGTGAAATTATTTCTCAAGTCACCTGAGGGCACGATCGCAGCCCTTGAAAAAGCTGAGCATTGGAGTGACGATCATATCGATACATTATTTGGTGAATCCGGATCTGTAAGTCCTGATCTTCGCAGGTTTCAAAATATGTCGACCCTTGGGACCTGGTCACTGATTGTAAAAAATGAAGCTAAGAATACTACTTGTTCACTGCAAAAATTCGCAATTACGGTCGCCAATCGTTAAGTAAAATCAATAGCAAGTTTGCTGAAAGTTGCTTGACGGATTGATGACGCCACCAATTCCTGGGATAAATGAGCTCGCAATACCGGTCATAATTCCAGTCACTGGATTAGATGCCACGCCTGTTTGGACACAATTCTGCGGAAGAATATTGCCTCCCGATCCAGGAACACCACCCGTAATTGTGTATTTTATTGTAACTAATTTATCGTAGGGCAAGTTTTGGGCCCCATCAAGACAACCGTTCACGCCGCTCTCGTTCGAAAATTTACATTTCAACATAT
>CAZUYQ010000004.1:50262-74430 GCA_964624705.1 uncultured Polynucleobacter sp.
TCATGGTGGTATTTGCTGCATTAGCAGTTGGAGACCACTAAGAAGCTTAGTTCCCGCCTCAGTACCATTTTCGACCTTCATCCAAGTAGGTGTGTCTCGTGGAGCCAGCATAACCCGCCCCGTAGGCGCACCACTCGTAATATTAACGATGAGTTTCCACGAGACAGCTGCCCCAACCGTACTGGTTTTCTGCGGAGCCGATGTACTTGGAGCTGCGCTATTAAAAAAACTTGTACCCATTTCATCAACGACCGTAAAAGTGACGTCATTGCACTGTGCTTTGCTAGAACAGTTTGGATCAGAAAGATTTGCGAGAGGATCGGCTGTACCGTCTGCTTTAGACGATGAGTTTGTGATCTGGACCTTTTTATCGGTCTTACCGCAGCTGAAGATCGTCGCAATTAATACGGTATTTATAATAGCTAGTTTCATAACGTACTCCTCAAATACAATTTCGGAGATTAAGAGCTAACCCTTAAGATATTCGTATTAATCTAATAGTTTTAAACACTTAGAACTCGATTTTACATCTCGACATCTATAGCAAGCTCCGATACCGCTTTTAAACTCTCGTCTAAAGCGATCTCCGGCCGCCATCCTATGACTCGTTCAGCAAGAGAGAAATCCGCCAGATATTGCGCACTATCGTGACCACGAACAAACGACTCGTTCACATGATGATTTAAGTTCTTATTTGCGATCTGGCAAAGACGATCAAATACCTGCTTAATCTGGTAAGACCTGCCTGAGCCAAAAACAAAGCATCTCTCATGCGGTTTTAACTCGATAATTCTCCGGTAGCCCCGAACGACATCGCGGACGTCCGTAAAATCACGAAATGCGTTTAAGCTGCCAGTTTCAATAGTGTCACCATTCTTTGCATTCTTTATGCGTTTAACAAATCCTGGCACAACGAAGGAAGAATCCTGACCCACACCCACGTGGTTAAAGGGACGCGCAACATAAACTCTACATAAGTCGGACGCAAAGAACTGAGCCGCAAACTCAGCAGCTAGTTTTGTCGAACCATAAATTCCACGCGGTGAGACGGGCGAGGTCTCTGAAAATATATGTCTCCCTGATTCTTCCGAACCACCATAGACGAAAGCACTACTTACAACCAAAAGCGAAACATCTGACTTAAGTACGTGAACAGCATGTGCAATATTTGCAGTTCCACAAACATTTACTCTAAAAAGATGGTCCGCCTCTTTTGCAGCATGGGTAGTCGTGGCAATACCGGCCAGATGAATGACTGCTTCTGGTTTGATATGTTCAACCAATTGCAAGACTTTAGAGTGATCGCTTATATCAAGGTGATGAAGCGAACTCGGATCAACGGCGAAATCCTTCGGTATGGAACCCAAGAAAGTGCCAAAGACGTCATGGCCATGCTGACGAAGCTCCTTCGCCAGATGTCTTCCTACGAAACCTGTTAAACCTGTCACAAGTACACGCATCGCCGTAATCTACTCACAGTTTAAACATTTGCGATCGACGTATTGTAGCATAATAGAGGTTCTGTATCATTATCATTAAATCTATTATTTTATTCTCGCAGCAATTTCATCCGGAAGGGTTGCTCTCATTGGCAATACGAAAATAGGATATTTGAAGCCTGCTGCGTCTTTGGCAGAGCGCGCCCAATCTTTCTCAGTCATCAAAACGACCTTTGGACCACCGCTTTTTTCTAAACTCTTTGCAATACGTTCAAACTCGATCTGCTGATGATCATTAAATATCTCCTCACTAAGAATATTCAGACCCATCTGCGTCGCCGCATCTCTAAAACTCTTAGGTTGACCGATCCCACTTACAAGACACACTCCCGATGACAGGGTTGCAGCCTGAGGATCCGCGGCCAGCCAGACATTCACTGGCTCCATAAAAATCATTTCAGAGGCAGCTAATTCAACTTGCGGGGCAATTAAGGACACAAAAGAACGATCGCCGGTTTTTGGAGTTCTAGGTGGTTTTGAGCGTGTGAATATCACCGCATCCGCACGTCCGAGGGACTCAGTCGGCTCACGAAAACGACCTTTGGGTAATAACTTGCCGAAAGGTTTATCAGCGTCCAACAACACAATATCAAAGTCTCGGTGGATTTTTCGATGCTGAAATCCATCGTCAAGAAGCCAGTGAGTTGGTTGCTCTTTGTCCTGGCCTTTTGATCTTAGATACTTGAGCCATGCGAGAGCTGCTTTTTTTCTCTTTGCGCCTACTACTACCGGAACGGTCGTTAAAATACTGGACTGCATCAGGGCTTCATCCGGCCTAGCATTTGTCGGTGCATTACCTGCGACCATCTCACTATTTAATAAGACCATCCACTGACTAGCACGGAGTCCACCATGATAGCCACGTGTGAGAATAGCTGGCCTTGCACCTTTGGCGATAAGATGTTCAGCAATCGCAACAATCATCGGCGATTTTCCGGTTCCGCCAACTGCGATATTGCCAACCGAGATCACCTTGCCAGGTAACCTATGGGCCTTTAAAACTCCCGCATGAAACAAAGCATTGCGAACAAAAACGATGATACCAAAAAGCCAAGATAAGAAACCCATACTCAGGTGCCTCCCGCCATTGTTTCAGCGCGAACAAAAGCCGAGTATCGAATATTTGATGTCATCAAATGATCGTGATGACCACGAGCAATAATCCTACCTGCTTCAACAAACCAAACTTCGTCATATAAACTAAGCCACTGTAGTCGATGCGTAACACTTATAAGCACCGTTCCTGTGTGGTGAACTGTATCGATCAATCGTTCTGTCATATCTTTTTCGGTGGCACCATCGACTGCCGCCATCGCTTCATCAAGGAGTAGTATCGGCTTACGTCTAAGTAATGCCCTCGCAACGACTAATCTTTGAATCTGTCCACCACTAAAATTATGGGCGACCGGATTAAAAATAGTTTCAAGGCCGTTAGACAGAGATTTTACCGCATCTTCTAAATTGACTATCCGCATGGCCGCATAAAGCATTTCGTCAGTCGTTGATTGCAAAACGACATGGTCTAAACCATAGAGTAAATTATTTTTTACCGTCTCTTGAAATAGAAACGGCTGCTGACTTACGAGAGCACAATGAGCCGTCACTTCTCGCCATGCATGAGAAGCTTGCCAAGCGTGCGGCTCAATTAGACCACCCAATGACTTTAGAAACGTACTTTTACCAGCGCCACTGGCGCCGACAATCGCAATTGCTTTCCCGCTTGCAATCACCAAGTCGTCAGCTGTAAACCTCGTTTGTTCACCATATTTTAATTCTAAATGCTTGACTTCGAAGAGCGGTTGCATACGCATTTCTATCGTTGCATCCGGCAACTGACCCAACGGCCCGGCCGCTTGTTCGACTTCGATAAAAACATTCATGCTGCGCCGCAATCCACCGATTGTTTCGCCCCATCGCGCAATCTGCTCGCCAATTTCTCGCGTTGGCCTTAGAACTGCGCCAAGGGTTGCAAAAAACTGCACTGCAATGATCGGAGTGATATCACCAGGCAATTTGCCTTTGGTCCATAAGAGGAAAAATCCAGCAAATACCAGCATACCCACCCATTCCATTGCCGGGGTAATCAGTGCACGAATAAAAATGCTGCCGGTCATCATTTTAAGATAGCGATCATTGGCATCACTAAAAATTCGTGCTTCAAACTGTTCGGCATGCTGCGCCTTCATAAAACCAAATCGCGAGCGCAAATCAAGCACGAGACCTGCCAGAACACCAAGCTCATGCTGAAATGCCTGAGCGAAGTAGGCAATCCTTTTGCCAGCACGCCCCATCGACCAGCCTATGAATGGCGCTATTCCTAACAGCAATAGCGCTGCCGGCCAGTAAAACCACGCGAGACTTATAATTCCAGTAAGCAGCAGCAATGCATCTTTTACAAATCCTGTAAGTAAGTCACTTAGGCGCGACTGAAGAAAAACCGCGTCAGCCATTATCACTGACATCCATTCACCCGAGTTTCGTTTTGCCGAGGACATCCACGGTAACCTTAAAATGGCGGCAAACATGCGCTCACGGTATTCACGGGCGACGGATAATGCGAGTTCTTCTTGAGAGAAGTTATACCAGTAGGTCGAAAGCGCTTTTAAAACGCCAGCAATCACGATACCGACTGGCACTATCCAGGCGAGAGTCGAGCGTTCGATCGTCAAGGGCACCCAGTCGCTCGTTAAAAACTGAAGTTTCTTGGGTACAAGTTCTCCGACCTTCACAAACGCAACATTCGGATCGGCAAAAAAAGCGGCAAGAAAGCCATTTACGAGTAACAACAATAATGCATACGCGGCATTCATTAAAACAAGCGCACTAACAATCCGAACAACAAGAGATCGACGGCGCAACACGGGCGCTACCAGAATTTCCCAGAAAAATTGTTTTAAGCTCGTGACTGCCACTTACAGCTGTCCCAATTCGATCATCGTTTGTTTAATCACTCCAGCGGCAGTTATGGCGGCACCAGGCCGCAATTCCATGGCGAGTTCATCAAATTTTTGCTGCATTCTTTTACGCGCTGGCGAATTTTCTGAAAGTTCATAAACCTCAGCTGCAACCTTTACGGGATCAATATATTGTAGATGCTCTTTCACCACTTCTTCATTCATCAAAAGATTCACAAGACTTGCCCACTTAATCGACACCATTCGTTTTGCAATATTAAAGCTTAATTCGTTCATCACATACACAACAACCATAGGAGTTCCGGCAAGTGCACACTCTAAGGTCGCAGTGCCAGATGCTACTACTGCAACATGGGCGATCTTCATAAGTTCCAGCGACCAACCTGGTAACCACCAAAACCCTGCGGCTTCCCAGCCCATTGAGGTCGGCTCAATCGGCGCAGTGTGTTCCATCACCTCTGCAACATCATGCCATTTCAGAGACGATGCGAGCGGAACCACACAGAGTGCATTCGGAATATGATGAAGAATCTCACGACGAATTTTCTGCATTTCCGGAAGAATCCGCGAAAGCTCACTCATGCGGCTACCCGGCAGGAATGCAATAATTGGCCGATCTATGGGAAAACCTAAGTCCTTTGCGCGAATCTCAAGCTTAGACATACGGTCCCAGTGTGGTGACCCGACGTAAACATAGGGGACGTTATTTGATTTAAAAAACTCTTCTTCGAAAGGCAAGACACCCAAAACTTTTGTAAAGTTTTCGCGCAAGGCCGGCAGACGTCCTTTACCCCAAGCCCAAACTTTTGGGGCAACATATTGAAAAACCGGAATACCACGAAGCTTCAACTGCTCGGCTAAACGAATATGAAAGCCGGGAAAATCGACTAGGACCGCAAATTTCGGCCGCATCCGGGTAATCCACTCAAGGACGCGCTCCTCAAGCATGCGAATATCGCATGCTTTTCTTGCGACTTCAATAATGCCCATCACACTTAACTCATCCGTTGTTGCAATCGAATGAATGCGGGCGCGGCGCATTGTTGGTCCAGTGATACCAAATGGCGAAAGATTCTGAAATTCGTTTCGAATAGCATGCGATAAATCTGCAGCAAGCAGATCGCCTGAAAACTCACCTGCAGAGATGAAGTAGCATTGACCAGGGGTCAACGACATATTCCACGCTCTCCTTTATGGAGAAACGCAAGCCATTCTTGGCGGTACGGACTATCAGGAATTTCTTCTTTAATTTTTGCAATAGCATCGACCAAAGTAAGTTTTGCATCGAACACGAGATGGTACATCTCTTTGATGGCTTTAAGCTCTTCCGTTTTAACGCCAAGTCTACGCAGGCCGACAACGTTCAAACCGTTAATCCCAGCGCGATTACCGTGCACCATGCCGTAGGGTACCACGTCTTGCGCAACCATTGCTCCGCCGGCAACCATTGCTAATTTGCCAATATGACAGAACTGATGCACAGCGGAAAGTCCGCCCAAAACCGCACCCTCGTCGACAATCACATGACCAGCAAGGGCCACCGAATTGGCAGCGATCACACGGTTTGCAATCTGGCAGTCATGCGCAATATGCGTATGAACCATAAACAGATTACCATTCCCGATAACTGTAATACCGCCGCCGCCTTCCGTGCCCAGCGAGACGTTACAGTATTCGCGGAACATATTATCATCGCCAATCTTAAGTTCGGTATCTTCGCCCTTGAACTTCAAATCCTGAGGACGAGAGCCAATACTCGCAAAAGCGGAAATCAAGTTACGTGCACCAATGGTAGTACGTCCTTCGATCACTGTATGCGCACCAATTTTTGTTCCATCGCCAATTTTCACACGCGACGAAATCACCGCAAAAGGCCCAATCTCGACGTCTACGCCGAGTTGCGCACCTTCTTCGATCACTGCTGTCGCATGTATTTTCGTTTGTGTTTTCGTCATGAGTCCTACCGCATCATTGCACTGAAATCAACAGATGCCACTTCATCATCACCCACGGTCATCGAAGCGGAAAACCAAAAGAATGCTGATTTATACTTCTTCAATGTTACCGTGTATTTCAAGACATCGCCAGGGACCACGGGCTTGCGGAAGCGAGCTGATGAAATTTCCGTAAAAAGGCAGCTGGAACAGCCGCCCTTACTGATGCTGCCTAAAATCGTCGCAGCTTGAGCAGAACCTTCTATAATGACCACTCCTGGTACAATGGGATTACCGGGAAAGTGACCCTGAAGCATCGGATCACTGATGGTAATATTGCGAATCGCCACCACCTGTTCAAAAGGACGCAATTCAAGGATGCGGTCGAGAAAGAGGAACGGGTGACGATGCGGAATATGCTTCTGAATTTCGACCACATCCATTGGAAGTTTAAACTCGCCAATGGTTGCCCCTGCAGGAATGATCTTAGGTGCTGTCATATGAATACCTCGTTATTACTTCTTGGGAGCGTCCTTCGCTTTAGGTCCTGCTTTTGCATAGACATCAATGACGTCTTTGGTGATATCGACCGGTTGGTTGACGTAAAGCAATCCTGCAGAATTCACTTCAAACACCACATCAAGGCCTTTTTCTTTAGCCATTTTCTGGACAATGCCTTCGACTTTAGCAGCAATCGACTGCGTCGCCTTCTGCTCTTTACGTTTTACCTCGTCCCGGAAAGCCCCTTCATCGTTGCGAAGGGACATGAATTTTTCTTGAAAATCTTTCTGTTTCGCCATACGAGCTTCTTCACTCATAAGAGCCGCCTGACCTTGCCAGTCTTTATTAAGTTTATCGAGCTCTTCGCGGCGTTTGGTAAACTCACCCTCTTTGCCTTTAATTTCTTTCTCGAGGTCGGTGCGAGCGGTCTTACCGTCTTCGACGTTAAGAATAATCGCCTGCATATCAATGATCCCGTACTTAGCTGCAAACACCGATGGAGCAGTTAAGCAAGCCGCCACTACTGTTAATACTTTAAAACTTTGTCCCACGCGCATAATCACTCCTCTGCATTCTATCTTATAAATTAAAAGCCAATACTAAAGATCATTTTACTTTCGCCAAGCTTACCATCGACAATCGGGTATGCCCACTCAAACCGGAACGGCGCAATCGGCGTTTGCCATCTAAAACCAAAACCAACATCTTTCTCCATGTTATTGAACGAAATCATCTCTGGCTCATCATAAACCCTACCGATGTCCGTAAATAAGAGCGCCTTAATTCCTGCTTCCTGAATGAGGGGAACAAAGTACTCAAGTTGATAATACATCTTCTTATCACCACCACGGTTGTATTCACTAGGTTCGGATCCGGGCGATCTTAATGCTGAGAATTTTGGCCCTAATCGATCAAAATCATAGCCCCTCATATCGTTGTAACCGCCAAGTTTATAGCGCTCAATAAATGGAACAGGCTGACCGAGATAGGGATAAATATAAGATACGCTACCAAAAAGCCGGAAATTTGTTCTAAAACTATCGGAGAAGTCGACAGGGTAATAATACGTGCCGTCTAATGAGGATTCCATGAACTGGTAATTTCCCCTCAAAATAGGGCCGCCAGTAATTTTCTGCCTTAGGGTTATTTCCGAACCCTCGGTAGGGGAAATATTGTTATCGGTATCGTAGCGGCCAAGACTAAAAATCATACTGCTTTGGATACCCTGTAAAATCCATTTATCAGGCAATAGAGACGCACTCGTCTGTGTCACCTTCTGCTATTGGTAGGGCGCACGTCCCGAAATCTCTTCGATGATCTTCCGGCCAACGAATACAGTTCCACCGACTCTTTTTTCTTCAACACTCACGCTCGTGATGCGTTCCTCTACGGTATTGCTATAGGTGACGCTCGTTCCGGCCGTCCAAAGGGAATCGTTTACGCGAGGATTTGTAAACCCAAGATCGATAGCGTACGTGCGATTTCCATCCCATTTTCCGCGTAAACTTGTTTTGTTACCGTAACCCGATTGGTTTTGCTCTTCGTAAGCCCCTTGACCGAAGAAACCACTCGATGCACCACCTTGAGGAGGAGTGTAACCTACACTGGCCTGTAACTGGCCAGTCGGTTTTTCTTTGACCTTATACTTGAGATCTAAGACCGTCTCGTCACTCATGTTTCGTTCTTTAATAATCTGCACATCTTCAAAAAAACCAAGGCGATTCATATCTCGTTTGGTTTGATTAAGACCGGTACCATGGTAGAGAGCGGCGTCTGCTACTGCAAATTCGCGACGCATAACGTTATCTCGTGTTTTTGTATTGCCGATAATAGTCATTTCACCAAAATAGATTTTTTCGCCCTTCTCAATTTGGTAATTGATGTTGGCAAGCTTCTTCTCGTCATCAAAAGTCACAATCGGCTCGACGTTAGCATAGGCATAACCGAGATCGCCGTATTTGTCGGTCAGCATCTCGATATCTTTTGTGAAATAACTATACTTAAAGAGGGCGCCTGGTTTTAATTTCATGGCCTTAAAAAGCTCTTCTTTTGTGAAAAGAAGATCACCGCTGACATCAATCGTACCGATATTATATTGCAGGCCTTCTTCGACTTTATAAGTAATCCTGACAAAATTTCGATCGGGGTCCATAATTTGGTTTGGTTTTGCAACCAGTACCTTTGCGAATCCATTATCTTTATAGAGGTAACTTAAAAGCCCCAGATCATTTTTAACAAAGTCGTCTTTATAGAGCGAAGACGAACCGTAAGAGGAGCTACGTGTAATCGGTTGGCTTGCCATTTTTTGGATAAGCTCTTCATCAGAGAAGAAATTATTACCGTTTATAACGACTTCACCCACCTGCACCATCTGACCTTCATCGACTACATACTTTAAGGCAACGTCATTGACACCGACTTTTTCAAGGACATACGAAACCCGGCTTAGATAGAAACCTTTGTCAGCATACTGCTTCTCAATGACCCTTAGATCAGCCGATATTTTGCCTTCGTTCACAATCGTATAAAGCTTTGTCTCAAGCTTATCCTTAAGATCCTCTTCCTTTACTTCCTTCATTCCTTCAAAACTAATCGCGGTAATTGCTGGCTTTTCCACAACTTGAATCACAACTGTAATGCCAGAACCATGCGGTTTTTTAAAGAAACGAAGATCGCTAAAATAACCGAGCTCGAAAAGCGTTTTCATATCTTCTCGGACTGTTGCATCTGAGAGTTTATCGCCTTGCTTGGTCTTCAAAATCGTGACAATCGCATCGCTTTCAACGCGACCATTTCCACGAACAACAATTTCTTCAATCAGTTCGTCGGCTGCAATTGCCGGCATTGAAGTGCCTAATGCGACGAACAATAGGAGGACCGGTAGTAGATATCTTCGTAGCGAATTTAATAAATTTATTAACTTCAATGGACAACTCCACCTGAAATGATCAATCCATCTTCCATAACAACTTGATGCGGCAAGCGAGCCGCTAATTCAAGGTCATGAGTTACTAAAAGCATCGTCATCTTATGTTGCTTCACAACATCCAATAATAAATCTTGAATAATCAAACTTGTCTTACGATCAAGATTTCCGGTCGGTTCGTCGGCAACTAATATAGGAGGGGACATAATCAAGGCCCGCGCAATCGCAACTCGTTGTTGTTCTCCACCTGACATCTCACTTGGCCGATGCGTAAGTCGCTGAGCAAGGCCAACAAAACCCAAAAGATCAGAAGCGCGTGCTTCGAGTGCGCGTCTGCCATGACCAGCAATGATGCCAGGCATCATGACATTTTCGATGGCAGAGAATTCCGGTAATAGATTATTCATTTGAAACACAAACCCTACCGCTCTATTGCGAAACCTCGATAACTGACCATCGTCCATTGATGATACATCAGCATCGCCAAGAAAAAGTTGACCGGAAGTAGGACGATCAAGTGTTCCGATAATATGCAAGAGCGTACTTTTGCCAGCGCCACTTTTACCTGTAACTGCCACCATTCCGCCTTCAGGAACAGACATGGACACCCCACGTATAGCTTCTACACGCGTTGCATCGATCATGTATTCTTTACGAACATCTTGTAAACGGATAGCCGTTGAACCGATAGCCGTTGTCAAACCAGTTGTCACTCGAACCTCACTCCATCACTGGGATTTTGTCGTGACGCCGCTATCGCTGGATAGAGGGACGCCGCAAGACTAAATAACCACGCACACAAACAAATAACACCATACTCAGTCGGTAAAAAGCGAACTGGCAGTGAACGCAAATAATAAACACCCTGGGGTAGCGGAATAAACTGTGTTGATTTAATAAACCAGCACACAAGTATACCTATAATGACCCCAAGGCTCACCCCGGCCGTACCAATAACGAAACCATGAGTTAAAAATAATTTTGCGATATCTTTACGGCTCATCCCGAGCGAACGAAGAATACTGACTTGAGCGCGTTTATGGAAAACGGTCATCATCATCGTACCGCTGATTGAAAATGCCGCGACCAAGACAATGAGCATCAGAATCGAGCCCATTGTAAATTTTTCGAGGCGCAGTGCAATCAACAAGGATTTATTTGCCATCTGCCAAGTGCGTGATTTTAGGCCAGGTATTTTATCTACCTTTTGGATCAGATGATCCATCTTAAGCGGATCGGGAACATTCGCAGCAATGCCTGTGACGTATTCTTCTTCAGATAGCGAAGCATCATACTCGGGCAAAAAATAACGGGCTTGTTCGAGATTTGCAACGGCCCAGCGTGAATCAAAATTAAAAATACCCGAACTAATTTTGCCAGTAACTACATAGGAGCGTGCCAAGGTCCCGCCTGCTAGGGCAGTCCCCGCTGACGCCTGCGGACTCAGGACACTGATCTCATCACCTACGTCAGCATTGATTTGTAAGGCCAGTTGATCACCGAGTGCGATACCTGGAAGATCTCGGACCAGCTTGCGGTCCTGAGGATTTTTCGGTTTCTGTACACCCTTCAGGTCCGTCAAAGCTCCTTCAACAAATGCACCATCAAATGCCCAGAGCTTTGTGCCTTCGATCTCCGGTCGGACCCCAATTAATGTAGCGGAAGTTACATATCCTTTACGCTTCAGTACAACATCGGCTGAAACAAAAGGTTCGACTGGCCCTTTAAGATGAAGAAGGGATCGCATTGACTCAACTGGATGTTCTTTCAGACTGAAGCCCGCTACGGCATTCTCTGCGAGAATCTCAAGTTGCGGCTCGCCCGCTAACATCTTACGACGTAAATCAGCCTCAAACCCACCCATAACGGACAGCACAATAACCAAAGCGGCGACGCCGATTGTCACTCCCAGGACCGATACTGTGGTCATAAAGGATAATCCGCTGCCTAGCCGACGTGCGCTGAAGTTACGCCAGGCAAGCCACCAAATATATTTATAAGATTGAGGTCCTGAAGCTGCCAAAATGAAGACCACCGCTCAGTAAAAGTCCGTAAATATGAGGGTCTACCATACCGCTTTGGGCAAGGTCTGCAACGACAACTCATCGTCTCCCGGGTTAAGCTGCATTTAAATAGTCTACAGATATTATAACATATTGATATTTAAGGTTATTTATCAGAATCGTGGAACTTGACCTAAAGTTCTTTGGGAATACACCGAATCCTTACTTATGAGCGCTGAAACATGGCGTTTATTTAGAGGAACCCACCCTATGTTACTGCGTGGACCAAAGCTGATGGTGCAAATAAAGGTCTTGAAAGACGTATTTAGAGGTTGTCTTTCCGGAAGCGAATTTGCAAGTAAATCAAATAGGTTAGCGTAGAAACGTCTTGCATTCCTTCCTTATTTATCCTCACATGAGACAGGTCGTCAGCGACCCCCGCACATTGCCCACATGGTTAAGATCGAAAGATCTGAACCATGACCACGGGTATTTCTTTTTTAAATAATTCCCTTCTGCCTAACTTGACGCCTGCCTAATTTCAAGGCATAACGCCGCATCAACCATTTTAGGAGAATACCCATGCGATTCCTTACCACTTCATTATTATTCTTCAGCGCATTGACTCTCAGCGCGACGGCTAATGCTCAAACCTTCCAAGAATGCGTTTCTGTCACTGAATTCAGCGCAGACCCACACGGCACAACTGAAGTTGTTCATATTACGTTTGCAGATACTGCAAAGACCGCCAACGTTAAATTTTTTGAAGTTCATAACGTCGATTTAAACGACGGCGCATGGGCCTTAGTCGCAAGTGGTCGCAGCCCTTCTAATAGCATCAGTGTTCTGGTCGATTCTGTTCTCGAGACAGATAATTTTACAACTGCAAATTTAACAGAAGTTTCATCTGGAAAGCTTCTAGGATTTTTGACACTTGAGCAAAACAATGACGCAGGAACTATCACGTTCACTCTACCTAATAATGCGGTTGTTGCTTACACCCTTGAGTGTAAATAAACGGTCTCGCCGCTAGCTTAACGGCAAGATCTCATTAAGAACGCGTCGCCTTGCGGCGCGTATCTGAGATTTCTTATAGCGCCCATGTGATGCCTTACCCGTCGAATTAATCTCCCACGATTTTTCATCCATAACTTGAATTTCAAACGGGAAGAACGCGAATTCTTCGTCGCCACTAATGCGCGCGATGTTCTTAACGACTTGCGATATTTCGTTTAGATAAACTCGAAGCCCGCTCTCGGTGGGGAGTTCTGATGCAGCGGCCGCCAGATTTTTCTGGAGACTCGTAATAGGTCGCGGAGTTCGAATCAATTGGCGACAGGTCAATTGAATGGCGGAATAGTCCGAGCCACTATGAAGATTTTCCTTATCCGTCTCAGGCGGGGGAACAAACATTGTGTGAAGTTTTGCTTCAAACTGCTCGGCCGTCAAGCCTCCTGTCATCAACTCACCACGCATCTGATCTAATTGAACATGAAACATATCGGCATCAATAATCGAATTTCGCGAACGCGAAGGGATCGCATTTGGGAAACTGATGACATGGGATCGATACAACATCTTCACAATTTGTAGCACGTCTGCTTGATGTTTTGCCACGATTCTGAGGCCAATCATGTCATAAATGGTTTCTGCGACATTTGCTCTCTTATGGAGAAGTTTGAGCAGGACCGATTCCCTTGACTTCTGAGTCTTCCAATCCATCTTGGTGAGTGGAACATGATGATCACCATGAATCATTTCGATACTGCCGTCGGCATTATGGGAGGTTATTGTTTGAAACCTCGTCATAATTTCGTCACGAGCGCTATCAATATCAGAATAACGAAAAGCCCCTTCAATATGCGCAATCGTGTGCATCACTCGAAGAATAGCGCAGGACCAAATACGCTTCAGATTTCCTTCCGGCGAGCGATTACAAGCCCACATAAGAAGATCCCTTGCATCTGAACAGTGAAGAACCTCCAAAGGCGGGACCATGCCCTGCTTCCATTCCTTTGGCATCAAATTGTGTTCGATAAAAGCGAGAGCTTCAACAATCGTTGCATGGATCAAGCGACCATCACGTTTGCGCTCTGGGTCATAGCCGTAGCTACGAATAAATTGCCCAGCTTCTTCCCAACTTGCTATATGTATCTCCGGCAAATCGATGGAAGATCGCCCACCAATCAATACATTCATAACGGGCCACGATAGAGACCATTTATCCAATAATTGTTTTTTGCGATCTAAATTGGCTTCCATGTCAGGAACCCTCCTCCTCATGATACAATGTTGATGATACCACAATTTACCAACCAACCAGGTCATAACTGGGAGATTTTTTTGATGAATATTAAGAAGTGCAAATTTTCGTTGATGGTTATTTTTATGGCTATGACCGCTACAGCGACCACAGAGACCTATGCAAGCGGCCATGAAGAAAAGCCTGCGGCCAAAAGTGAGCATGGCGGTGGACATGGCGAAGAACCCGCAGCACCGGCACCGATTGGACCGAATCGTCACTACAACCCGGGCCCCGTAGAGGCGTTTCCTAAGGAGATCACTGGCGTAGATATTTTGAGCGGGGAGAACTTCACATATACAACGAAGCGAGGCCGCGCAACGATGGTATTCTTCGTCGCCTCATGGTGCGAGTCCTGCCAGCAGCTGATGCCTAAGATCAAGATTGTTGCAAATAAATTTGCTCGTTCCTATACGGACGTCATTTACGTTTTTGCACACGACACCAAAGCTGATGCCGCGGGTTTTGCAAAGGAGCATAAATTGGCGGGACGCTTACTACTGGCGAATCATGAAATATTGAAAGCATTCAAAAATCCGACCCTACCATCCGTGTATGTTGGAGATCGTTATAATTATATTGGAAATCGATTTATCAAGTTCACTACAGCTGATTTAGAAGCTCTCAACGAATATATGACGAAATTGACTCTGCTTTAGATTAACGCGCACGTCCTGCGTCCAAACTAGAGGCAGATTGCACCATCTCTGGTTTCCAATCGGTACGAATAGGAACAAGATCATAATCTTTTTTCGCTTTGGTGTTGCTTAACATGGACGCCATTGGCCCCTTACGTGCACCGCTAATATCTGTATCATCAAAATCAACCTTTGTTTTATCGCCAGACTTCGAACGGCCCTCGCGACTAATAATTTTTTCGCGCACTCCATTGCTCGGCGCACCGGCTGAACTGCTTGCTTTCTTAGCTGCACTGGCCTTCTTCGCGCCCTTAGCAAACGCTTCCGCGGCAAAAAGAAAACCACCGCAAAACAGATAGATGAAGAAAGTACGGAAATTCATGATAACCTCCAGCCAAATAGACATAGGTCTTATCGGCCTTTTTCGAGAAAAGTTGAGTTATATTCTAGGGTCTTCCAAGTCGCTGATTTACAAGCATTATTCACGGCTTAAATATCAACTCGATGCCGGGTACCGCTTTTTCTGTCTTCAGCACCATGGAATTCACAATCGTCTGAACAGGTTGATCCACATCTTTAATTTTACGAAATCCATACATTGTAATCTGAACCTCGTCATAATTCGTTCGCTTAGCACAGAGACCAATTCCAATAACAGCCTTTGCTTGGCCTTCACTCAATGCATTACGTGGAGGGTAGGCACGACTGCGCGCGGTGCCATTGTAAGAAAAAGTTTCAAAGACATAAGGAACCTTACCGATGGGACAAGTTATACCGCACACTTCGGGAAATTGATAATTGGGAATAAGATGTGTTACGTGAATCGCAGAGCATTGTGTTTGAAATTTAATATTGTCAAAGTTAACAGTAGTAATCGCATCGCGCCGAAAATTAATTAAAAAATACTTATCCATAACTATTCCTGCATCAAAAGGTGCCGGAGCTGGAGCGGGTTCTCCTGTGGGTAAACGGATATTCCAAAAATGGTTTATCCGATGCTCAAGAAAAGACATTTCGCTACGAACTCGAACTTTGGCTTGAAGTAAATTCGAAAAGAATGTCGAGTTAGTGATAAACCGTCCACCTATTATGGTGACAATACCGAGTACAGCGATTGAGATGATGATCTCTATCAGCGTCAAACCGCTTTGCTTGTTGGTTTTACTTTGTAACATACTGCATACCAGAGAATGTTTTGCTTACTTCATTACTCTCACTGGAGCTTTTCGGCCCCCAAGAAACGCCAAAATAGAGACGACCGCCACCATTTGCATTCGCCAAATAATTAGTAAACGTTAAATTCTGCAATGTCTTCGTATCCTGCATGGTGTAAAGCATCTCGACAAATAT
Source organism: uncultured Polynucleobacter sp. (assembly GCA_964624705.1). Lineage (GTDB taxonomy): Bacteria > Bdellovibrionota_B > Oligoflexia > Oligoflexales > RGVZ01 > CAMDKS01. The sequence continues at coordinate 66,331 of CAZUYQ010000004.1, forward strand.
CGGTTTTGTAGCGTCTAAACTATTGCCAAATTTAGCAATAGCGTCTTTTGTTAAAGTCCATTTGACACAGAAATAGAGAGTCGTCGTCGTAAATGTTGGTGACCCTTGATTACAGCGCGCCATAGATGTCGCCGCAGATGATCCGCTTGGATATGAACCCGATATGATGTTTCCAGTCTTTACGACATTGTAACTCATTCCCGAAATAGTGGAGCTTGATGCGTCAATCATATCGGATAACTGTAATTTTGTTTTTGTACCCGCTGCATATTCTTTGACGTAAAGACCGACCGAATTGGCGATCTCACCACGAATCACAGAATTCAAGCTTGCGAAACCTTGCGCAGATTCTTCGCTACTAATAACCTTTGCGGAATTCTTCATCGATTTTGCAGCTAAGAGTGCTACTGTACAAAGAAAGGCTGCCGCGACCATCGTTTCCGCGAGCGAGAAGCCTGACTCGCGACATGGTTGCTTCGTTTTTTTGTTTTTAAGGTATGCATGTGCCATCGAACACCGTTCCTTGATCAGAAATATCCGAACATTTTTGTGGGAACATATCCACTGGAGTGCCTAACGGAGGATCACCTGCAAGACCTTTGTACTGAATGCTCTTTGCTTCCATATCGCCACAATACTTGCTTGTGACATTGTCAGATGGCTTCTCACGTCGTTTGGCGGTCATAAGGAGGCCAAATTTGTTATCTCCAACGCCGGATGGATCATAACCAAAGCATCCGTCAGGATCCCAGTCGTTGGTCGTGGGATTGCTAGAAGCCGGATAATATTTACGACCCATCAGATACCGTATCTGTCCTGGCATGTTCGTGGCGTTCATTTTTACAGACGCTCCTTTATCACCCGATGCGCCTGCCGCGCTGCCCCAGTAGAAATAACCGCTAATCTTCGCCGGCCCAAGTTGGTACCTAGTCGTATTTATTTTTGAACAAAGGACATAAGAGTCGGTCGGCGGTTGAACACCGTAACTCACCCATTCGGACCCTGTAATGACTTCATTTGCGAGACAAACACCATCTGCTCTTCTGATATTAAGTTCAGCAGGGTTCGAAGACAGCATGTCCGACTTAGGCAACACACCGCAATGAATCACGACCTCTTCTGAGTCTTGAACAGAAAAAGCCGCCATTCCTTCAGGACAATTCTCAACTTGCAATCCCATACGTTTTGGTCCACTGCAATCTCGATACAAGCCGTCAGAAATAAATCTTCCGACACTTGGTCCCCAGTTCTTTCTACCCTTGCCAGATATACGCACAGCATATTTTTCAATGCGCCCGGTTGCCGAACTAGAAGTCATGTCAGCAGAAAGCTTACAATCCGGTAACGGTGGGCCTAAGGTGATAACCACTTTCACCGGATCATAATCATAAGCCGTAGCGCTGCCGATGCGGCATTTACCGCTAGCGATCAATGCTGGAGGTGCGCCAGCTGCAAGAATCTGAGGTAACAATTTATTACTCGATGGGCATAAATAAACTTCTAACTTTGCTGGCTGACCCGCGAAAAATTTCCATTCCTTAGGTGCAACGACGCCGGTCGCTAATTCATAGGTTTTTGTATTTTCATTATACTTAATCGTTCTGCTATCAATGAGCGATCCCAATATCGATGCAGCTACCTCATTATTTTGCGCGCCATATTCGCCACTACGCGTCGCACCATTTGATGCTGATAGATTATTGGCCTTTTTACTGATGGCCATCACAATCGCTAAAATAGGGATTGAAATTAAAATAGAGGAAACCATCGCACCCCCCGAGTCTTTTCGGGCGAATGGATAGCGTGTGAAGCGCATAGCACTTAACCATGAGAAATTAAGTCGGCCCATAAATAGGTCCTCCGTCTTTACCCTGAACGGCAATACCGCTGTGATCTTTAAGAAAGAAATATAACCACCTGAAATCTCACACAAAACCCCCACCCAATAACTTCACCCATTTTCAGACACCCAACAAACAATGCGTCCCGATCATCTTAGTCATCATCCTTCAGACACCCAAGAAGCTCCCCGGTGCTAAATGTCAGTCACTCCCATCATTTTGTTGCTCGCGGACGTGTGTGTTTATCAATTAGAATCCCCGCCTTATGCCGTCATATTCTCGAAAAAATATTATCCGCTCTGATGAAGTTAGTACTTATCATCTAGTAACAAGATGCGTACGTCGCACCTTTCTATGTGGTAAGGATTTCGAAACTGGACGCAACTTTGAACATCGCAAAGATTGGATCGTCAAAAGACTAAATTTCGTGCTCGAAAAAGTATTTTGCATCGATTTAATTGCATATACAGTAATGAGCAATCATGTTCATTTCGTAGCAACAATACGTCCTGATCTTGCAGAAATCCTCACAGATGAAGAAGTGATACAGAGGTGGTGGAATTTATATCCAAGGAAAATAAATGGCGAGTATTTATCAAGCCCACCACCTGTGTTAAAGCAATCCTTTCTTATGGATAAAAAATGGATTCAAGAGAGGCGAAAGAGACTTTCTTCACTCTCTTGGTTTATGGCAAGTATTGCTGAATACATCGCACGAAAGGCAAATAAAGAAGACGAGGTCACGGGACGATTCTGGGAGGGTCGTTTTAAGAGTCAGTTATTACTTGACGATAAAGCAGTTTTAGCTGCCGCAACATATGTCGATTTGAACCCTATCCGGGCAAAATCGGCGATATCTCTTGAAGAATCAAATTTCACATCAATTCAACAAAGAATCTTAGAACTTAAAACCAGATCTAATGATGTTTACAATAAAGATTTTCAATCTGAATTTATTCGTTGTTACATTTTTATAAAGCTAAAAACACCAAGTCTGGCTTTAGATCCTTCGGATTATGTAGGAATTTGCACTTGGAAAGCGGCAGAAATCCTCGGTAAATCTTCTAAGGACAAGGAAAACATTTTCAATCTAGCATTGAAAAAAATTATTCCAGTTGTAGACCACCTAGATATCGATATCGTACGTCGTTCCAAATTTGCAATTGGACCACGAGACAAAGTTGTCGCCTTTGCCAAGCATCGTGGCGTTGCACATCCTCATCACGCCTAGAAGTAACTAAATGACAAATACACCCAAATACTGTCAATGACGGACAATATCGAGGCTAAACTTGAAGACAAAGCCTTTTTTCGAGTATTAAACCAAGCAATTTTTCTCGGAAAATTCAACCTTTTGACATTTTCGAACCTTTAATAGGTAATTTCTTAAATTTTCTATAGTTGCCTAGTCCTAATTCGCTCGTTGGATGTCTGAAAATGCTATGTTAGTGGCTTTAGGTCGGGTTGCTGGATGTCTGATAATAGTTGATGAGAAGGGGAGCTGGTATAATGAGATCAGGTCAGAAAAAAGGAAGTAATTATGAAAAAATCACCTTTCTATCTCTTATTGCTTTCACTTAGCAATTCTCCGATTTTTGCTGAAACAAATACGACTATTAAGCCCTGGTTAAGGGCTGATAGCGGTGTCTCATTTATGCGTCGCAACCGCGACATGTCGATGATTGCTTTTGTCCCAACTAATGACTCCGGAATTCGCGTCATCGAGACTAAAACAGGCAACGTCTATGAAGCGACAAATCAATTCACCGGCGGATCTTTTTTTTGGTCTCCAGATAACGCTCGCCTATTTTTCCGCGAACTACTTCAGCAGGACGGGAAAGTTCAGACAATCGTAAAAGCCTGGGATGCCGCACTTAGGAAAACTATCTTAGTTGATTCCCTACAGGGAAGTAGTGGCATGCTTAGTTTCGATATTCGAGATCAACGGATGATGCTAATGCATGACAAAGGCATTATGACAAAACGTCTGTTGTTTCCAGATGAACGTCTCGCACAATGGCAGTCAGCAAATAGAACCGACAAAGGAAAATTCATCGCGGCATCGGGGGGAATGACATTTGTCACTCAACAAGGATTCGCGATGAGTAAATTACCAGATGACGGGAGTGGGATTGAATTTTTTGATATTTCTCCGAACGGAAGTTCGGCCGTTTGGTCGACAAAAGCCGGTAAGATCTATGTGAGTCTTCAAGGTGAGAAAACCAAGTTTCTTGATTATGGTCGGGACCCGCAATGGCATCCCAAAAAAGATTTAATCGTCTATGCCGGTGGACGTATGGTCGGGAATAAAGCATCACAATATGATTTAAAAGTAAGCTCTACAACTGGTGCTGGATCTTTCTTAACCTCAACACAGGCCCGAAGCGAACGCTGGCCGATGTGGTCTCCAGATGGGAACTCTATCATCTACACAATTACCGACACGACAGATATTGTGACGTTAAACTTCAAAGATAAACATGTCGCATCCGTGGAGTCAAAGTAGTGTTTAAACGATTTAATACCTCGTTGCTATACGGCGCTGCTTTTATTCAGGGCAATATGCCTCTTGAGGCTCGCCTATCAATACTTTCGAAGCATTTTAATCCAATACCAGGTTCTGAGATTCGAGTAGATGAGTTTACCGCAAAAGAGTTCGGCATAAAAGATCGTGAACGCGGTCTTCTTTTCGGTTACATAGAAGTCAGTCCACCTAAGAATAAATGCTTCACAATTACAAAATCTGAAGATCTTCCCGATATTGAAGTCTGCAAAAAAACAAAACTTCGCTGGCAATTGAAGGATCTCGACCGGCACACTGGTAAGATCAATTGGTCTGTGAAAACAGGACCGGGGGATTTTGGCACTCCCCTTGAGTGGCACTCCAACTATATCATCGCCAAAATAATTCCTGCCCCTAAGGAATTTGATGAAGTGGGCAGCACTCCCGTATTTATCAAGTCCTGCCGTGCCATTGCCAGCGATCCGGCCGTTGGAATCGGTAGGCGTATTGAATTGGAACTCTTCAATGGTAAGAAGTGGCTGATTCGTTTTCCGGACAAAGATACCGCTATTCCGCCACCTGAGCCTCCGCCCACTCCACCGCCAGTCGAGGAAAAAAAATCTGGTCACGGAGAAGAACCTGCAGAGCATGGCGTCGCTCCTACGCCTACACCAGCGCCGACTCCGACACCTGCGCCTCCCGAGGCATGGACCCTATCCAGCCGCCGTGGCTTCGTTATGGACGTCAGTGGGCTGCTAACCGATATTTCGATGCCTCCCGGTACGAAGGGCAAATGTCGTTATCAGTATGAAGAAACCATCGGCAACCCAAATTCCGGTAGAATAGAATGTCACTATAGCGACCAATTTACTTATTTCTATTCACCTTTACCTTGCATAAGGTATCTTCAAAAATGATTGAATTTTTCGTTCCATTTAACAATTAAGAATCGCCCGATATGAAGCTTCCTTCGCCAGAAAATTATTTAAAAGCACTGCGTAATCAACAGTTGGCAGTTTGGCTTGATTCTGAAAAAAGATGGCGACCCATTCCAGCAGCATTATCTCCGGTTTTTGTCTCAAAACAGGATTGGCAAAGTCTTACAAACGATGCCCGTAACATCTTGTCAGCGTTCCCTATTCTACATAAGTGGTTGCAACAGCCAGCCCAAAAAGACCTTTTTTCTCTTCTCTATGATAAACTTGCCCCCGTTGATAAAGCCGGAGCAATCATCCCTTCGCAAGATAGTTGGGGTCATGCCACGATTCGTCTGGATCTATTTTGGCACGAAGATAAACTTAAAGTTATCGAAGCGAACTGCACTATACCTGCAATGCAGGCGTACAGTGACCTCATCCTAGAGGCCTGGTTTGAAGCTGGCGGAATTTCTGAGAAACCACAAAAAAATAGTTCTGAATTGCTAAAATCATTGATTGCCCTATATCACCGAGATCACGGTTCAGATAAACCCATGTCAATCGCGATTCTTCATCGGCCAGGCGACTCACAGCTCGCTGAACTTTTACACTACGAACGCACTTGGCCCCTGGAATTGCCGAAAGGTAGCCAAGTCGTCCGCGTTCATCCCGAAGATCTTACCGGTTCTGATCATAAAATCTTGATCCAAAAGACCGGTCAGTCCATCGATCTTATTTACCGGCATTGCTTTGGCTGGCGCCTCAGCGATCATGAAAGCTTAAAATCTGCAATTTTGGACTACCGCAAAGCTCATATATACAATCCCCTCAGTGCTCACTACGAGGTAAAAGGTTTTCTCGCCCTCCTATCATATGTCGCTCAGGATGAGAATCTCGCCCGGTCCATTGGCTTATCGTCTGTACAAATCGGCGCTATCAATTTGCGTGTTCCCACAACTAGGATTTTAAGCAGTAACTTAACCCAGGCATTAACCGAAAACTTGACATTAACGAGCGATGTATTCTCTAAGAATATTCATCAGTATGTTGTTAAAAACTCACTCGGTTACGGAGGCCATCAGGTCTTTATGGGAAGTGAGTGGTATGAACCATCGGTTCAGCAAAAGCTTGGATCTATGTTGAATTCCCCGTCACATCCAATTTCACCGAAAATTTTCTTCGAATGGATACAGACCAAATCAACTGATCTTTGGATCATTCAAGACCGCATGAGTGGACGACGTCATCAAACAAAGCTTGTCCATAGCGACGATTCGATTTCCGAGATCAATGGGTTTGTCGATGCCTCAATCTATTTAAACACTGGCACCTCAGCCATCTGTTCAGGTGGCGTTTCAAGGATAGCGACGGGTCCCGTTGTGAATATCGGAACAGGTGGCGGCCTCGCACCGCTAATTTTCGTCTAAATCTGCTTCATCAAAATTACTGTTCGGCGCTGTTCGATCTACAGCTGTTTGCTATTGGCATTCGTATTGAAACCCGCCAAGCTGCTTCAATACTAGAACCTTGGGGGGCCGACTCATGATCAATGCCGTTCACGCCATGCATAAGCATATCTTTTTATTTGTGATCGCTTCTTTAACTTTGACTCTATCATGCCACAAAAACGCAAATGATGAGGCTCCATCAACTCCAGAGAACCTCGCACTCCTCAGCTCAGATGTTAGCAGCAACGTATTGTCTGCGAAGTTTCGTTTTCCCAACGATCATCAACAAGCATTGATACCCCCGAAAAGCCATCCCTTAGCAGGAGCAAGCTTTATCACCGAGCCCAATGCATTTGATCATGATCTCGTTATTTTTATGAAAGCAGCGGTTCCGGTTGCTAATAATAAAAACTCCAAAATTTTAGGTCTTGCAAATCCGATGAGCAGCGCTGGCCCGGCTATTCTCATTCAGTCTAAAGAAAACCGTTATGATGCAAACCAACCTATGGAGATCAATCTACCGGTAAACATGTCTCAAGTTGATCCCAGTCAAAATCTAACCGTTCTCTATCATGTCATGCAGCAAGGTCCTGGTGGCCGCAACGTTATCGGACTTATAAAGATGGACCAGCTTCAAAAAGGCGACGGCAACATCAAATTTAGAACTCCTTACTTTGGAATATTTCAAGCTGTCTACTATAGTGGAGACCCAGCCGCCCTAGCAGAAGTCCGCACATCTGATCCGTTCTATGGCCTTGACGATCCGGCCGCTAGATCTCCAGAAGCGTTCTTGCTGCAAACACCTTCCGGACACATTACAAGCGCATACCCACAGGCTTCATGGTCACCATCAAACGGTGCCGTAGGCTACGAAGTTTTAGTTACAAAAAACAAGGAGTGCTCAGACATTGTTCTTCGCTACGATTCTGTAACATCATCATCTAGAACTCTAGAAGGTTTGAATGATGGCAGCTACTATCTGTGCGTAAGCGCTATTTCGCCAGCCGGAACGCGAACGGATGCGACAAATAACGGACTAGAATTTTTATTATCAACATCGCAGTTGGGTTTATTTCGTTATGATAGCCAAAGATCTTTTGCGACCCCGACACCGCAGTTTAAATGGACAGCGTCTCAAGGAGCATCGAGCTATCGTACCGCCATTGCCACATCTAGTGGCTGTCCACAGCCCTTAGAGGAGTCTGTCACAGATAAATTATACTGGACGCCAACAACGAAACGAGCCGACGGAATTTATTATGTTTGTGTCACGGCCATCGATAATTTCAATCATAGGCAAAACATCACTCCAGATTTTGGTAGACCACAGGGCGAAGGTATTCCTATTACAATCAACACAACAAAACCTGGCGCTTTTGACATTCTAGCTT
>CAZUYQ010000004.1:74440-78533 GCA_964624705.1 uncultured Polynucleobacter sp.
CCCGCAACGCCGTATCATGGACATCCAGCTCTGAAGCGGCCTTTTATAATTTAATTATTGCTTCCGACGAAATATGCAGCCAGGTTGTTAGAAGTTATGAACGCATCGCAGGGTCGCAGAGCGCAATCGAGATCTCGGGATTGGTAAACGACACCTCCTATCATATTTGTCTTACATCTATCGACAATGCCGGCAACATCCGCACCGCAAACAATAGCGGGAGAATATTTACATATGATTCTCTCGCTCCCAATATCCTGACAGTCGAATCTTCGACAAAAACCGGTATTTATCCGGCAGGAACAATCATAAATATAAATATTAATTTTACCGAATCAGTGTCCATGTCCGGAAATAGCTCGGACGTACGCCTACAGTTAAACACAAATGCCTATGCAACCTATGTGAAAGGCGCTGGCACGAAGGTTTGGCAATTCACGTATAGAATTGCCCGCGGCGAGAACACACTTCAATTAGATTACTCGTCAGTACAAGCCCTCACCATCGGAAATTCTATTCTTTCTGATGCTGCCGGAAATCTCGCAACACTCACGCTTCCTGCTCCAGGAAGTCCGTCATCGCTCTCCGGCTCATCAAAGATTGCGATCGACACCATCGCTCCCTATTTAATCGCCACTAAACCAGCCGACAACGACAAAGATGTGATCCTCCGTCCGGAGATCTTGATCACATTAAACGAAAATCCAAATGAGTCCTCGGTAAGCAATGCGGTGACTATCACGAAATCTAGCGATCAAACAAACATCTCTTCATTCTTTGAGTCATCCTATAACTCTTCGACGCGGCAAATAAAACTCACGCCAAAACCTACAAGTACGTTACTTGCAGCGACAGCATACACGATTCAAGTACGAGGGATTCGAGACTTTGCAAACAACGAGATATCGCCAATAAGCATCCAATTCACAACAAAGTAAGAATTATATAAATAAGGAGCAAAAAATGAAGTCCCTATTGACGGCAATGACATGTGTAGCATTGGTTACAAGCTGTGGTTTGATGTCACAGCAAAAACAAGATTCTGCAGAAGGTATAAACTTAACTTCCGCTCCTGGTACTGGATGCGTTCAAGGTGTAGTTATCAATGGGCTAACCGGTGATCGCATGACACTGCCGGCCTTTGACGGAACTAACGGTATTTACGTTTTAGTGAGAGATCAGATAGTCGGGGCAAGCAACCTAGGTGGAACGACCTCCAAGGAAAGTTCAACAGGTCAGTACGCAGCATGCGGCATTCCAACTGACGAAGACTACGTCTTATTCGCGCATGCTAATGGCTATCAAACCTTCGAAGGTGTTTTTCGCATCGATTCTACCGTCGCCCCTAAGGGCGCTGCCATAACTACTCATCTCTTTAAATCCTCACCGTCGACTGAAGCAAATCTTGTACTATATCCGACAGGCACACGAACTCAGGATTTAACTATGACGATTGTATATGCAGGTCTCCCAGTGAAGAATGCCACTGTGCAGCTACGACCCACCGGTCGCAATGCTTTGGATCCAGTCGAGGCTGGTGAAAATGGCGGGTCTGCAAATCATATTCTCCCTCCGAGAGATCTCAGACTTAAAAACCTCACAGTAAATACCGATGATGCCGGCATTGCTACCTTTGCAAAAGATGATCTCGTGCTCGGAGGAATTTACCGCTACGTTGTGATACCGCCGGATTCTCTCACTACCGCTAGCACCGAATTTGATACCACAGGTACTGTGGTTGTAGGTTTACAAACCGCTGCAACGGGCGGAAAAGATCCTTACCGCTACACTGTGCCTCTGCGTCCTCTATTTGCCGAAGTAAAAATCGTTCAGACAAGTTTAGATACCCAGTCTCTTAGTCCTGATGGCAGCCTCACACTCGTTTTCAACCGCCCGGTTGAGATCGTCGCCAACGCCGATGATATCTCGGGGCGCCTCACGAATCAGGTCGATGGCGAACTGATGCCAGAGTTACCTCTAAACTTTACCTCTGATACTGTGAACGTCGTTTCCAGTAAAGAAGGTACTGTACTGAAACTTACGCCAAAATGGAAAACGACACCAAACGCTGCTCGCGAGCCCGCTCTCACTATCACCTACGGGGGCATCGCAGTTCGCGCCGCAAATGCACCGGGCAATGCCAAGATCCTCGCGGTTCCAGCGTATATTGTTCCGCTATTTGGCTTAGCGGCGAACCCAACACTGGTTCCAAGTTCCTTAAAAAAATCTGATGGCTCTGATCTTCAGACAGGAAAACCAAGTTCTGTTTTAGCAAATACCATTACAGTAAGAGTCTTAGATCAATTTGGCTTGGGCCTGCGCAATCAGTCGGTGGCATTCTCCATTGGAGCCGGAGGCGGGTCCATAAAAAGACCTAGCGATACCTCTTTTACGTATTCGCTATCCGTGACAACCGATCGCGATGGATACGCAGCCGTGCAATGGGCTCTAGGATCAGCAACCGGAGAACAAACACTTATCGCGCGAGTCGGATCTGTTGAAGCCATTACATTTAAAGCAACAAGCGTTCTCAGCAATTAGAAATTGCTGGTTTTTCCAGTGTCAAAGTCAATGTTAAAATATTGATATCCACCATGACCCTTAAGTATCAAAAGCATCTGGGGGTTATGGGCGGTATCTGAGGGCGAGCGAAGAATCACATCTTTTCTTGAGGTTCGAAACCCGCCGTGATGTTTTGGGGATGATAACTCATAATAGTCATCTTTAGGATCGACTTTTAAGGCGCCATTTTTGAATAAGCATTCCATTTGCTCGACACTGGGATGACCGTTGTAAATATCTGGAACTAAGATATAAAACGTATCTCGTAGTCTCACTGTGCCGCATTTACGTCGCTCTGGCCTCTTCTCATGCCTGATGGAATGAACGCATTCCAAATCAAAACTCATTCCAAATGATTTCGTATCGGGAAGCATCGCAATAATGGACGAACGCTCTAAATTAAAATAAGGCACGCGAATCGATCCAGGTCGTCTTTTTATCCGAGCTGTTTCGCCCAGTTTTAAATTTAAAACCGAATGGTCTGCACCTTCGCTGATCTTTGATGCCATCGAATAGGATATGGAATCATCTTCTTGGACGGGATTATGGATCATCGACGAGATAATCACCTTAATCTCGCGAAATTTCGATTGGAAGACTCCCATCGTTCCTACATCTCCTTCAAGAGGAAGATTTTTAGGCGTAAAAACTTCGCCATTCCACTGAAAGGCATGGAGTTTAATTCTACAGCCACGATCCGAGCGATAAAGACTCACTTTATCAATTTGTGATGTGACAAGCCGGTAGCCTGAGGCACAGTCCGTTACTTCAATTTGCAAGTCCGTCACTTCTTGTACGCGCTGAGTCCATTGATCCATGGAAGTAAAGTTTTGCTCGGAATTACCTAATGCAAATCCGTGGACCGCGATAGGGATAGAACGAGTACGCCTAGGCACGTCATTCGCGCCACAGCAAACGACCCCACTAATAAATAGTGAGGTCGTCAGGATTCTAACGAATTGAGAAAAGAGTACGGACATTCTTATGGTTGAACAATGGGAGTTACATCTACGTTCCAGAACTTGTAAGACGTACCCATGGTTTCAAGAAGCATGATCATATTTGGATTTAGATGCATTTTGTCTGGACCAATCAGCGCCTTGCTCACAAAACCGCCATGTGGCATCGTCGAATCACTGCCAGCAGCAATTACTTCCGAGATATCAATTGAGATTGAGTCGCTGCTCATGATGTTAGATGCTTGAGTGATATCGAGATCACTGTTGTAGGTATCTTGAATCATCTTATAACGCAGACCACTTAAGCTTGCGCCTTTGCAAGTAGCGTTAGCGTCGACGCCAACAAGATCAACCGAGCATTCAAATTTGAACATAAATACGCCTGCACCATTTTGATTCATATCAACGTAGGCGAATGTACTAATATCAAAACTAGGAGCCTCGACACCGTTAACCGCTACAGTATAGTTATTGCGCACGCAGTCACCGGTACAGTCTTTGGTAGCACCTTTATCAATAGTCGAGAACACATATTCGACACCATGAGTAGGAGTCGTGGAAGGAATAGGACT
>CAZUYQ010000004.1:78543-89422 GCA_964624705.1 uncultured Polynucleobacter sp.
GTTGATTTAAAACTTGAACCGACAACCTCTTACCAGTTCCCGCGACATCTTCAAATTGAGCAGCGTCATTTTTTTGCCAAGTGTCAAATGGATCAGAAGAAGAGGGCGCGTATGTCACTCCGTCCACAACCAAGTTATTTAGCTTAGCGAGACAACCTTGATCAAATTTATATACGACAATGCTGGAAGATGTTTCGGTAACTTGGCTGGTATATCCAGAAGAGCATCCTTCAATCGATATTGAAAAATTACTAGCTCCAGTAAGGCCAAAACTAACCTGCGAAAGGTTCAAGTTATAGCGAACAGTCTCAGCTGGACTCGCATCCTCACTATGACCTCCGCGATCAGGAAATGCGCGTGAACAAGCGTTAAACGTCAAAACAAGAGCACATAGAGAAATAATTAGTTTCATGAAGATCCTCCCTAAAATTTATTAGGGGTATTATCGGATACGAAAGTATTTACTTGAGCCGAGAACTTGGTAATTTGATAAAAATGGCTATCTGGACACCAGAGATTGCCGCATGCTAAAATTAAACATTAAAAAAATACAAAATATTTTGACTCGCGACCGGGAGATTTCATGCGTTCTTGCATTCGAACTGTCGCCCTATTTTTTTTATGCTTCTATCTCACCCAATTGAACGGATGCAAATCTAGATCTGACAATTCCAGTCAAAAAGGCCTGAAAAACATTCGTATCGCTGTTCTTGGTTTCGGGGGATGGAGCTCCTGCAGAATCCCTCAAGATCCGGCTGGATCTCGCATCGATGACTCTTTTAAGAATCTTACGTTTTACTTAGACCAAGAGGGCGCGACGGTAAGTTACCTGCTTGGTTGTCTTAGCGTCTTCTCGCCTGCGAACCCTATTGCACCTATCTGGCTTGAAGATAATTTTGGTCAAAAGTTTAAAGCCACTGGTACCAAGCAATTAGCCAAGACCGTAAAAGAATTTATCGACTATAATAAGCCCGATAAGATCTACATTATCGGACACTCTTACGGCGGATGGATAAGTCTAAAATTACTCGAAGATGGAGTTCGCGCAAGCTCGGTATTTACCTTAGACCCAATCGACGCAGATTCTTGCCTGCCATTCAACAATGTCTTTTATGGCCTCGGCCAGAGTTCTAAAAAATGTCAACGCGCTCCGCTTTTTAAGTACGACGATATCTTATATAATACAAATCACTTGGTGAATTTGTGGCAACCACTAGGGCTAATTCATAGTGGACTCATCATTACTCCGCGTTTAAGCGATCGTGTCATTAATTTTGAACTCGGTATCAATCACTCAAGCTTCCAAGGCGATGTGAAAAAGAAATGGGAATATGCCCACCGGATGATCGGCGCATATCCAGTCGCATGGGGCATTATTTGTCAAAGAATCGCTTTAGAAAATAGATTTGATGCGGGCGCCTGTAAAACTATTGATACAGATGCTAACGGTCAATTTACGCGTTACGTGTCGGTCGATATTCCCGATATAACCTTATAATTTAATACATAAATTAGAATAGAGTTTGAGGTTTGCAAATGCGAACAAGGTAAAAGTTCCAATAAAGTTACCGATTACTAAGTCGTGATATTTTCCTCATGCCCTAGGAGCAAAGATGATGAAGCAATCTGCCGGCGTCATATTTATGATTTCATTCTTAATCACAATATGTGGATGCCGTATTCGCTCGTCCGATGCACAAGTAAAAGATAGCTGGGATGGAACAGAAGACGGTAAGTTTAATTTTGGATTTGAACTAAAAGACGAAGCTGGAACCATCGACATCTTAGGGAAACCTCAGCCGTATACGGCGGCGGTTATCACATCGGTTGCACCGAATACTATTGCACAACTCTCAGGATTGCACGTTGACGATTGGCTAAAGGCGCTCGAGTGGACGTCATCAACCGGACAACAGCACTTCTACCGTATTCATTCGACCAAAGACTTCCAGACAGCCATCGACCTCATCACGACAGATGAGATAAAAATCATTTCTATTTACGGAGCCCCCAAAGGTGCAAAGGGCGAAGATAAAAAAGGTAGTTACAATGTCGCTTCTTACCCTCAAACACCTCGTGTTTCAGGGGGTGGCCGTTGTATTACCAGAAGTTTTCCGATGCAAGCTGCTTGTTACTGCTCGCATAATGGCAGTCAAATAACTTCGTGCAAGCAAGTTATGATCGCAGATCAATGCAAAGTGGGCCGAGACCTACCATCAGAAAAAGAACCTTTTGCACCGGTCATAGATACCTCCTATGAAGCTGGTCTTAAATGCTCTCCGTCGGCCTCCGACTGGGATTAATTCTAATTTTACAAAAGACGCGACAACATGGCATAGTGGGATGTTTGTGGTCCTAGGGGGCCATCCATTCCGAGTTAAAATCCTAGAGAGCGTCAGACACCATGAACCAGCCTTTAAACCTCTGGCCAAGATTTATAACAATAATGCCCTATCTCCTTATTCTATTACCTTGGGCATGGTTTCTGGGTGCGCATATATCAGATTACGCTCCGTTTATACTATTGGCTGCAATTCTGATCCATCGCCACGTTCCCAAGAATCAACCCTACTACTCCTTTAAGAACGAGACCTGGTTCGTTTTCCCTCTTCTGGCTTTCTTAGTCTTTTATCCTGTGCTCTTGTTGTGCCATCACGTGGCTGCGACGCATCTTGGACGGCACGGAGTCGATTTCTCGATCTTCGCTCAAGTAGTTCACAATATCGGCCATACTGGCAGCCCCATGTCTTCGCTTGCGAGTGCGCACCCCCAAAACTTCATGACTCATCATTTTGTCCCCCTATTGTTCATTCCGGGTTTATTTGTTTATCTAGGAATGACTGCGCCAACAGCCCTTGCTGTGTTCCATACTTTAAGTTTTGCTGCTGCAATCGCGGCTTTTTTTTCGTTTGCACGATATCTGAAATTTTCGTTGCTAACTTCTATTCTTGTAACAACTATTTTATTTTGCAATCCAACAATACGGCACACCATTTTTTTCGAAGTTCATGACGAAGTTTTTGCGCTTCCTTGGATCATTACTGCCTGGTGGATGTGGCGCAAACAAAAATGGTTTTGGATGACTGCAGCTCTTATCGTTTCTAGTCTAGCGAAAGAAAGCATGTTTGCGATGATTGCTGGGTTCGGTCTTATGACCTGGATCGATCGACAAATAAATCATGGAAGGAACGAGCATGAAAGAAAGAGCGAGAGACATGCACCGCCTGTTATTTCACTGGCAATCACTTTATATGGCATCTTCGGTTTCTTTGGATATGCATTCCTTCAACCATTTATACTCGGCAAGAGTTTTGATCATGCAGACAAACTTGCCTCGTTTAGTGACCTCATACGAGGCGATTGGCTTTTTCAGAAAGCGACGTGGACTGGCTTTCTTTTGCTCCCGGGCTTAGTTATACCGCTAACTAAACGTAAATTTTTACACTTCCTACTTCCCGCACTTCCACTCGTTGGTATAATTTGGCTCTCTCGTTTTCCTGAGATGTGGAAAACAATGAATTATTACGGTGCAGTGCCCACACTTATTTTGGGTCTAGCAACGCTCGATATCACAGCCAAAATTGATTGGATTCCACGCTCCACGGTCATTGCTATATTCATCGCCTGCATGAGTCTTGATTTTTGGTTTAGCGAAAGAAAACCCATTCGATTAGTCAAAGAAGCGATTAACACGCCTTCTTTTACTGTAGAAGATTTTGAATTTATACCAAACGACGCTCGGGTGATCGCAACTCCCGCCGCGATCCCCTTTTTACTAAGAATTCCCCAGCTCCGTCGCCTGGGATTTCACGACACCGACAACTTTTCATTTGAATATATCGTGACGCTTCCAGAAGAAGTAGATCACAATCTTTTCTCTAAAGAACTTCTCGAAGCGTCCGTTATTTGTCATAGTGATTCTAGGTGGGCCATCCGCTGCGTTAACCACTAGGCTATCGCGGCAGAAATCTAGAATGCCATATCAAAAGCAACTTCGCCCGTAACGCCCACTTGATAGCTACTGACACGACGTTCAAAGAAATTAGTTAGTTCTTGGACATCCTGAAGTTCCATAAATGGAAACGGGTTTTTGCTACCAAAAATGGGGGTCATATCCAGCATAATCAATCTCTGATCGGCAATAAATTCTAGATATTGTCGCATTGCGCCGACCGACATCCCAGGGACTTCACCACCCAAGACGTCATCCGCAAATTGGATTTCACAATCTACAGCTTCAATCATCATTTCTTTGATACGTTCTGCTAAGGATCCGTCGAATAATCCTGGCTCTTGCTCCCGTACAGTCTCGATAACTTCAAAAGCAAAGGCCATATGCATGCTTTCGTCCCGGAAGACCCAATTAGTGCCACCAGCAAGACCATGAAGCAGCCCACGATTTCTCAGATAATAAACATAAGCAAACGCCGCGAAGAAAAACAAACCTTCAATACACGATGCGAAACAAATGAGATTCAATAAAAATTGCTGACGATCTTCTCTGGTATTGAGTTGGTCCAAGGTATTAATACTGTCGATCCACTTTTGACAAAACTGCGCTTTTTTACGAATCGATGGAATATTCTCGATCGCAGCAAACGCACGTTCACGCTCATCATGATCAGGTACGTACGTATCAAGCAGGGTCAGATAAAACTGCACATGCAGTGCTTCTTCGTAAAGCTGACGCGATAGATACATTCGCGCTTCGGGTGCGTTGATATGCTTATAGAGATTAAGCACCAGGTTATTTGCAACGATTGAGTCACCCGTTGCAAAGAACGCCACCAGGCGATTGATAAGGTGACGGTCACCCTCACTCATCTTCTGCTGAAGATCTTGAATGTCCGTAGAAAAATCGACTTCCTCGACGGTCCAAGTGTTCTTAATCGCATTCTTATACATCTCGTAAAAACCTGGATACTTCATAGGGCGAAGCGTTAGGTTAAACCCAGGACTTAAGAGTGTACTGACATCATTCATTGGCAAGCCTCACATGCAGTTGGATTTTCTAGAGAACAAGCGACAGCTTGTGAATCTGAGTAGTCTTTCGAGACTGGCGCCACCGTCGCAGCGGGTCCCGCGGAATTGACTTTGGCAATTTTAGTTGCAGGGCGGCTACGCAGATAGTAAGTCGTCTTTAAACCTTTTTGCCATGCATACATATACATGGACGAAAGCACGCCAATACTTGGACTTTCCACAAATAAATTCAACGACTGGCTTTGATCAATAAACGCTCCGCGATCTGCGGCCATATCAATCAATCCGCGCATCGGTATCTCCCATGAGGTTCTATAAACCTTACGGATACTTTCAGGAATTTCTTCAATCGCTTGAACGCTACCCTCAGCCAATTTAATTTTATTGCGAATTTCAGGTGTCCATAGACCACGCTCTTTTAAGCTCGCCACCAAATAGCGATTTACTTGCAAAAACTCGCCAGACAACGTTTCGCGTTTAAATAGATTACTTACCTGTGGCTCAATACACTCAAAGCTTCCAACAATCGAACCAATCGTAGCCGTTGGCGCAATCGCGATAAGAAGACTATTGCGCAAACCATGCTGAGCAATGCGAGCTCTCAGTGCATTCCAACGAACTTGATCGACTGGCTTCACGCCCCAGCTATCAAACTGCAACTCACCTTTTGCTGCACGTGTTTCGGCGAAAGTCGAGTGAGCACCGAGTTTTTCTGCTAACTCACAGCTGGCAGTCAATGCTGCAAAGTAGATTTCTTCTTGAACCTTGGCATTGAAAGCACGTGCCTCATCGCTATCAAAAGCCCAACCTTCAATGCAGAACACATCTTGAAGCCCCATCACACCAAGACCCACTGGACGCCAGCGAAGATTGCTATGCTGAGCTGTAGCGATCGGATAGAAGTTAAGGTCAATCACTCTATCCAAATGTTTTACAGCTGTTTGGACGTTCGTATGAAGTTTTTTCCAATCGAAGGTTCCTTTACCACGGAGGTAAGCCGGAAGGTTGATGGAACCTAAATTACAGACCGCTGTTTCTTCGCTGTTTGTGACTTCAATAATCTCAGTACAAAGATTTGATAAATGTACCGTGCGACCTGGCACTGCCGTGTGATTGCATTTTTTGTTTGAACTATCTTTGAAGGTCATCCAACCGTTACCGGTTTGCGCCAAGGTCTTCATCATACGGGCGTAAAGATCTCTGGCCTTAACTTGACGCAGCATTTTCCCGGCTCGTTCTGCCATAATATAGGCAGCTTCAAACTCCTCACCAAAAAGATCAACCAATTCAGGGGTGTCTTTTGGATCGAAGAGGCTCCACATTTGATCCGTAGAAACACGTTTCATAAACAAATCATTCACCCAGTTGGCGATATTGATATTATGCGTGCGGCGTTGATCATCGCCGGTATTATCGCGAAGCTCGAGGAATTCTTCAATGTCCGCATGCCATGTCTCAAGATAAACGCAGCAAGCACCTTTACGTTTTCCACCTTGATTAACTGCAGCGACAGATGAGTCCAAGGTTTTAAGCCAAGGAATAACGCCGTTGCTGAAGCCATTGGTGCTTTTAATCAACGAACCACGACTTCTGACTCGGCTATAGCTTAAGCCGATCCCACCCGAAAACTTGGAAAGCATCGCTGCGTCTTTGTATTTATCGTAAATACTGACGAGGCTGTCTTCTGGTGAATCAAGCAAGAAGCAACTAGACAACTGCTCGTGGCGCGTCCCGGCATTAAACAAGGTCGGTGAGCTGGACATAAATTCAAAGGATGAATACATCCCGTATAGAATAATTGCTTCTTCAGCCGTGTTACTCAAAGCACAAGCCACACGCATAAAGAAATACTGCGGTGATTCGATCACTTCACGGCTTTGAGGATGCTTTAACAAATAGCGGTCGTAGATCGTGCGAATTCCAAAATATTCAAATCGAGCGTCCTGGCCATGATCGATGGCTGCATTAAGGACGACCGCGTTGTCGCGTACAAAATCGCGGAGGCGGTGATTGACAAGACCGAATTCAAATCCGACTTCGACGGATCGAAGGAAGGATCCCATACCCTGGCCGCTGACTTCTCTTTGAATCCACTGAGCTAACTTAGCTGCAGCTATTTTGCCGTTCTCTGGATCCTCAAAAATACGACCCGCATAATCTTGAACTTCGATCAAAGCCCGTTCTTTTGCTTTACGGCGATCTGCTAAGGTCTCAGCCGGCATCGCGACTGGCGATGACATCGCGTTAGTTCGCTCCGAACCAGTGTATCCCGAGGTTTCTTGGGAGGAGGTGGTGGTTGGGCTCTCGTTTAGACTTTCCATGTTCTATCCTTTCGTTGGCAATCGTGCTCACGGCGATTCATTTTCAATTTTTTTGCCGCTGCTCTGATAATTAGGTTACCGACGGCCAATCCCCCGTGTCAACTGCGAAACACTACCTGTAGCGTGCATAATATTTATACCACACTAGTAGTATAGCCAGGACCCCAGACAGGACGGGAACTTGCGATTATTCATCCACAGCCGATACACATCTCTGACATCATTGTGAATAACTCTGACTTTGGGAATTCGCCCAAACTAACGGCAGGATTGCGGACTTATTTTTAGGCAATCCGAGCCGATAGCCCTATGTTCGTTCGGCACAAAGGAGCGTCATGGCGACAGCAATTAACATCAAATCTTCTCTTACCCACCCTTGGGAAGTCCAGCTCGCAGCTTGTCGCCAAACGCGGCTTCCACTATGCGTTTTCGACGTTACAAATGCATTAAAAGCCATGCAAAAAAATTCCAAATTAAAGGAAGCACGCAGGGTCTTTGACACGGCGATCGTCACCGCTGAATGGTGTGAAGGAATCGCAGTTATAGATTCCAATCTAGATCAAATCCAATCTCTCAACGCACATAGAACAACCGATTCTTCCTTCGCGGATTTCTTTAAAAAAATACTACTCGGTTCGACCATTCCCCAGCTAGAAGCTTTTGGTGTTGCACTCACGCAGGCCACCACGAGGCAACTTTCTTGCGAGCTTACGGCACTCAACCCGAAAGTAGCACTGACGATTCGCTTTATTGAATTTAAAGAGCTTCATAATCAGAGTTTCTTACTCGCCTCGATCGAGGAAGCCTCCGCTATCGTAGAGCAAAAAGCGCGACTGCACCAGTTTGAGTCGATTCTTGAAAATATGACTGAATTTGTCACGGTTATTGGTCTGAACGGCGAAATCGACTATTGGAACCCTAGCGCCCAAGCTATGACAGGCTTTGCAAAGCATACGAATAAAATGACAGTGCGAGATATTTTTACTCCGGCCAGCGTTGTCACTATTTTAAGTGCCAGTGAGGCACTCACCTCAGGCAAAAAAAATTGGCATGGAACTATTGATGTGACTGCCAGCGATATCGATATTCTCTCGCTTCAGTGTCATATCAGTCCGCTGTATGCTGCAAACACCAACGCCTTGACTGGCTTCACTTTGATTGGTCGCCAGGCGACAACTGAGGAGCATTTACGCCGCGAGGTCGCGATTCGTGACCGCGTGATTGAAGACTCGGGGCAAATGGTGACTTTGGGGCAAATCTCTGGTCAAGTGATTCACGAAATCAATAATCCGATGACTATTATTGCCGGTAAAGCAGAGAAGATTTTAAGGTTTGCAAAAGCAAATCCATCCGACGTCACCACTTTCATCGATTGTGCAGAGAAGATTCTTAAAATGACAAAACGAACTGAGAAAATCATCAGTTCAGTCAAAAGCCTTGCTTACAAGAGTCAAACTAACGGAAAGGCCAAGGTATCCATTCGCCAGCTCGTAGATGATTTGCGGGACCTCATCGATGTGGGCCGACGCAAATCTGAAGCGGAAATTCGATTACCCGAAATACCCAATGCTCTGTGTGTTCGAGCGGACGCCCTCAAGCTTTCGCAGGTTCTTGTAAACCTATTTGGCAATTCTTATGACGCTATAGCTGATCTTTCGGATCGATGGGTCGAACTTAAAATTGAAGCCGATGCCTCTTGGATAGCCATGAAAGTCATCGATAGCGGTAACGCCATTCCTCAGAACGTTACCTCTAAGCTATTCGACGCCTATTTTACGACCAAGGATGTCGGCAAAGGCACTGGAATTGGCCTAAATCTATCGAGACAAATTGCCAGGAGGTTTGGCGGCGATCTATACTTAGATGAAAAGGCCGATCATACAACGTTCGTTTTGACGTTGCCACTTATCCAGGACCCGGACTCAGACCAAAGTGGAGATTGGGAGGAAATTTGAACTCAGTAGTTTATCTGTCAAACGTGGGGTAGAATATTCTATCCGACAAATAGGGACTGAAGAACGCATTAGAGACAAGCAACTATCGAAAACAAGTATTTTGAAATAGCCGTCAAAATAAATCAGTGAGAAAGGAAGCTGAAAATGGAAAATCAAAAAGAGTTTATGAATCAGATGGGGATCGATCAAATCGCACAGCAGTTGACGGAGCAACGTTTGCTCGATCGCCGCACACTGTTTGTAAGCGAGGGGATTAATTCAGTCGTCGCGAAACGAGTGATTAGTCAACTCCTCACTCTTGAACTTGATAAACCAGGTGCACCAATTAATTTTTATCTGAATAGTCCCGGTGGCGAAGTCAATAGTGGTTTTGCTATTTATGACACCATTCGCTTTATGAAGAGCGAAGTTCGCATTATTAACACTGGCCTTTGTGCGAGTATTGCGACGATCATCAACATCGCAGCCAAAAAGCAAAATCGCTTTTCGTTGCCAAACTGTAAGTTTTTGATTCACCAACCGTTGATTCCTGGACAAATTTACGGCCAGGCCTCTGATATCGAAATTCACGCTCGTGAAATTTTGAAAACACGTCAAAAAATCAACGAGTTACTTTCAAAAGAATGCGGCCAACCCCTCGCTAAAGTAGAAAAGGACACAAGTCGTGACTACTGGATGAATGCAGGCGAAGCACTCGAATACGGTTTGATCACGAAAATTGTGGAAAACATCGCTGAGCTGGGATAAATATTTCGTCCCCTTTGCGAAGGTGGTGGAATTGGTAGACACGCTGGTCTCAGAAGCCAGAGCCGAGAGGTGTAGGGGTTCAAGTCCCCTCCTTCGCATGATCTGAATGTCATCGTTTGACTCAGAGTTGGATAGCTGATGGAGAGTTTTACTATATCGGTTCGCGAATTCGTCGCCAGGTCCCTTAGGCCCTGGCGATTTCGCGTTTGGACTGCCCATATCGCATCTCTGATCTTGGGACTTATCACCGCAGTTTTAGGTGTGGTCATTGGCCCGGGTTTACAAACACTTTTTTCAGAACAAAAAACAAAAATCGCATGGCGCGAAATTCTCGGCGATGTGGCTGCCCATAATTTATCAAGTATTTTGCCTGCAGAAGGTATTCGACCAGAACAGTTGACTCAGGCTCTGCCCTATCTCTTATTAATTGTCGCAAGTATCAAAGCGGTCGCTTTTTTTTACCAGTGGTATAGCTGGGAACTTTTGGGCGAACGACTCGCATGGTGCTGGCGTCAGGATTTGGTTCGTTCCTTTCGTGAGGTCGATCCAGAAGCTCGAGACGATGGACTAATTCGCGACGTTGAGGCAGACCTCGCGGGTGCGATCGCTCAGGATATTCGTTCTCTAAGGGAATATGTCGTTCATTTTTACGGCGGCCTTCCTAGAGAAGGCTTACAGGTATTGTTCACGGCGATTGCCTTGGTAGCTCTTTCACCTAAGCTTTTCGCAATCTTTGCACTAGGTATTGCGCCAGTTGGGGCATTGGTTTCTAAGACTGGCAAAAAACTTCGTCGGCGTGCCAGTAAGGCATTGTCTGACAATTCATTTCTCTCGGAATGGATTCAGCAGCGATTGATGGGCCTAGAGACCATC
>CAZUYQ010000005.1:0-379 GCA_964624705.1 uncultured Polynucleobacter sp.
AAAACGGATGCGCGTCGAAAGCGGCACCACCGTGCGCGCTGCTCCAGGTAATGTCACCTCAGCACCCACCGGCATTTCGTCCACGAAAAATTGATCCGTCGCCGCTAAACCATTTCCGGCAAGAAGCACTACAGGAAGCGACAGCCAAAGTTTTAAATGAATTGTTTTCATAGGATCTCCTTTGCAAGCGCAAATAAATCTTAAGACCTGCCCACACCACTGAGCTCGAGTTCCATATCGTTCTTAGAGGATGCGTGTCTTAATGCTTCACTACGAGAAATCAAGCTCGATTGACAGAGTCCAATCAATGCCTGATCAAAGGATTGCATGCCCCATGCGTTATGGCCTTCTTCTATAATATCACGCAATCGGTGAATTT
>CAZUYQ010000005.1:489-3841 GCA_964624705.1 uncultured Polynucleobacter sp.
CACTAAAATCTCGACAGCCGCAATCATTCCCGCACCATCCCGCCTCGTAACAAGGCGTTGCGACACGACTGCTCGTAAAACTTGTGATAAAACTAAACGGACACTGGGCTGCGCATGCGGGTCAAATAAACTCAAAACCCGCTGAATACTTTCCGAGGCATTGGCGGTATGCATAGTGGCTAAGACCAGGTGCCCAGTCTCAGCAGCCTGAAGAGCTGTTTTTACGGTGATCTCGTCACGTAGCTCACCCACCATAATCACATCTGGATTCTGACGCATCGCAGCCCGCAGTGCGATCGGGAACGACTCGGTGTCAATACCAATCTCGCGTTGTTCGATCACACAATTTTGATCTTGAAACAGATATTCGATCGGATCCTCAATCGTCACAATATGACCTGAGCGCTCACGATTGATACGATCGATAATTGCGGCCAGGGTCGTCGATTTACCGCTACCGGTCGCACCGGTTATCACCACAAGACCCCTTGTTTCCTGTGCAATATTTGTTAACGCAACCGGCAACTGTAACTCTTCGAGAGTACGAACATGACCTAAGATCACCCGAAGAACCATTGCGACGAGGCCTCGTTGCTTGAACACATTGACCCGAAAACGATGCCCATCACGACTTTGATAAGCGAAGTCGAGATCCAACACGTCCTGCTCAGCAATTTTACGAGTGGGACTCACCTGTTGCATCCATGAAGTCATGATCTCAGGTCTAATTGGTTGTCCATTCGCTAGAGGTACAAGGTTTCCTTGAAACCGAAAGCGTGGAACCGCACCAGTCTTCAAAATGATATCGCTCGCGCCTCCGCGCACAGCTGCCGTCAGTATTTGATCAAGTTGCATATCTAAAACTCCAGTCTTTAAAGTATCAGCGGAGTTTAAGGAGCAGAACCATAAGCACTAACGTCCACACCATCTGAATCAAACCAAAGCGAACAAGTACCTGGGGTGTGCTCCAGTTATGGTTTTTACGAACATGGTCATGCAAAGGAAACCGAATATCTTTAAGAATCGAAATTTTTACAAAACGCAGGAGCGCGACTTTTACGAGTCCGGTGCCGCCATTCACGAGCAAGACTGCTGCGACGATCAGCGATAAAAAAGGATTGCCGCACTTTAAAACAAAAACACCCAGCAGAAAGCCAAGCGCTCTCGATCCCGCATCACCCATCATCAGAGCGCTGGGATGAGCGTTATGCCAGAGATAGCCGGCGAGGGTTCCTGCAAGCGAGAACGCCATAATACCGTAGACCGCTCAGTAGTGATAATGCGGCACTAATAGGTACGCCGACATCTCGACATGGCCCAAAATAAAGTACAGAAGCGATCCCAAACTTAAAAAGGCAATACCCGCGAGTGCCCCACTTAAACCGTCAACACCGTCCGTACAATTAGTCGCGTTAATGGCGATCCATATCCAAACAACGCCCAGCGGCATGTAGAGAATTGGCGCTAATTCCAGCCGCATTTTTGTAAAAGGCAACCAAATTTCAACTGGAGCAAGTTTCGAAATTAACGCTACTGCGGCAAGACCAACGATGAAGTCGATGGCACCTTTTGTGTATTCACCCCATGCATCTAGCGCTTTATCGTCAAGGAACCCAAATATCGACGCAATAAGCGTGAGTGCAAGAATCCCAATGACTTCCCAACTCATCGGCAAAACTAAGAGCTGAATCGCGATGAAAATAGGAATAAAAATAATTCCGGTGCCAGTCGGCTTACCCTGAGCTTTGCCTGCTTCCACTGCATGAGCGCGCCCGCGATCGCGTGGACAATATTTAGCGCCTAATCTAGGTAGCAATAAATAGGTTAGAAAACCACAGAGCCCAAACCCC
This sequence comes from uncultured Polynucleobacter sp., assembly GCA_964624705.1. Lineage (GTDB taxonomy): Bacteria > Bdellovibrionota_B > Oligoflexia > Oligoflexales > RGVZ01 > CAMDKS01. The sequence goes on from CAZUYQ010000005.1 coordinate 2,340, forward strand.
AAACCACCAAGAAAAAAATGCGAAGTTAATAGCCGAAATGGACCCCAAGATGACTCTAGAAGATTGCCGAGCCAATAGAGCATGAATTCCCCTAATTGATAAATTTGGATGTAAATTTCATAGATCAAGTGTCATGTACGAATATTTTAGCTTATTCCTTGCCAAATATCAAAATCTTCAGTTAAAACGGGTACCTAATACCCAGCTTCATCGATGTTTCGGTCTGTTGACTACATGCCTCTTTTAAAATGGTCTGAGCATTGGCCTCATCTCCAGGATTTATTTTGCGATCGGTGTAATTATAGGCCGCCTCGGCGGTCACATAAGGACCAATCGAAACAGCCCCACTTAGACCAAATGCGTTAATGCTACCAGAACTAGCAATAAAAAGCGGTTCTGCTGTCGCATCAGCTCCAGAAATTTTCGTATCATAATCACTAAATTCAGTATGTTTAAAACTTCCTGTCATCGCCAAACCAAAACCGAGTGTCCATTTCAGATTACCTCCAGCAGATATCAGGGATCGTGCAGCGTCCATCACGACGCCCGCTGTCGAGTCCGAGATAACACTTTCAGGATAAACTGTTTTTGAAACATATCCTGCCAAAAGACCGAGAGTGAGATCATCCCAGTTTTTATCCCAGGTCAAATCGGCAGACATTCTTGTTTGTTCACCGGTCTTGCTTACAGCATCAGTTTGGATATAGGCACCTTTTAAATTTGTCACACTGGATTCACCATTGCGAGTGATTGTTCCATAGGTTGTGGTCGCTGTTTGAACCTTAGGGCTCTCAAGTGCTGCATTAGCAGAATCGTACATGGAAAAACCAAGTTCAAACTTAAATAAATCACCATCAATCACGGCCTTTGCATTCGGTCCGGAAACGGTTTTCTCTTTCTTCTGGCTTGCATCCACATAAATATGCTCGTCCTTGTAACCCACACCAACGTCAACTGCGTCAGACACAGGATACAGGATGTCAAAACCATTCATAAGGCTTGCATTAAAGCTATGGTTTACCTTTTCGTCGGTGGTGGTTTGAACGGCGGAAGGATCAGAGCTAGGGGCAGTGAGGCTACTTTTCGTCAGAGTTCCTTCTATATCCTCGTAGCCTGGCGTCACATTTAAAGTAAAAGCAGTCTGACCACCAAACGATCGGGGTTTTCCTAGATACTTAAGCTGCAAGGGTGAAGTGACAACGGGAGAACGAGATGAACCTTGGGCCTGGGTATAGCCATTAAAATCACGTTTTATTGATTTTGTAAGATAGCTAAAGGACGGAGTCGCCGAAAACGAAAAACCCGCCTTAGGTTGAACCACTGGCGGTGGCGCGGGCTTCTTAGGCATCGGCGGAGCACCTGGTAAGGGCGGCGCCTCGACCGGAGGAGCGATTTGATAGTTGGGCTGCTGCGCTTGATAAGCATAAACTTGGCCCGCCGTAAAATCACCACGACGTTGGCGCTCTTGCGCTCGCTGACGATCGTGCCGTAGCCGATCGAGC
>CAZUYQ010000005.1:3851-23181 GCA_964624705.1 uncultured Polynucleobacter sp.
ACGACGGCGTTCTGATTTTAAGTTTGCTGGTAACTTAATCGCACCACGAAGTAGCTGTGAGGCTTTGTTATAAAGGTTTAATTGCATAAACGAAATACCAGCATAAAATCTCGCAACATCGCGGTATGGATGCTCGGGCCCCACTTTCTGCCAGACCTTGGTCGCCTGCCGGTAGCGGCGTGCCGCAAACATCGCAAGCGTATACTCGAACGCAGCCTCGGACGAAAGATCATCCGGAGACAACAAAGAAAATAGTTTTGCTGCCTTGCCTGCACGCCCCAGTCGGTACTCCGACTGAGCCATAATAATCAAGCTTGCCTTGCGAGTGGGATTGGCGCGAAGGTCTGCCGCAGCAAAAAGCAGTGATTTTTCATACTGACCGTTAGCAAAAAAGACTCGAGCTTTTGCAAAATTATCGAGAACCGGAGCAGGGGATGCTTTCGCGGGAGTTGCTCGAGCTTTTTTAGGCTGAGCTGATGTTTGAGCTTGCGTCTTAACGCGAGTACTGGGCGCAACCTTTGGTGCTGCCTCTGCATCAAGAGCGAATCCAGACGACACAATACCCAGCCATGCTATGGCCATCATATTTAGTGCCTTGCTGTGTACTCGTACTCGATTCATGACGCCGTCCTGGCTTCAGTTCTACGTAACTTTCTTAGGGCCGCAGTTTTACTTCAGGAAAATCAGTATTTAAACGCTCTGCAATACCATCGATCTTCCACGAAGACTGTTGCAGAAGTTGCAAATACTTCAACTCCGCCGCAAAATCTAATTTTGACATCGGCTCTTCCGCTGTCATTTTTGCAATTGATTTTGTAATTTCAGCTTGCAATCCTGGATCCACGATCATACCAACCGGCGTAGCTAATGCAAAACGCACGTTCTGCCAATTCGCATGATCGTCCATCACTAACTGCAAATTCTGATCGGAAAATTTCGGTTTGCATTTTTGCAATGTTGCAACACTCTCCGCCTGTTCCATACAGGTCATCATGTTGGTTGTATTTGTTGGCTCTGCGAGCTGCGATGCTTTTCCTGATTGAATGATCTCAAGCTGCGCCTGCAATCTCCTACTCACTGCCGCCACAACATCGATAGTCAAAACTCCGGGATCTGCACCAAAATTCGGATCGGTCGCAATAGACTTCATGGCAACTGTTGCCGACATCAAACAACCTTCATACCAATTTCTTGGTCGAATCCAGCCCTTTGTCGGTCGACGTCTAATCCAGTGTGGATCCCAAGTTAACGCTTTGGTGACTTGATTTCTCGCAATCGTTTTGCCATTGAGCCAGGCAACGGTTTGTGGAGCACCCTCACGCCATCTTTTTTTCCAGCTATCGACAGAGCAATCTGCGGGAGCTGCCGGCGAAAGATTTCCTCGCAAGGTCTTTTGCGAAAAATTATCTACAGTACCATTGGTGTAGAACGAGTACATTCGTACATACGGCAGCCATGCACTTTGCGCTTCTTTGTTGCGATTTATTTTATTTATAATCGGAACAATTCTTAGACCCATTTCATTGAGAAAGTCGCTTGGATCTGGTTTCTGAGCGAGAGCGGCTATGTCTCCCACTGGAGGTATAGATTCGTCTTGGCTTTTCAAATAGATTCCTGCACCCACGGCTGCTACCGCAATCATAAGTGAGGATATAAGAATTTTATTGTTCGATCCTTTTTGATTTTGTTTGCTTTTATGGCGATCGGAGCTTTGCGAAGCTCGACGCGCAGGTCTTTCCTGAGCAGGCGAAGCCTTTACTTTTTGGTCTTTTTTTGTGATTTGCTTCGCATGTCCGGTCATTTCACGCCATGCCACTGGCAATTCCGAACTAATAATTCCAACAAGCTCAGGATATTTTTTGCGAATGAGCTCTTCATTATCGAGTACCACCCAGTTGCTACAACTCGCCGCAACTTCATCCTGGAGCCCAAAGTTCATGGTCCGCAAGCTATCGCGAAATTGTTCCAACGTAAGGGGTCCGATAAAAACCCGATTTTCTCTGCGAATCAGATACATTTTAGGCATTAGACCGACCTCACTTCGCTGACAAGAACGGTGATATTATCGCGTCCTCCTCCAGCATTGGCCGCTTCGATTAATTTGCGTGGCAAATCATCGAAGCGTTTGCGATATTTTCTCAGAATATCGGCGATGGCTTCATCGCTGATCATCCCGCTCAATCCATCCGAACAGGTCAGAAAAATCTGGCCTGGTTTTAATTCGATTTCGTAGACATCCGGCTCACACCCGGGCGCAAGACCTAAGGCCTTCACAAGGGCTTCTGGCTTGGCGTTCGGAGCAATTTGGCCAGGTTTTAACCAGCCACGCTCTGCAAACATTTCGACATTGTGATCGAGCGTCAGTTGAAACAATTGATCATCCTGAAACAAATAGGTTCGACTGTCACCGATATGAGCGATATGCAAACGGTCACCAACAAAGAGCAAGCAGTTCAGGGTCGTCCCCATCCCGCCAATCTCTGGTTCGAGTTGACCTCTGGCGATAATGTCGAGATTGATACGATCAATGGTCCCGGCCAAAAATGAGCTTATTTCACCGTGTTTGATTAAATCACTATCCAGAAAAAGTTTTCGCAATGAGTTCACGGCGATGGACGATGCTACCTCGCCACCGCGTCTACCTCCGATACCATCGGCAACGATGCCTAAGCCATGGGGCTCATCGTAAAAAATACTGTCTTGATTGGCTTTGCGTTTTAGACCGATATCGGTCGCTCCCGCCATGCGAATTCGCAATTGACACCTCCCCTTTTCGATACCTGTATGCAGGCAATGTATCGGATTAGTTTAGGGAAACTTTATTAAATGGGGGTCGGTTTTTGATGTTTTCGAGGTGACATCAAACAGGCTTTCGCGGTATAGACCGAAGCTCTTCTAGTCTCGGCCACTATCCTCAATTTGGGAAGATTGCAAAATATGAAAAAATCCTGGAGCACCTTCGGCACTTCGATCTTTAGTACAATGACAATGGCTGCCAATCGCCACGGTGCCGTCAACCTAGCTCAAGGGTTCCCCAACTTTGATGGTCCCGAGGAAGTTAAGGAGGCCGCGATTGCCGCGATCCGTGGCCCATGGAATCAATACGCCCCGTCAGCCGGCATCCCGAGACTTCGCCACCTCCTAAGCGAACGCATGACTAAGACCAGCGGCCTCAGCTACTCGCCAGATCATGAGATCACCGTCTTCTGCGGTGCGACCGAGGCGCTGTTCTGCAGTTTTCTGGCTTTTTTCGGCCAAGGTGACGAGGTTCTAACCTTTGCTCCGTTCTTTGACTGCTACCCCGCCGGGGCATTCGCTGTAGGAGCGAAGTTGGTCGAGATCCCACTTCAAACTCCGGATTGGACCTTTACTAGAGATGATATCAAATCTCGTATTACCAAAAATACCAAGGCAATCCTGGTTAACACGCCCCATAATCCGACCGGTCGCGTTTTCACACGCGACGAGATGATGGTCATTGCCGATCTCGCCAAAGAACATAATCTCTTAGTCATTACCGATGAAGTCTACGAAGAACTGATTTTCGACGGTGAAACATTTACGCGAATGGCGACGCTTCCAGGTATGCGCGAACGGACTATTGTGATTTCTTCGACCGCAAAGACTTTTAGTTTCACCGGCTGGAAAGTCGGCTTCACCTATGCCCCGAAACATCTTACGGATGAATTACGAGCGGTGCATCAATTCACTGTTTTCTGTAATGCGACGCCCCTGCAAGCCGGCATATGCAAGGCATTGGAGCTTGGCGACGAATACTTCAACACCCTGCGTGCCGAGTATCAAGAACGCCGCGATTATCTTTACGGCGCCCTCACCAACCTGGGCTTTAAGATGCGCAAAGCGGCCGGAACTTATTTTTTAGTTGCCGACTACAGCCATATGTCGGATCTCCCAGATGTCGAATTTTCGCACTGGCTCACCGAACACAAAAAAGTCGCAGTGATTCCCACGAGTGTTTTCTACGAACAACCAGACGTCATCGCCAAAAAACAAAAATATGTGCGCTTCGCTTTTTGCAAAGATGTAGGAACCCTTAAAGAGGCAATTCGGAATTTGAGTTAAAAATTCCGAGCCGCCGCTTCGAGGCGCAGAACTCTATCGAGCGCCGCCAGCACGACAAATCGGATCACTCAACCGAACTGTTTGACATTCCGATTCGGTGAAAGGTATGTAAAATTTCGTCTCGAAGTGCTAACTTTCATGGATGCAGACTCTCTCAACCAGTATTGCTCCCATGGAAGGTCTAACGACCTTTCCCATGCGGCTTTGGCTGCAAATGGCTTCGAAACCCAACTCTGCGACGACGCCTTTTCTGCGTGCAACTCGCGTGTTTCCCGAAGGTCAACTACCTGCGACTTTTGCACCAGAATTATTTGAACTGCGTCAAGCCTTGCCTTACGAGGTTATTCCTCAATTTATGGCCTGCGAAGTCGGTAACTTTATGCGTGCTGTGGAATTATTACCAGACGCCGATTCTTCGGTGGTCGAACTCAATTGTGGCTGCCCATCGCCCAACGCAGCAGGAAAGAATGCTGGGAGTGGAATTCTCGCCGACCCAAATGTATTTGGTGCAACTATTGAGCGTTTGTGCGAATTGCTTGGTGGCGGTCGTCTTGCGGTTAAGATGCGATTGGGAATTGAATCACCTGATGAGTTCGGAACCCTGCTAGCGCGTGTAGCGCATTTACCACTTGCCCGATTGACAATCCATGGACGCACCCGCTCCGATAAGTACCGTGGTCATTCTCGATGGGATAAAGTTCAAGAGGCGGCAGCCGCTTCAACGACTCCCACTTGGGCCTCAGGAGATGTCTTTAGTGCGATAGCTCTTCAGAATTTGGAGTCTGTAGCACCAAGCGCAGTAGGCGTCATGATCGGACGTGGTGTTATGCATAATCCCTGGATCTTCGAAGAGCTTAGATCCGGCAATGTTGTGGAAATCGAGGCCAAGACTTTGCTAACCGCAATGATCTGCTACGCTTTACTGCAAGAAATTTGGTTGACGGTTCCGAACAAACTGATTGCTCGGATCAACTCGGGTAAGATAGGCGGATATTGTGGAACAGACTTCGAGTCGTGGCAAAATCTATCGATCTCTCTGAGCCATCTCCTACGCCTTCTTCCGATCTCAATTTACGATCTTTCACGCGGCTCCCAACTACCGATATCACCTACTAGTTACGCTCGCTTCAAATTGCTTTGGTCTTATTTGCGTGCAAGTTTACCAGAGTCATTCCAAGCGGGACGGTTAATGAAAGCACGGTCTTTAAGCGAATTTGCAACTGAATTTCTGTTAATTGCAAAAGAGTGCAGCGAATCGAGTCCAACTATAATTTCGGCTGGACCTCGACTCAGTTTGACGCTTAGAGCTTAAGGCAAACACGCTGATGAACTGAAGGGATAGGGATTCGCTTCACTAGGCCTGTAAGGGTAATCCTTCGGCAGCAGATCGGCAAAACCATATGCCTCAGAATTGAATAAGCCTGGACTCATAGGTTTGTTAAACAATGAATCAAATAGACTCGTCTTAACTTCTAAGAAGCGGAACATCGGGAACCCCATCTCGGGTGCTGTTTTTGTACAAGGCAAAGAGAACCTCCGACCCACGTCCTGGATATTCTTAGCTGACGATGCCCAACGTGCGTCACGGGTCACCGACTCTGCCCGAGGTTAGGGGGGTGCAAGCTGCATCCATTGATGATTTCCGTCGATGGACCTCAATGCTTTGCTTAAAATATTATCCAAACTCGAACCAAACCCGATGCTATCAAGCTGGGGTGAATTTCCAAGCTGCCCTAGCCCCTCTTCACTAAGCAAAGTAAGGGAAGCGAGTGTTACCGCGTTTTTAATGGGAGCAAAATGATCAGGATCAAATTTACCATTTACTAAATGCATATCGACATCAACTCGGTCTGAAATATTTCCTTGGGACATACCGAATTTTAATAAATGTTTGCCCGAGCCATCGCGGTTAAAGATTTCATTCAATTCTTGTCTCGATACTTTCGATGTCGCGACATGCAGCAATTTTACGAAATCATACTTTGAAGAACCTGTGACCTTTTTGAATGGTTCATTGATTGCTTTTGCAATTACGAATGGCGCGCTCTCAATAACCTGATCTCTCGCCTTCAAAATTCTTCCGGCTATTTTTGGATCGATCTTGCGCACTTCATTCTCGAGATCTTTAGCAAGTTTATCGTACTGGGCTTTAACATCGCTCGCCAAGCAAGTTGACACAGTCAAGGCTTCTTGAGCGATACCCATAATACTTGGCATATAGCACGTATGCCAGTAGCTCAGTGGATCCATAAATCCTGTCGACGGATCGTCATCCATGGTGTTTCGCATCGCTTGGCCGTTTGCGATCGCAAATTGCTTCATCGCCTCGTCAATATCTTCAACCCATTCATTGAGGCGCGCTCTATGACTTTTAGAGATGTTTACAACGACTGCGGCGATATTCGATTCAAGTGCCATCTTCGATTTCCAAAGGCGCTGAATCGCATCATTGTTCAACTCAGCGAGATGCTTTAGCGATTTAAATAACTGAATCGCATTTTTGCTTGCTTGCAACATCTGTTCATTTGTTTGATCAATATACTTGATTCCTTTGTCGCGTTCCTTGTTCGCCTGTTTCACAAATTCATCAGCTTCTTTATGCCATGCGATGCAAGATTTCCGCTCTTCTTGACACCCTGGGATCGGAACTAATTTAATCTGAACATCTTCTCTATAACATGTGTCAGGAACATCAACGCAGACCCGCGGGGCCCATTTGTGAGGTCGACGACACTCGGTCTTTTTACAAGGGTAAGGAATAGAAACAGTGGTCGATACTTCGTGTTTACACTGAGATTCTGGAATAACTTTGCAAGAATTTTTTGCAACTTTTCTTATACTTCTATCAATTTCGTCAACTTGATTTTTAACTTGATCACGGTATTTTTTCAGACCATTGTAGTACTTCATTGTTTCCGAAAATGCCTTATAAGTCTCCTTAAAGGCGGCATCCAATCCTTTAATTTGTGCCTTAGAGCCATAATCGAACATCTTCAGAAGATTCTCGTCGATTTTAGTCTGAAGTTTTGCAAGATCACCAATCGCGTCACCCTGAATATCTTGAAACCAATTCATGAGCTCTGCGGTCTTCGCCGCTTGCTGACTGGTCAGATCTAAATCCATATAATAGTATGCGAGGATCTGAATGGCGATAATTTCGAGATCTTGAACCGTACCACTCTCACCATCGCTTTGACCTGATTTTCCACTGGCAAATTTGAAGAAATTTTCGATAGTTTTATCGTTTGTTTCTGTAGGATTATACTGATTCCAGTATTGCTTAGCGATTTGCTTTGCATACTCAACATTGCTCATATTTGGTTTTTTTTCTTTCAAACTACGCACTAATTCATCACGTAAATTACGGACAAGCGTGAGGTGTAAGGCGGTATCGACTTTCTTTAATTCCTGTGCAGCCTCCGAATCAAACATCAGCTGATCACGAACAAAATCGGCAGGGATCCCTAATTCTTTACCCCGCATTAACGTTTTATATGCAGGTGGCAGACGATTTCCTTTTGCATCGACGAGATCTGGTGTGCTTTTTTGAATGTAATCTTCTAAGGCAACATGGCGGGACTCAACATCGTTCTCTCCATCGGCAATACTAAAAATATCGCCTGCGTACATGTTAACGTAAGTGTGAGCAAAGACATCGGTCGCTGCATGTCCCATAAAACCGTAAACAAATGCTAGCGCTTTTTTTCGTTGCTCTGTGTCAGTAATAGCCTCCGCACGCTTAAGCAATAGACTTAGCCAGTGACTCGTTCCAAAGCCAGTCGACTTCAGAGATTTGTCGCTATTCTCAGACGTAATACCAGCATGAATCACGGTTTGACCCACTAACACATCAGGATAACTATCGGGACCGATGTGACCATTGCGATAGTATTCAGGATACTCTTTAATCGCAGTCGCAACTTCGCTTGGAACGGGTAAAACCGTGGGGCGATCGTTCATCATCACAGTCATACAGCTGCGACCATGCTCTTGGCTGCATTTTTCAAGATTATTAATAACCTCTTGGGCGACCCACACGTGGGTGCCAATCTTAAATGCCAGAACCTCTGTAGCACTTGCGAAACACAGTCCAGATACTAAAATTTTTAGCCACTTCGTATTCATTGATATTCCTTTCATTTTTGGTCTCAAAAAGCTCAAAGCAATCGCCATGCCTGATTTGCATATAGAGTTATCAAGGGGTTATGCCATCTAAAATCGAGGAAGCGCCGAAATTCGACTGGTTAAGATGTCGAAATATGGCCAAATATAGAACAAGTTCTAAAGTGGCAACTCGATGATCTTCATCAGCTCATTCACCAACAAACAAGCCCCGTCCCGTGAAGTACTTTGTTGCTTCAGAGCTTCTCTGCTAATTCCCTTCGCAATGCTGCGCACTCCTCGAGTGCTCGGGGACGACTTTTTGAAGCCAAGGTCATCACACACTTAATTTGATGTTTTTTCGATTCGACCACATCAGAGTCCTAAAGAAACCCCAAATAAGTACGATCACAAAAAATCCATGCGTAAAAAAACGCATGCGAATTTGACTCCGAAAGGGAATACCTATGCAGACTGGCTTTCGAATGAAATCGATTATGATCTGTTTATTTATGGTTGCCATCTCGTCCTGCGGATCCAAGAAGCAAGATACCTTAAGTGCAACCGTTGTTGTGACGCCTGTAACTACTGCTGGAACACAAACAAGCGCATTAAGCCCCACTTTCATGGTCGTCGCCCAAATTTCGGATACATCACTCAGTGATTCCGTCACGGTCGCTGGCGGAACTCTGTATTACACAACCGATGGCTCGACACCTGACATCGCAAGTTCAAAATCGATACTGCTTGACACGGCTAGTATGACCGTTAGTGATTCCGGCTATACCTTTATATCCTCGGCAATGTCAGCCATTTCAACGACCACGACCATCAAATATTTAGCCCAAGTGAGTTTCACCCAGCAAATTGAGTCCACAAATATGGGGATGAAAAAGAAATCTGACAGCGATTTCTCTGGGTCTAGCGATGTGGGCTCAGTAACCTACACTTATGGTGGCGGGACAAGTTCAAGCAGCTCTAGCAGTTCGAGTGCCTCGACGCCGGCACCCGTTGCAACCGCTTCGAGCGTTAGGCTGGAGCCCTATGCCACGTCTGGAGCATACGCACCAACCGCGGATTATTGCTTTGCTCTTTACGCAAAAACATATGACTCAACAGGATCTGCCGTAACCACTCCCACCGATGTCACTTTCACACTCGCAAGCGTTACCGGAAGCGGAACATTTTATAGCAATTCTGGTTGCACATCTTCCATTACTTCTTCGACGGTGTCTGCAAATACTAGCTCGACAGCTATCTATTACAAAGACACCAACCGCGAAGCTATTACTCTGCAGGCAACATATAATGGTACTGCCGGCACCGCATATTCCAAAACGCTTGGCAATCCCTATATCGCTAGTATGGGCTTTGCAACCATCGCCAATGGTACACGTTGCCAATCCATAAGCCTCTACATGAAGAACGCTTCCAACCAGTTAATGTCCGAAAGTCCAACGCAGACTACGACAGTCGTGGCGACGCGAACCTCAGGAGCGACCGTAAATCCGCATTTCTACACGGACGCCGCTTGCACGAATATGGTTAGTGAATCTGGCAATGGCATTTCAAATATATCAATCGGCGCGAACAGCAGCGGCGCAAGCCTTTATTTTGATGCTGGCAGTCAAGGTACATACGTATACAATTTAGCATGGTCTTGCGGCAGTGATAGCGGCACATTTACAGCGTCATTCGTTTTCTATCATTTATAGATTCACACCTGGGGCAACAGATTTTTTGTTGCCCCAGAGGACTACTTGCTGTGAATGATTCAATTATTCTTCGCAATGACCGATGACGCTGAATCTTTCTTAATGACATTCATTGCAGTTGCTACCACGCCCGCAACATCGGCGAGATTGCTTGGTAGGACCATCGTGGTCGCCGTGCGAGCAAGGCCACCAAATTGTTTGACATATTCTTCAGCAACACGCAACTGAGCGGCTTCACGTCCGCCAGAATTATTAAGGCTTGCAGCGACGAGTCCAAGGCCATCGGCCGTAGCTTTTGCCACTGACATAATCGCGGCGGCTTGACCCTCAGCTTCGTTGATACGACGTTGTTTTTCGGCCTCAGAGCCCTTAATGGTCTCTTGTTTTTCGCCTTCGGCACGATTGATACGCGAATCACGATCACCTTCGGATTCAAGGATTTTCGCACGTTTTTCGCGTTCGGCACGCATTTGTTTTTCCATGGCATCAAGAATTTCGCGTGGTGGTTGAATCGACTTTAACTCATAGCGCAGAACTTTTACACCCCATGGATCAGTTGCAGGATCAATGGCACGAACCACACTTGTGTTAATGTGCTCACGTTCTTCAAAGGTACGGTCGAGCTCAAGCTTACCCATTTCACTACGTAGTGTTGTCTGGGCAAGTTGAATCACCGCACTCACGTAATCACTCACACCGTAACTTGCTTTCGCCGGATCCATCACCCGAAGAAACAACACACCATCGACTTTTACTTGGACGTTGTCTCTTGTGATACAGACCTGTTCAGGCACGTCGATGACGAGTTCCTTTAGGGAATGTTTGTAATGAACTGACTCGAAGAACGGCACAACGAAGTGGAGTCCAGCATTTAGGGTTCGGTTGTACTGTCCAAGTCTTTCGACCACGTTTGCAGTTTGCTGCGGGACGATTCGCACGGTGCGAATAATAAAAAATGCTATAACAACAACAAAGACAATCGCAGCAATCATTTCAAATGTTCCTTCTTTGTGGTTAAAATTAACTTTAGCCCATCGACACGAGCAATCTCGACATTCTCACCAGCTCCCAACGCACGACCGGATTCGTTTACCGCAGTCCACTTACTGCCCTGGTAGTTCACTTCTGCCTGTGAACCTGGAGCGATAGACGTCTCCAGAGTTAAAATAGCACCGGCGTCGACTTGATAGTTATCGCTGCTACTTCGTCGACTCCAGGCAGTTTTTAGCTTCTCTTTGAAAAAGAATAAACCCGCGACACTCAGGGCGCCAAAGACTACAAGCTGGAGAGATAGGCTATCAATAATGTTAGCCCAGGCCAGTACGGCTACTACAAAAGCACCGACAGCAAAGAACATCATGACAAACGTGGTCGTGACCAATTCTATGCCCAAAGGAATAAGACCGATCACAATCCAAACAAGATAAGAGGACCAAGACAAAGTCTCCATGCGTTTCGCTCCCTACCAATAGTTGGTCCAGAGTCTACCACAGGCATTTAACGGATGCCGTTACTGTCTCTAAGAAACGGAGGATAATAATGCTTTATTTTTAGGCATGAAAATAGTTATTGAGAACCATTCTCAAAAATACTAGAGTGCCGTTACACACAAAACTGTACCAAACCACGAAAGGTCAGAAGCATGGATCTTATGGGACTTAAACCTGGTCAACACGGACGAGTCGTTAGCGTCGTTATGCCCAACCAAGCTGGCATGTATCAAACGCTTGCTCGCCGTCTTATGGAGCTAGGGTTTATTCCTGGTACCATCGTAACAGCGATGCATCATGCGCCGTTAGCCATGGATCCCATTTCGGTGACCGTGCGCGGCATGCACGTAGCACTTAGGCGCAATGAAGCGAAATTTGTCCACGTCGAACTTATTACATCTCAAGAAGGCGGCCCCCTATGAGCATAGCTCCGGTGATCGCATTGGCTGGCAGCCCCAATGCCGGCAAATCTGTTTTGTTCAACGCATTGACAGGTCTGACGCAAAAAGTCGGAAACTATCCCGGTGTCACCGTAGAACGTAAAACAGGTAGCTGCAAACCTTGGAATGGCAAGACTTATACCTTTGTCGATCTGCCAGGCACCTATAGTCTAGATCCCATTAGTCTCGACGAACAGGTCGCAATTGACGTGCTCCTCGGCCGAGGTGCCGTCTTAGGTGAAACCCGTCCAGACCTTGTAGTTGCGGTAATCGATGCAGCTAACCTCGAAAGAACTTTGGGTCTTGTCTTAGAACTTAGAGAAACTGGCTTACCGATTATTGTTGCCCTCAATATGATGGATCTCGCAAAACGTCGCGGTCTTAAACTCAATATCAAAAAGCTCCAAACAAATCTTGGCTGCACCGTGATCCCGCTCGTTGCCACAAGAGGTGATGGTATTCCTGCGTTGATGACCGAGATCGAGCGCCAAATCGCCAAACTCGAACGTCATGCAGCAACTTGGAAGATTCCATCTCCCGATATGATCGAAGAACGTTTTCGCGAGATTGATCGAATTCTTGCGGTGGCTGTCGAAAGTCCCACACAAGCTGATCTTTTGACTTGGAAGATTGATCGCGTCATCTTACATCCAATTTGGGGTATACTGATTCTCACCGCTGTGCTCTTAGTGATGTTTCAGTCCGTATTTACATGGGCAAAACCGCTTGCAGATGGCATCGATGCTGGCATTGGTGCCACGGCTCAATATTTTCAATCGATTTTACCTGCATCCTGGGTTCGTGATTTATTCACCGAAGGTATCATTGCAGGCGTGGGTTCCATCCTTGTTTTCTTGCCACAAATCGTCATTCTATTTTTCTTTATTAATCTTTTAGAAGCATCTGGCTACATGACCCGCGCTGCTTTTATGCTGGACCGCATGATGTTTTCTTGCGGGTTACAAGGACGTTCCTTTGTCCCACTTCTAAGCTCTTTTGCCTGCGCCATTCCTGGGGTGATGGCAGCCCGAACCATTCGTAGTGATCGCGACCGTCTTATCTCAATTCTTGTTGCACCACTCATGACTTGCTCAGCGAGGCTACCGGTTTATACGCTTCTCGTATCGGCCTTTGTCCCTGAAACGAAAGTCTGGGGCTTAATCGATGCACGTGCCTTAACGATGTTTGGCTTATTTGCGATGGGCGTTGTTTCAGCTTTCGTGGTCGCTTGGATTGCCCGTATTGCGGGCGGCAAACGTTCTCAGTCGCTATTCCTACTCGAAATGCCTTCCTATCGGATGCCACAGTGGAAGTACATTTTTACATCCATTTGGCTTCGTACTAAGGCCTTCCTTTACCGTGCTGGGACCATTATTCTTGTTTCTTCGATTGCGATTTGGATTCTTTCGAGCTTTCCAAAACCGCCGGCTGGCGCCACCGAGCCAGCCATTGATTACAGCATCGCGGGGCGATTAGGTCATGCTCTTGAGCCGTTAGTCGCGCCGATTGGTTTTGATTGGCGGATTGCTACTGGATTGATTCCTGGGATGGCAGCACGTGAAGTGATGGTGAGTTCACTTGCGACAGTGTTTGCGATTGAAGCTGGTGATAACGAAGAGCTTCAGGCTAATTCTTTACGCGAAAAAATTATTGCTGCCTGGCCTCCTGCAACAGGCTTTGCGCTGATTGCTTGGTATATTTATGCGCCGCAATGCATGTCGACCATTGCAACAGTCAAACGTGAAACAGGCGGTTGGAAGTGGGCACTCGTGATGACAGCGTATATGTTTGCTTTGGCATGGCTTGCGGCCTGGGTCACCTTCAGGTGGTTTGCTTAGCTTTAAAAATCCAGTTATAATCCCCAGCAGATCATAAAGATTTTCATGGGGGTTATTGGATGCGGCGCTCGTCACTCTTTTCTGTTGTTGTTCTTAGTTTATTTATCCAACCAGCTTTTGCTCAAGAGCACATCGATCCAAGTGCAGGGGCCGCCACTCCATACAGCGATAGCTTTTCAAGTGGCGAAGTGATGCCGGGCCCGCCTCCAGAACAGGATAAAGACCTGATCGACGAGGTCAATCCCGATCAGAATCCGGATAACAATCCTCTTAATGACCCTGAAACAAATTCACTTCCCCCAAACTTCCGGATTGGCGTCACGGGTGCTCTCGAAATTCCGCATATTGTAAATTTCGGTCTCGATACCCTGATGTTCCAAAAATACGGTGTTTCAATCAACCGCGGCTCAGTCACTCGTAATATCAACGGCGTCGATGTCTCGATGGTCCATACCGATCTTCGTCTGCGTTATCATCCTTGGGGCGGCAGCTTCTTTGGCGGTGTCGCATTGGGTCAGCATATTATGACTGGTGAAAAATCTAAGGATATTTCCGTCACTAGTAACGGGACGACTACGAAGGTAAGCGCAAATGTTAAACTCACTGCAAAAGCAAACTATGTAGCGCCGCATATTGGTTGGTTTGCAGTATGGGAACCTGGTTTCACCATGGGAATGGATCTTGGTTGGTTGGTTCCTGTTTCACCGCGAACAACCGTCGATGATTCGTATGGCAATTTACCTGCTGGCGCGGAAGAAGCTCTCAAAAATACGGCAGAATATACAAAACTCAGATCCGATCTTGATGACTCGGTGCAATCCTACGCAAAGAAAAGTTTGCCCTTCCTTACGATGATTCGTTTAGGTTGGATGTTCTAGAAGTCCTGTGATTTTTGAGGAATTTTTATCTTTAGGAGACACAATGAACGACGCTCACCTCCACCTTATCGTCAACCATGTTTCGCTTTTCGCACTTATGATTGGCACGGTCGTATTTGCGACCTCAATGAAACGTAAATCGGCGGATCTTCGGATGCTCGCGACAGTTCTATTTCTTGTTGCCGGTATATTCGGATGGATCGCGATGGAGACCGGCGAAATGGCTGAGGATGTCGTGAAGGCAGTTAGTGGTGACGTTGAAACCTTTATCCACGATCACGAATTAGCGGCGGTTTGGGCGCTTCGTTCCGGCATAGTTGTTAGTATTATCGCTATCGCCATGGAATGGGCTGTCCGCAAAAAGCAAAACTTAGTCAAGCCTCTGCAGTGGGCTCTCTTGCTTTTATCCTTTCATGCTTGCACCGTTTTCGCACGAACCGTGTTTCTTGGCGGCCAGATTCGCCATACCGAGATTCGTGAGTAAAAATAGCCTGAGACTATAAATTAGAATGCCATGAACTCCTTAGCAGAGCTCATGGCATTTTCTTTTTCTTTTTCTTTTTCTAGAAACTTCGATTCCGTACCCAGGTGCTTCCGCTTACGCGGTCGTTCCTAATTCTTACGACTAGCTGCTGCAACAGCAGGTGCTTTAGCAGTTGCGGCTACCTTAGGACCGCCCGCATTCACTGCAGCTTTCACTTCTTCTACTGGTGCATTCACACGAGAGATTCCGTAAACCTTAATAACTTCCGCTTCGATTTTTTTGGCTAGTTCTGGATGTTGATCAATATACTCTTTTGCATTTTCGCGGCCTTGACCAATACGTTCTTCTTTATAGGAGAACCATGAGCCACTCTTCGCTACGATGTCTTTTGCAACCGCAAGATCCAGCATATCGCCGACGCGAGAAATACCTTTACCGAACATAATATCAAACTCAGCTTGTTTGAACGGTGCCGCTACTTTGTTTTTTACAACTTTAACGCGAGTACGGTTACCGACAACTTCCTCTTCACCTTGTTTGATCGATGCAATTTTACGAACATCCATACGGACACTCGCGTAGAATTTCAATGCATTACCACCAGTGGTCGTTTCTGGATTACCAAACATCACACCGATTTTCATACGAATTTGGTTAATGAAAATAACAGTACAATTAGAACGAGCAATGGTTCCAGTCAGCTTACGAAGTGCTTGACTCATCAAACGAGCTTGTAGGCCCATGTGTGAGTCGCCCATTTCGCCTTCAATTTCTGCTTTTGGTGTCAGGGCCGCAACAGAGTCGACCACAACCAAATCAACCGCACCCGAACGAACAAGCATATCGACGATCTCAAGAGCTTGCTCGCCAGTGTCTGGCTGGGAAACAAGTAGATCATCAGTATTCACACCTAGCTTCTTAGCGTACATAACATCCAAAGCATGCTCTGCATCTACGAATGCAGCCACGCCACCAGCTTTTTGTGCTTCCGCTGCAATGTGCAGAGTCAACGTGGTCTTACCGCTGGATTCAGGACCATAAATTTCGATAATGCGACCGCGAGGAACGCCGCCAATTCCAAGCGCGATATCCAAGGATAATGCACCTGTTGAAATCGACTCGAGAGGCTCTACCACGCCACCTTTACCAAGGCGCATGATCGATCCCTTACCAAATTGCTTTTCAATAGCTCCAACTGCAACTTCTAACGCCTTAGCGCGTTCGCCCGCTGAAACTTGAGATACTTGACTCATTAGAAACCTCCAAAAAGGGTAATAAAATAAATTTTAGAGAAAACATTCACAACTTCACGATGCTTTTTGTCGCAACCAAACCACGACGCTGCAACGCTTCGATATTCAAAATCGTACCTCCGGCAATTGCCATCGGTACTATCAAAATCTGAACCACTGGAATGACAAGCCAGATGCCAAATCCAAGAACGGTCCAGAATTCGCTTCGCACAAACCGCCAACGAGCACTAAAACTCCAGCCACGTCTCGCAAGAGGATAGTCATAAAAATCCCATCCCAAAAGAAACGCCGCCACTAAACCTGCAACCAAATTCACTCCAGGAACTAGCATCAAGATAATCGGGACAATCGTCACGATCATCGACTTAAATGCCTCTCCCACTAGTAATCGTGGAAGATTAGACCATGGAACAACGTGCTTGCTTTCGCCCAATAAATCAGTCTCAATCTTTGACGAAATCAACTCATAAATTGGCGAGGAAAAGATCCCCATCACTGCAACCGCGCCCACTAAACAAACCATCAAGACACTGAACCACATGAGGGCTTTCACAATCACATAGGCCAGCTCCCACGCCCAGTGATCATTCCAGCTCGAAAACCATGTCATCAGTAACTTTGTCAACCAGCCGTTCCCCAACGACCAGAATGCCCACATACCCCCCGCGAAAGCTAAGATTCCAAATAAAAGTGGCACAAGAAGCAACACAAGTATCGCAGGCCTTTTTACAAGCCAACGCACTCCACGTAAGTATCCCTCTACTCCGGTTGCAAAATCCTTTCCTAACTTAATCACCTAAAATTTTGGCTCCTGCTCTTGGTACTTCGTGCAAGATTAGAGCAACCACGCTGCTAGCACAACTAATTATAGCAACTCCAGACACCCAAGATTCATAACTCAAGACACCCAAAAATTGTGATTAAAAAAACAACAATATTCGGCATTTCGGTCATTTTCTAACCGACTAAAATCACTCGATTTATCCCTGTATGGTAAAAAACCGCATAGAGTTCACTGACCATGCCTAATAATCACGCATTTTCTGCCGAAACCTAAGGAGACCTTATCAAGGATTCAATGACGATGCGAACTCGCCTTATTTTATTTATATCTGGATTATTTATGTCAGCCACTGCCGCTATCGCAGAGCTTGATGTGAATACAGTGATGAGTCCATCACAGCTCTGGCCAGATACCATTGTCCTTAACTGGCAGACCCTAAATATTGATTCTGATCAAAAGAGAATTGCGGCAGATGCGCTCAAACAATCACAAGCGTCCTTAGCTCAACTTATTCTTGGTAATAATACCAGTGCTGCACTTGATACATTCGCACCTAAAACATCCATCAATGATAGCAGCCTGCTACGCGCACTTGCGACATCAAGAGCCGGATCACGCAGCGGCGCGCCAATTCTAGTCCAGCCAGCTTGGAGCTCTCTTCACGGTAATCAAGTATTTATGCTGATTATCTCTGATAGCCGTAGCAATCTTGTTTTAAAAACCGTGCATCAGGTAGTCAGCAAAATAAGTTGGAATGCAGCGCTTCAAACTAAGGGCAGCACAAACTTATTCGCGAGCCTAGTCACAAAAATGTGGGAAGAAGCCTCAGCACAAGGTTTCAAGCCAACCAATCCAAATCTTGCCCTTGGTCTTAATAACTCTGCGGTCAGTGAACGTAGCAATGAATTAGAACGCAACGCTCTCAATCTCATATTTGCAGCACAGTATTTTTCGGACTATACCATCGTCAACCCACTTGCTACCGAAGCCTTAGCCACCATTCACCGCGCATGGAACGCAAGCGGCCTTTTAAAACGATCCAATCGCAATCTCTCGTTTGCATGGCTCTATCCAGAGAACACCGCACGCCAAACTCTTCCTCTGAGACTAACGCTTATCATAAAACCGACAGACGGAGTGTTTGCTCAATCTCTACCTTGGCAAACCAATGAAAGCGTGACGCTCTCAATTACCGCAAACAATCAACTGGATATTAGCGCTCCGACGCAATTAACAAAACAACTCGCGATTGAAGAAAAAGCCCTTAATCGCAGCGAAAACCCCGTTGCTTCGAAAATTCGTGGCGCCTGGGTTTATCTGGACAAGGGCCGCGCCTGGGGCCTAAAAATGAACGATCGATTGATTCTTGCGGACGGGTCAAATCAAATAAAAGGTCACATCGTCGCCTATTATGGCCCAGAAATGAAAATTACATCGCCACGAGGCTATCCGGTCCACGAAGGTGCGATTATGTTTGTGCGTAAGGGGCAAGCAGAAGCTAAGATTGGCAAAGAATTTAAATACGATCCGATGGAAGTTCCGACCGCGTGGCCGCCAAAAAGTCCTAGCGATAAATAGCACCCTATAAACCTTCAGCGACAAGTGATATTCTAGAATCGTTTGCAAATCCCTCTATTCACTTTTGCAGAGATCGATATGACCAACGAAATTCAGCTTATGACCGCACAAAGTTCCTGTAAAATCCTTGCAGAACGCGGCGGACTCGTATCTTCCCTCGTGATAAAAGGACGAGAGATTCTCTGGATGCCGAGCGATTTTTCGCAAGAGGATTCTTCATGGCCAGGCGGCGGCATTCCCTTATGTTTTCCTTTTGCAGGTCGCGTCTGGCATAAAGGGCAGCTTTATCAGTATGGTCTCAATGACACAGCGTACACGATGCCTCTTCACGGCTTCGCATACGGTGAGCCCTGGAAAAAGATCTCTGCATCAAAAACTCAAGCTGTTATTGAGCTGCAGGATACAGAGCGTTCGCGCTCAATTTTCCCGTTCGCGTTCCAGGTTCAGCTTAGTTTCACCCTAAACGAACAACAGCTGCGCGTTGAGTTTCGGATTAAACATATAAAACCCATGACTGAGGCCCTTAAGATGCCTCTGGCGCTTGGATTTCATCCTTATTTTAAGGTGCCATTCGGTCAAGACCTTGCTTTAGATCTCGATGCAAAAAAATATTATCCTGTGACACCAACGGGAACAGCCGGTAAAGTCGCACTCACAGAAGATCTAGGAACTCGCCCCTGGTCGAC
>CAZUYQ010000005.1:23191-40172 GCA_964624705.1 uncultured Polynucleobacter sp.
CGACGAAAGCACCATTGCTAAATAGTTTGATTTTATCCGATCTGCAGAGCTCCAGCGCTGCACTCAAAACAAATCATACTTCTGATGATGTCAAAATAAATTTTGGCCCAGAGACAGTGTTTCATCACATTGTCGTCTGGACCAATCGACCCGAAGAATTTTACTGCGTTGAACCTTGGATGTCGCTTCCAGATGCGGTGGCCATTCCATCAGGGACGAAATGGCTCGCATCTGGAGAAGAGGCTAGCGGATATTTAGAGATTTCACTCTAAACCATTCCACATCATCTCTTCTTTCGTGATCGTTGGCATTTTAGCAACACGGTCACGAGCAACCCGTTCATCATGAGCACGTTTCTTTGCATTCGCGTTGAAATTCTTTACTGACTCAAGGCGAGCCTTTTCACGAGATTCTTCTTCTTTCTTCTGATCTTCTTTTTTCTTACGTTCTTCGTCTTCTTTTGTTTTACGGACTGAGTCTTCAAGTTGATCTTGAGCTTTCCACTCCTGATCTACATGAGCTTTCTTTCCTTCAACTTCCTTACGGACTTGATAAAAGTCGCTGTCTTGAACCTGCTTCTCATCAAGAGTGGTAGCGGGATCAAATTTATCAGCATCACGTAATTCAGGTGGGAGGTCACTATCTTCAGAAGCTTTGACTTCAGAAGCTTCAACCTTCACAGGCTCTTTCATTTCTGCATCTTTTACTTTAGATGACGTACAACGAAGGAGTGCCAAAGACGAAACCAGAATAATACAATAAATCAAACGGGACTGAATGCGTTCATCCAAAATCATAAACACCTCACAACAGCAGCAGTTAGAAACCAACAGTAAGAGCAACAGCAAAAACCATTTCAAACCAAAACAAATCCTTCGAACTCGCTAGCTCCGTCGTCACGGAACATACACGGCCTCAAAGCCCTTAGAGCAAAGTCCAGGCCAGCCGAGGTATTGAACAAGATTGTTAGAATGATTGGGGAAAGCAGGAATGAGTACCGCACAGAACTTAGACAAGTCGTCCACAGATCGCGCAAACTGTCTAAAGATTTGACAGTTTCATATCTCGTAAATTTTTCTGAATTTTTACAGGTGCAGCAGAATGCAGCCTATGAGAATCAGAATTGAACCCACACTATCACTTAGCGCTCCTGATTCACCAAGTAAGACCCAAGCCACTCCCAGTGTTACCACTGGTTCAACTTGAGCAAGTAAGCTTGCACGACCTAAGGTAATCCTGCGAAGTGATTCCATAAACCAGATCCGAGCCAGGACAGGCCCTAACAACGCAGCTAAAGCGATCAACGCGAGGTCCTTGGTCAAGGGGAGTACCCAAGCTTCCGAGGTGATCAACATGGCCAAAATATAGCAGAAAACGAGCGCCAGACTCCGCCAAACCACGAGACTCGCAGGAGCAATTTTTAAAGAGAGATTTTTAGCAAAAACTTCTGCACCGGCAAACGATGCACCGCTCACGAGCATGAGAACTCCACTATTAGAGGTCATCGATTCCCAGTGGAACATAGAAATTCCAACGCCGGCGCCGAAATCGAGACCCATTAAGCTTGTGCCAAAGACAATCACAACCGCACCGATCATTTCGATCGGCCTGAGGCGTTCTTTTAGGAAGAGCCAACTAAGAATTAAAACAAATACCAGCTCGATTCGAACAGAGAACGAGGCAACCGCAGCTTCCATTAGTTTTGTGCCTTGCCAAAAAGTCCAAATCGCAAGGAACGAACAAAGGACATGACCGCTAAAACTACGCATCACATCCGCAGGAACTTTTGCAAGCGGTTCTTTTTTTGTAATCATCCAAATCCAGGTCATAAGACCTGAAAAAACAGTCAACAAGAGAACGTATGCAAGAGACGGTAGGTTGGCGGATACAAGTTTCCCGACTGCGACGGTTGCACCGGCAGCGATCCCACTCATCAACGCAAAAAAGTAACCTTGCATGCCTCGTCCTGTAAGCACGTTCGTCTTAGCAATAAAAAAGGAGCTTCAAATTATATCATGCTCATTCAAATCGTTGAAGTTCGCATGAAATTCCGCCCAGTTTTACTGGAATCGATTCCACAAGCCTTAGGCCTGCATTCTTTCCCCAGTCTGCAGTTGCGGCAGGTGCATGCGACAACAGAACAAAGCGTCCACCATTGCCAAGGCGCGCGCGAATCCGTCTAAATAATTCCTCTAGAATGCCTCTCGCCTCACCTCTTGACGTTCGCATGCCAAAAGGCGGATTAGTGACGATAGTACTAAATCTTTCAGAAATTGTTAGCGCGTCACAATGACGTAACTCCATCGCAATGCCTAGTTCAGCCGCTTTACGTTTTGCCGCTTCGATCGCATTTGGATTCACATCGGTACCGAATAATTTTGCTTTTCCTGAGGTGACGCGGGAAGCAATGACCAATTCAGTGCCGGCTCCGCAGAAGGGATCCCAGATGGTGTCATTGGCCCTAGGAGCTGCCAACGCGACAATCCCGGCAGCTACCGTCGACTGACTCGAGCCTTCAATATCCTGCGAACCGCGCCAAGTCCAACGAGCGTCCACATGTTTTTTTGAGACAGCAACAACCAGATGATTGGTGCCGTGCTGAAGAAGGCGAACCTGCCAGTGGGCATTGCGGCCATCGTTCATGATGTCACAGTTTTCTTTTGCCAAAGCTTCAGCAAATGCCCATGCACCTATTTTAGGGCCATTTTCTTCGCCAGATTGATCGATACGTAGACGAATTTTAGCATCTGCTTTGAGTCCCTTCATGGACGCACGAAGTCGTGGCGAAGACCTCGCGACAACTTTTGCAACCGCTTCGGCACTATTAGCGGGGACACGACCAAGAACTACGCCCACTTCTTGCCAGAGCAAATTATCGCGTAAGGTCTTTCCGAGCCCGGATTCTACTAATAAGACGCCTTGGCTTAAGGTATCAGCCGAACCAAACACGCCCGTGCGAAGCGCCAATTTTTCAAGACCTGGAACAAACCAGAACACCAAATCTTTTGCCGTGCCTTTTTCGCCGTCCATCAAAGTTGCAAGATCGATCGTGACGTCGTCGTTTTCGTTCGCTCTTGCTGTGTCACGTTCTAAAATAAGCTGACTACGGCCGACTTCTCCGCCTTGGCCCGCCAGTAACTTCAGAGCATTGACCGCACGTGGATCTGCAGATTTGCCAAGTGCCTCTGTCAAAGCCTTGACTTCTGGTAAGTGCAAATCGCGACGTGCTGAAGCAGCGAGAATCGCGTCGACGAGGATCGAACGTTTTTTTAATTCTTTACCTTGAAGCCCACCGCCGACCGCTTGAATAAAGCCTTTTCTGGCTCGTGGGTCGCTCTCGTGATTCACCATCTGAGCCAGCCATTCGAGGGAGGTTTCCTGCTGATTTTTGACAATTGCGCGGGCAAGTGGGCGGGCCCAGTCACCGCGAATTCGGACATGGATATTATTCCAAAGGTTCGTAGCGCGGTCGACGGCTTGAGCATCGAGCTTAGCGAGTGACTTTTCTAGTTCTTCACGTTCTTCTTCCGAAAACGCAAGCCAGTTTTCTAATAGAATGGAAACGTCCTTTTTTCCGGGCGTCCAACTTGATTGGGTAAGCTTCTTTTTAATTTCTTCGACAACTGACTGAGTCACTACAAACTCCCTATCACTTAACTTTTATAAATTCTCTTATTTTTTATTATTTGAGGGTTCCGTGAAAATTCGCGGGGTGCGTCGCCGGAATTTTCTTATCGCCTGCGATACTCACTAAAATCGCGATCATTTCGTCTGCCGTATAGGGCCTTGTCAAAAAATCCATCCGAAGGTATTTCACGCCTGCATCAATCAGTTTTTTTGCTTCGCCCGAAATACTATAGGCCGTCTTGCCGTAGACAATACTTTTGCATCCTTCGTGAGCGACGATAAACCGTTCGCCCTTGGAGTTTTCAATTTCAAGCGAGCGGTAACCACAGACCTTAGCGGTCGGACAACCGTTATGAAGTGCCGTCAGCGAGCAGCTCTCGGCTACGAATAGTGGTGTGTCCTTATATAAGATCGCAGTCGAGGTCACGCCTTTTGGCCATGCTCTTAGAAGCGATGATAGATCGGTCCAGTCATCTTCAATACTCAAACAAATATCGTGTACGCCCTCTTCGCGCCAAAACTCGACTGCCTTACGGTTCATCGCATAAAGCATAAAATCACTCGTTAAATCATTCACCGGCAGGTCCCAGGATTTTAGCTGTGCCAAAGCTCCAGGATTGGCGACTTCGTAAGACGTGAAACCCTGATCTCTGGCATCTTTAAGCCATTTCCTAAGGACCGGCTCATCCCAGGCACGAATCACCGTCGGCAACGCAAACCTCACCAAAATACCAGTGCGCTCTGAAAAATCTTTCAACGGCACCAGGAACTCCTGCGAATCAATGCCTGTCAGATACATTTTCTTTGGTTCAAAAATCACTTCGCTGACGTCAGTGATTATCTTGCTTTGCAGCGCAGCTTCGATAGATGTCAGATATTCGAGACGATCGATTTTTATTTTATAGGAGGCGGTCCGAGTCTCTTGGTTTTCGGAGGATTCCGGTGTTCCGCAAAGCTCTGCCAAAGCTAAATTACGTCTACGGTCCGTGACCGCTAAGCACGTCGACTCGAGATCTAATTCTAACTGTTTTTTAAGATCTTTAATCATGCTCCGAGGTACAAACCAATTTTGATCTAATTCCCAGACAAACTCTTCAACATAAATACCTTCCTCACCAAAGACCTGAAGCGAGTCTTTTAGATCGGATTGCAAATCACCCTTCGATCTAATTTCGGGTTTTGCGATAAGAATAGATGCGCTTTTTACAACCTCACCGAGGCGGACCAGATCCGCCGAGACCCTCATAGCACCGTCGTCTAAAGTCTGAGCTGAGACCTTTGCTGAGACCGCACGCATGGGTCGCAGCCTCGCATCGACTGGTACACCAGTTAAACGCTCCACACGGCGTTTGAGCGATGCGCTACGAGTCTTAAAAAGAATATCGCCAACCGCAGGCGTGCGGACGTTGTCGTCTAATTTAATTTCAACCAACATTCCCGCATGAGATTCAGCAATCCAACGACCTTTCATCCCAAGGTCACGAACGGAAAAAGCAATCTCATCGTTCTGGTAGCGCCGAGACATCTCGGATTTGTCCGCGCCGTTCTCGTCGCCGTCCTGAGGCTTCGCATGAAAGACCTTACCGGGAGCAACGATCTTCACGCCATCAAAGCGCTCCAAGGCAGCTTCCAATCGAACTTCAATCTGACGACCGCGAACACCTGTAATCACACCCGCGCGGACGCCGTTGTGAGTCGGGTTATTAAGATCGATGACGTTCTCGTGATACCGACCTTCGAAGAAGAAACTCGTTGTTTTACGCTGAAATGATAGCTGCAAATCATTGCGAATCGCTGACTCGGACGAAGCGGCCTCGTGCGCGAGTGGTGGTGCCGAGTCACGCAATGTTTTACGCTTGAACTGATCATCGAGTTTGCGGCGGTAGAGTTTAACGACGCTTGAAACATACTGCGCGTCCTTCTTGCGGCCCTCAATTTTAAGCGTATCGACCCCGGCATCGATCATGAGATCTAGCTTATGAGCCGTGTCGAGATCTTTCATCGAGAACAAAAATCCATGGCCAGGTTCGCTAATGACTTTATATGGTTCGCGGCACGTATAGGCACATTCACCGCGGTTACCGCTGCGTGCATCAGCAGCTCCAGAAAAGAAACAAAGGCCGCTATAGCTATAACAGAGGCTACCGTGACAGAAAACTTCCAGCTCAATCATCTCACGCGGCACAGCAGCACGGATGCGTTTAATTTCTTGAGCCGTCAACTCGCGGGCAAGAACCACACGTTTAAAGCCCCATTCCCAGGCTTTTTGCACACCTGCAAGATTATGCACGGCCATTTGCGTTGAGGCATGAAGTCGCAAATTTGGAAAATATT
The DNA here is from genome assembly GCA_964624705.1 of uncultured Polynucleobacter sp. Classification (GTDB taxonomy): domain Bacteria; phylum Bdellovibrionota_B; class Oligoflexia; order Oligoflexales; family RGVZ01; genus CAMDKS01. Next base: position 29,153 of record CAZUYQ010000005.1, read on the forward strand.
TATGGGCGATGGAGGCAACACCGAGATCTTGAACAATGATGGCGTCGATTCCAATATCTTCAAGCTCCGAGAGCGTACGAATTAAATCAGCGAGCTCGATATCTTTAATAAGGACATTAACGGTAACGAGAACTCTCATCCCATAACGGTGCGCCAAAGGAACGAGTGCTCTTAAATCTTCCGTAGAAAAGTTTTCAGCCCGTGAGCGTGCGTTAAATTCTTTCAGTCCTAAGAAGACTGCGTCGGCTCCCGAATTCAACGCCGCAAAAAATTGCTCGCGTCCACCCACCGGTGCCAAGATCTCCGGTACGGATTTGTATGCAAACGTGTCTAAGGACTCATTCATACTGACTGAGTTCAATGACTGGTTATGGTTAGTAGAGTCCTGCGTGATCATGCGACTTCCAAGCCGGGCTTAAGAGTGACCAATTTTAGTGTCCTCATGTATCAAACTAACGGTTTTATAACAAGTATTTTATAATTTTATAAAAACATCCAGATTCAGACACCCTAAATTCAAATTCAGACACCCTAAAACAGTAAAGTTTCCCTCCGATCTGCCGAATAAGTGTCTATGAATGTTGCACGCATACAAGAAATGGCTGAAACCGGGAACCTCGAAGGTGCCCATGATGCCCTCGACTCGTTACTTGCGATGGGGCCCCACAATCTTGAGGCCCTAAAGCTAAGGGCAAGACTGCATGAAGTCGCAGGCCGCTTCCATCAAGAAGCAAAAATGTGGGAAAAGGTCGCTCAGGTGGCCCGCGATGATGAAGATCTCCTTGAGTATCTGGTCCGTAGACAGGTCGAAGACCGCGAAAACTTCTATTTTACCGATACCTTACCTGGCGGCGGCAAACGCTTCTTAGCCTTTCCGCGTCGCATGGTCCGTTCGGCAGCCGTGGGCCTTGCTGGGTGTCTGGCTTTCTTGACCTTTGCTCGCCTGGGTCAAAGTTATACGTTCCTATTGCAACCGGTGGTCATGCTCGGCTGCTTCTTTGCCCTGGTGATGACGCCCTGGGTTGCCATCATCTGGAGCTATGCCCGTTCCATTCGCCACGTCTCGGTCGCCAATAACGGCGTCGCAGTAGCCACTCGCTTTAAGACCCATAACCTCTCGCGTGACGATGTCGAACATATTTATATGGCGCATGATGACCGTCGCCGCTCGTGGAAACTTTCCTTAGTAGTGGTTACAAAGGATAAGAATAGTCCCTGCGTTGAGATCGATTTTAATGAAAGCACGACATCTATCCGTGCGCGCTCCTATTTTGTAAAAGAATTAGCACGCTTTTATGGCGAGCCAGAATACATAGCAAGACCCACGCTAAAGTCCCAACTTCAAGGCAGACGGGTCATTCAAGCTTAGTTTTAAGGCACGTTTTACATTTATTTTTAAATATCGCACACCTGCCCTTGACAACTACAGAGGGCATATTAACTTGTCACCGCTCAGCGAATTTTGGCAGCAACCAGGCTTTTTTCCGAAAAAGCCCTTTGGGACGTTGACGTTTAGTCTGGGCACAACTTAACGGAATAGCATTTATTTGTGAATGATTTGTGATTAACCGGAGGAACCAGTTTATGAAAATCAGACCCTTGCATGACCGCATTCTTGTGAAACGCCTTGAAGGTGAAGAAAAAACAGTCGGCGGAATCATCATCCCTGACAATGCAAAAGAAAAACCAATGGAAGGCAAAGTTGTTGCCGTTGGCAATGGCAAACTCCTTGATGATGGAACTGTTCGTAAGCTTGAAGTTAAAGCTGGCGACCGGATCCTCTTCAGCAAATATGCTGGTAGCGAAGTGAAAATGGATGGCGCAGAGCATCTGATTCTTCGTGAAGACGACATCCTCGGCATCATCGACTAAAAATAAATTTGAATCTTTTCTATTAACAATTTTGGAGAAATACATATGTCAGCAAAAGTCATTCATTTTGGTGAAGAAGCTCGCCGCAAAATTCTAAAAGGCGTGAACACCCTTGCCGATGCCGTTAAAGTTACACTTGGTCCAAAAGGCCGTAACGTTGTGATCGAAAAAAGCTTCGGCTCCCCTACCATTACTAAAGATGGTGTTTCGGTTGCTAAAGAAATCGAACTCGAAGATCGCTTCGAAAACATGGGCGCACAGATGGTAAAAGAAGTTGCTTCGAAAACTTCTGATATCGCAGGCGACGGCACCACAACTGCTACCGTTCTTGCACAAGCAATCTACCGTGAAGGCGCAAAACTAGTTGCCGCTGCTCACAATCCAATGGAACTTAAAAGAGGCATCGACACAGCTGTTCAAGCTCTTGTCGGCGAACTCGATAAAATCAGCCGCCCAACAAAAAACCGCGAAGAAATCGCTCAAGTTGGCGCTATCTCTGCGAACAACGACATGGAAATCGGCAAAATCCTAGCAGAAGCTATGGATAAAGTTGGCCGCGACGGTGTTATCACTGTTGATGAAGCTAAAGGCATGGAAACTAACCTTGATTTCACTGAAGGTATGCAATTTGACCGTGGCTACCTAAGCCCATACTTTGTAACTGATGCTGAACGCATGGAAGCAGTTTACGAAGACGCATTGATCCTCATCAACGAGAAAAAAATCTCGAACATGAAAGAAATGCTACCTATCCTCGAAAAAATCGCACAAACAGGCCGTCCATTCGTTATTCTTGCTGAAGATGTCGATGGCGAAGCACTTGCAACTCTTGTTGTAAACCGTCTACGCGGCACACTAAAATGCGTTGCTGTTAAAGCTCCTGGATTCGGCGATCGCCGTAAAGCGATGCTTGAAGACATCGCGATCCTAACAGGCGGAACAGTCATCTCTGAAGATCTAGGATTCAAACTTGAGAACATGGGTCTTGAACAATTGGGTCGCGTTAAACGCATCGCCATTTCAAAAGACAACACCACTCTTGTTGACGGCCAAGGCGCTAAAGCAAAAATCGAAGCTCGCGTAAAACAAATCCGCGCAGAAATCGACAACACTACTTCTGATTACGACCGCGAAAAACTACAAGAGCGTCTTGCTAAACTTGTTGGTGGCGTAGCAGTTATTAAAGTTGGCGCTGCAACTGAAACAGAAATGAAAGAGAAAAAAGCCCGCGTTGAAGATGCTCTAAACTCAACACGCGCTGCAGTCGAAGGCGGTATCGTCCCAGGCGGCGGAACAGCTCTTATCCGTGCACAACACGTTCTTGACACCATCAAGACTCTGAGTCCAGAGCAAAAATTCGGCGTAAATATCGTACGTCGCGCAATCGAAGAACCTCTTCGTCAAATCGCCCTCAACGCCGGCCTTGAGCCAGCTGTTGTTGTCGAACGCGTGAAAAAAGGTACCGCTGGCGAAGGCTTCAACGCCCTCACAGAAACCTACGAAGATCTTTACAAAGCTGGCGTCATCGACCCAACTAAAGTAACCAAGACTGCTCTTATCAACGCAGCCTCTGTTGCTAGTCTCTTGCTTACGACTGAAGCGATGATCGCTGACAAGCCGAAAGATAAAGATGATTCTGCTTCGCACGCTGGTGGTGGAATGGGCGGTATGGGTGGAATGGGCGGCATGGGCGGGATGATGTAATTTAACGCTTTAATTTCAAAGCGTTACAGAGCATCAAACACCGACCGGACCAGATTTCCGGACCAAGTTCGGAAATCTCCCAGCAAAATCAATGAAGTTTTGCTGGTCCGCCGGACCAAACAAGACCAACCGATACCAATCGAAGGTCGGCAAAACTCAAGATTGAAATCGGAAGTTAAAGAGAGAGGTTCAAGTGAAAGCTTGAGCCTCTTTTCTTTTGAACGGGATGATCTTTTGGGACATTTCTTTGCGCTTAGCGCGTGACCAGAGGCGAGAACTTGTATCCTTGATGCCTACAGAATGAACATAGATCATGGTGGTGCCAATATCACTATGCCCAGCCAACTCCTGTACCTTGGTGATCGGCACTGGCTCATCCATACCAATACCGTTAGCGATATTGGTCAAGAATGTGTGGCGCAACGCGTGGAAGTGAATCTCTCGGACGTTGGCTATCTTCGTTAACTTTGAGAACTTCTTAATCGTGTGACTTCGCATGATGTCATTGAAAACTCGCTCCGACCTTGGAGCATCACGATATTTCCACAAAATCTCGAATACATCGGGATTCATTTCGATACGCCGATATCCACCATTCTTGGTTTGATTGCGGAACTTACCTGCCTTCTCACTCCACGCATCTTGGACAGTTATAATGTTCTCGTCAAAATCAACGTGATCAAGGGTTAGTGCAGCGATTTCCCCCTTGCGCATTCCCGTCTTGAGCGCGATTAGAACCACTTCATAAATTTTTTCATGGTTCCATACTCGCCAATGGCGGTCATACTTCTGGCCAGAACGATCTGTATGCGGTTGGACATAAGGTCCACCGCACTGCAACCAGTCAAGGAACTTATCTTCCTCATCTGGTCGCCAATAATCGTAAGGCTTGTCACCAGCATCTGGTAAAACAAATGCTTTGAAAGGGTGACGTTGCAAGTAGTCCCGCTCAAAACCAAACTTTGCAATACCACAAGCCAGAGTTAAAATTTCGCGACGATAAGTCACGCTTAAAAACTCATCGTGTTCGTACAACTCTTTGCGGACTGCGATATACGACCTTGTTTTAGGCCGCGTCGTTTTCAACTTGAGCGCAAGACGTTCAATGTCTCGAAGCATCAAATCTTCAACTGCAATCTTACCAAGCACTGGCAGAATATGCTGTGATAACTGCGTACGATAATTTCCCAAACACGACTCTGAGATTTCCCGCACGCCCTGCCTATGCTCCATAAAACGCTCAGCCAGTTCTGCAAAATTTTCAACGCGATCATTCCCTTCTCCCGACTCCGGCGGAAACCACTGATCAAGTGACTCCATTCGTCGGATCGCCCGTCGGCTCAAAAAATGTCACACCATCATCGGCCCATACTCGTGCATCCAGCAGGTCTAACATTTTGTTTACGTACTCATCAGGGGTAAATACTTCACCAAGGAGCTTGATACGCTCCCTGCTACGATGGTTTTCAATGTTAATAGTGGCCAATGATTCCATCAGAGTCTCCTTGGAGATCGCGGGTTTCTGCGTCTTCCTTAACGGAACAATTTGGCGATTCATTAACGTACGGTGGTTGGTGTTTCACTAAAATCCGTAGCTTTCTGGCCGGTCTTCGGGCGGTTGCATTCTTAGCGAGCTTGTAGTGGTGGTAATACAAAGCAATTGCTTAGCGTACAACGCGGATGCAAGCGGCTTCAATTTTTCCAAGAAAGACCGATACAACTTGCCTACGAATCAACACGATTTGCGCATTCCGCGCGGGGGATGAATGAATAACTTCGACACCAACCCAAAGTCACTAAAATTGCTGCTTACTCAGATTCACAATGGCGAAGTTGCCCTGCCTGATTTCCAAAGAGATTTTGTATGGGACCCAGGTGCCGTCGAAGAGCTTATCGAATCAATCATGCGCGAGTATCCAGCGGGCAGCCTGCTCTTTTTGAAACATGGCGGTACCGGATTCCAAGTGCGCGAGTTCGAGGGCGCACCACCACTGAAGTCCGCAATGGGTACAAGCTACTTGGTACTCGATGGCCAACAACGTCTAACGTCGCTTTATCAAGCATTCTTTGGGAAGGGCGAGCATCGTTTCTTTTTGGACATCGAAGAGCTTGCTAAAGGCGACGATATTGAACTAGCAGTCTGGCATGAATCGGACAAGCGTTGCCACAGCAAGGGCTACCTATCGATTAAATACCAAGCCGAGAACCTTATCTGCCCATTGGCTGTCGTGATGGGAGCGGGCTTTGATAGCTGGATCGAAGATATCATCGAGCATCGAAAGGAAAGCGGTGGCGAGCTTAAAGAGCTGCGAGCTATGCTTCGACAGGTACATCATAAATGGATTCAACCAATTCTTGACTACCAGTTCCCGGTCATTACTCTGGGGCAAAACACATCGCTCGACGCTGTGTGCAAAATGTTTGAAACCCTCACTCGGCGCGGCGTAAAATTGACCGGCTTTGAACTCTTGATGGCTCGCTCGTTCGCCAATAAGGTTTCGTTGCGCACTCTTTGGGACAAGGCGCTACAGCAACATCCTGTGCTAGAGATGTTCGATATTGATCCCTATTATATTCTGCAAACGATCTCATTGATGAGTGCGAATACAATTAAGCGCAAAGACATCCTCGACATGGAACCAGATGTTGTTGCAAGTAACTGGGATAGCGCGACGCAAGCTATGGCTGATGCGCTTTCTTTTTTAAGCCGTAACACTGGCGTTCTGAGTCCTAAGTTACTACCCTATAACACGATGCTGGTGCCATTGGCGGCTGTCATTGCCAGCACGACTGAGATTCGCGGCCCAAAAGAAGCCATCAAAAAGGAGAAGCTTGAACAGTGGTTCTGGGCATCCGTGTTTGCGCAAACATATGAGACTGGCCCTACAAGTCGCACTGTGAGTGATTTTAAAGAGCTGGTTGCGTGGATACGTGAGTCTGGAAGCGAACCATATGCGCTACTAAAGCTTCATTTCAACGCAGAGATGTTCTTTGATATCAGTCCCAAGCAACGCGCTTTATATCGAGGATGTCTCGCTCTGTTAATAGCCAATGGGGCTTTGGACTTCCATAAAGCAGAGAAGATTGATCCTGACTATCTAGAGAAAAACAAGGTCGATGACCACCATGTCTTTCCGCAGAATTATCTTCGCAAGAAGGGCGAGACATCACGAGCAAACTGCATCCTAAACCGAACGCTAATCGACAAAAAAACCAACATTCGCATCAGCGACAAGGCTCCAAGCGAGTATACTTTGGAGATTCAAAAAGAAACCGGACAGGATAAATTACGTAATATTCTTAACTCGCACTGCATCTCACTCGATGTGCTGAAAGCAAATAACTTTGATGAGTTCCTGAGTCACAGGGCGCACGCCTTTATGACGATGCTAACTGATGCCATGGATCGCGAAATACCCAGTGCACCGACAGAATTTGTGACAAATCAAAGTGAAGTAGAAGATGAAGACGATTCAAAGAGCGACCCGCGCGACAGATATTCACCAGATGAGATAAACACCTATCCAACCGAGATGTTGCAAGACTATCCCCGCTCAACGGAAGACTTGTACAAAACTTTCATTACTCATCTTCAGGCGGCACTTCCCGAAGTGTGGTGGAAGGTTCGCAAAGACAAGATCGTGTTCTATTCGCCGCAGAAAGTTTTCGCCAGTATTTGGATGTCTAGCCGTGGGCTAAATTTTCAAATATTCACAGATGGCAAAGAAATGAGTGATGTCGAACCAATCAAACAAAAGGATCGCGGGGGCGAACTTTGGGGTCGCTACAAATTCAGGTCTACGTCGGAAGCAGAAACCTGCGTAGCAAAATTGCGAGAATCGCACAAACGTTTGCAAGTAGCGATTAGTGAAGGCAGAGCTACCGCGTGGTGGGCTATGAGCAGGAAGAATGCGGCATGACCTGGCAGGCAGGGATCACAGGCAGGCAAACTAAAAATATATACTGCAATTCAGCTTTACGCCTTACCTTTAAACCAATAATACTTTTGTTAGCGGCTTTACAGCTTGCAACGCCAGATATCAGCTTTTCTAAAGAACTTGATGACTGCAACTTTTATAAAACTTACAGCCACCCAAAGTCTTGTTCAAAATACAACGAATCCTATACACGAACTTACGGTTTGAAATATTGCACAATCTTCAAGGATAAGCGTGCAAATGAATGGACTGGTGCCTTAAAGACATGGGCAGATCAAACCTCATCATGCCTTCAGGAAATGTTAACAGACAACAGTTCAAGGGTCGCCCCCACCTGCGATCAATTGAAATCATTCGCGTTTGATTCTCATCCTATTTGTTATAAGCAGTACGGTTTCTGCAAGTTATCATTTTCTGAGCGATTTCAAGTATTGAAAGTCGTTCAGATGGCTGATGTAGCAAATAATTTTTCGGACTCAGTATCTCAGTTTTTAAATGTCATTCTCAAATGCGCCTCAGAAATGATGTCCACAAACGTAAAGAATTTCTCCAATCGAGTATTCTTCAGCACAAGAGACGCGCCCAATGAAGTAAAAGATTACGCGATTAAACTAATCGAAAGCATCCCAACTGACAGTAAGAATGTTACGGAGGATTATATCGGGTTCATATTCCCGTATTTATTGTTCAACAAGGAGTTTGAAGGGATGCGGGATGCGACGCAGTATTACAACGGCGTATTAGATACAAATCAATTCGAAGTCGGTGCAGAAGAAACCACCGGTAGCAATCACAACATCAAACCATTCACCGCTTCAACGCCTAACCGGCCAAAGGCTTCCGTTACATCACTCGTGGGAGTTGCTAACGATTCGTATTTAAGAAAAGCCAATGTCGAGCAGTTCAAGAAAGCGTTAAACGCCGGTACGACCTATCGAAAAAAGATGCATGACATGCAGCATCGATAAATCGGACCACGACCGGACCAGATTTGGTCTAAATCAGTACAAAATCGTACCAAAGAGTTGAGCGTTGCGAGGTTTGGTTTTTAGAATTTTACCTGTCAGTACAACAGCATACCAACAGATACATACATGATGTCAGGCACTTAGAACTCGGCGGCATGGGCGGGATGATGTAATTTTCGCCTAGATGTTTCGGCCGCTTAGGCGGGCCGGATACCCAATCGGGACGATTTTTCGGGACGAATTGTATCAAGAAGAGACCTAAGTCGGTGCAAACTGACTTGGGTCTTTGCATCAGTAGGGAAACTAAAAGGCATCACACAACATGGCAGCAGCTAAACCTAGAACTTGCCTCTTACCGCCTTGACCAAGTCCTTCAATAACTCATCATCGACCGGTCCAAACTTCTCGCAGTGCCCCTTTCGCCCTTTTCCTTTCGCCAGGCCGTGGCTCAGACCTGGATAGGTCTTGAAGAAGAACGGAGCCTTCTTCGCCTGGTTCAAGGCATCGCGCAAAGTGATGGCTTCGTGGACTGGCGTTGCCCGATCTGCTTGGCCTTGGAATATCGCGACAGGGGTATTCTGATCATCCACGGTCTCTACCATGCTCTTCGCCGCGTACAATTGGCGTTGCCATTCTGCAGGATCTTTGGAGTCCTCAATGAACCTGCCGGCTGGGGTATTTTCTACAGCCTTCATAAACTCGAGGAACCGCCTTTCTCGGCAACTTCTAAGTTCCTCCCGCTCCAGGACCGAGTCAGCATTCGTGTCACACTTTGATAGTTCAAAGTAGTCCTTCTCCGCGTAGCAGGGGTAGAGCTTCATCTCCTGCTGCGTGATCTTCCCGTCATGGTTTTCGTCCACCACGTCGAATGCTTCGATTCGCCGCAGAACTTTTTGATAGTATTCTGCGATAGAATACCGCCCAGCGATCATCGCCGTTAGCAGCAAACCTCGAATCTCACCTTTACGCGCCCTGCCGATTTCCCAAGCATAGGTGTTTCCTTCGGAGTAACCGAAGACAAAGATTTTATTTGAGTCAATTTCGGGACGCTTCTTCAGAGCATCCAACGCGGCCAAGGCATCTTTCAGAAGGTTCTCTCTAGTGGCTGTGACTCGTACTGTCTTATCACCTGTACCGCCATGCTCAGGACTACAACCACGCTTCGTATACGTGAATCCGGCTATTCCGTTGCTCAAGAAAGCATTACGAATGTCCAGGAACATGGCTTCATCTTTTCCGGTAGCAGTATCTGTTCCCGGAACCCAGCCCGTACCGTTGTCGCAAGTCGATCCCCAGATCAACATGACAACTGGCACCTTGCCGTTGACATCTTTCGGCAGCCCAGAATGCCGCGGAGCAAAACCGCCGGCTTGGAATCCTGAGCAGAAAACTCGACCAGAATACCGGGTGGTTCAGGGATCCCTGGAATCCCAGTTTGGGCGGACGCGACAACTGGCGCTAACAAAAGGCATGGGAAGACATGGCAACCCAGCAACCATTTGCGGAACATGATCAGGCCACCTTCAGATCAAATTCAATCTGCTCGTATACGACAATTGGCGTCTTCACAGCCCGCCCTGATACAGTTTTGGATTTGATTTTGATCGCACCCACTGTTTCAAAGAAATCAATCAGCTTATTCAAATTGGACACGTCCATGTCCACAAGCTTCGCCAATTCATAAACAGACTTTGGCTTATGGTTCAGGATAGCCGATAAAATTCCAAGATTCTTAACGAAGCGATCGAAGTCGTTTTTGTTATCAAACGACAATTCGAAATGCTCACCTTTGAGTTTGCCTTTGCGTGCTTCTTTCAATGCCTTCTTAAAATCCGACAAGGTCTCACTTGAAGATTTGATCGAAACAATTAGCTTCTTCATAGCTTCACTCCTAGCTCTCTTAGCACGAACATTTCGAAATCCTCGATTAATCGGTCATCGCTGACATATTCGTATGTGAATTCTCGATCATTGACATGAACATGCGGTCCTTTCGGATGGTGATTGTCCATTAAGACGCAGTCTCCAGTTCTTAAGTCCTTGCAAATCAGCCCGTATTTTATCCCATCAGGGTACTTTTTCGATTTGGCGAACTCATAGATCGAAACCTCGACCACGTACCGATCATGAATCATGTTCTTAGCGAAAAATTTGAGCTTCGCCTTCATATTGGTAATCTACCACCTCTATTGGTTACATAATACCTATACTTTTAACAAAATCGGGACGAAATCGGGACGATTTTGATGCTAACAGATACCTTTTCATGCCTAGGTTCGGCCGATCCATGCGGCTGGCTGAAGCCTTAACTACCTGTAAATACTAACTAATACTTCACAATACCAATCACCACTGACATCTCACAACATGGGCGGCATGGGCGGAATGATGTAGTAAAGCTTTTGATTTCCAAGGGTTAATTCCTGCGGAAATCAAAGTGGGCCATTTTAGTGGGCTAGCTTTACTTTTCGACCTCGCAAAAATTGTTCAAAATGATCCCAAGTCCTGTAACCGGGGCTTGGGATTTTTGTTTCAATT
>CAZUYQ010000005.1:40182-42277 GCA_964624705.1 uncultured Polynucleobacter sp.
AAATAGAAAATAATCACAACCATTCACACTATTTCTCAATAATTGCTTCTGACGCAATTTTCCTGAAATAACGTGAAGTGATTGCAAACGATCGCTAGTGTCTAAACTAAAAGTTCGATTCTCTGCTCAAGTCTGACGGTCGCTTGGGGCTTAGTTACGTTTAAGCTCGACTTCCAAGTATCCAAGAATCTAGCTCGAACTTGGCGAGAGTCATAACAATTGCGCCTTCAATCAAAAGCAACAGCGCTGACAGATAGGTGGAATTCAAAAATAGGCCTGCCGACAAAACAATGCAGAACAGTGCATAGGTTGCATTCATACCAATGAGAAATTTAAACATGTACACATTGGCTCCCCGTTGAACGAATAGGCAGGCCCCGTAAATTCCGTACACAAGATTTGCATATAGTTGAATTCGCGCTATCCATTCCGGCAAAGCCAAAGAAACGATCATCCAATCAAACAAGATAAAGTAAATCACGCCTGCCAAAAGTGCGCAGGAAAAATCAATAGCTAGCAACTTTCGTTGTTGCTGCGTGACCAACAGATTCATGCTGACCTCTTAAGGTGCTTCGAACTCACCGCAATGAGCAGAGTCACACAAACGCCCAAGCAAATCGGCACTACATAGATCATGCGACGTCTTTCACATGCACCTCAAACTCAAGTCCAACTAGATCAGCTATCTTATAAAGTTGACTCAGATTCTTATTCAGAATGGCAGGGTTCAGTAGTCGTTGGACTTGATTGTCGGAGGTCCCAAGTTTCTCAGCGATATAACGTTTCGAGATCTTCTTCTTTGCAATGGCATCCTTGATCTTAGCAATGATCCTCTCGATATGAATCTGTAGCAGAACCTCTGGATCCCGCATAATCACCAGCGGCTGATCATAGGGCAAATAATCGATAGACCCGTCTTCGAAAACGATCTTCAAGCTCTTCCCGTTCGTTTCCCAATCAACTGTAATGTCTTGTATTAACTTCTTGATACCCACCGATCCAAAATGAATCGCTGCCCGCTTACCATTGGTATACAGGATGTCGATCTGCTTCTTCTTATTCGAGAACGTAGCTGATTTAAATTTCAGAGGTCTCATATTTCACCTTCCTCGATCAATTCCTGAAGAATTTTCTTGATTCGAGCGTCTATCTTTCCCTTCAAAACCAAAAGTCCGGGAATTTCGACCTTAGCGACCTCGCGGCCACCCTTATAAACGTGGACATGCTTAGGCAAATGATCGCCCATCCACCATTCAATAATGTAACCGCCCCGCTTCGCTCGTCCCATTTTTATCTTCTACTATATTTAGTAGTACTTGTAAAGAAACTGGGCCAAAGTGGGCCAAATTCGATACAAATCTATACTTATCAGCACCAGTCGTAGGCAAATCTGTCAGGTGAAATTTTAATTTAACTACCCAACAATACTAACAAATACCTAGCTATACTATTCGTGCATCTACTTCCAGTGACATCGGCGGCATGGGTGGGATGATGTGATGACGCCATCCTAAGGAAGCGAAGCGACCGAAGGATCTCATCCGCCAACTCCAGCGCCGGAGTTGTTACGAGGAAAAATTGAATCCCAAGTCTCGCAAGGGGCTTGGGATTTTAGTTTGTGTGGATCAATTTTTCCATGTCATCGATGGGCGCCGGATAAAAATCCCAGACATCCACATCGACATTGATCATAGGATCTTTGGTCTTCCACTTCTCGTGCACATGGCCATGACATTCAATAAGGCATGTGATTGAGACGAACAGCCGTTCCACCAATCTCCATAGTTAGCATGAATATCTTGAAATGCCGAATGCACGCGAGACTTATCCCAAATATGGGACAAATTTAAATCACGAACATCGGTCAGGTTTTAGATCGTCAATACAGCTCTGACATAATTCATCGCGATTTTCTCGAATCCTAAATTCGCGCCTCGTCGACAATATTTGAGCAATTACCTCGGAAGAATTATTATTGCCATTTTCATAAAATTTCTCTGACGGCGTATCTCCATTCAAAGCTCGCATCGGAATAATTGTATTATGTTGTCGAACATAGAATGCAATTTTGTTCGCAAGCTCGTTGCGATTACGA
>CAZUYQ010000005.1:42287-43060 GCA_964624705.1 uncultured Polynucleobacter sp.
GCCAGTTTGTGTACCAAGAAGTGTAGATTCAATAAGTGCACCGTTAAAAGGATAGATGCCATCTTGTAAAGCTGGATCAGTTTCATTATCACATTCGGTTAATGGTAATGAAGCTGTTGAGAAAATTTGTGGCAGTTTGTTTTTAACATTTTGAAGAAAATTTCAATCATCGTATTGCTGTTCCTAATCTCTGTACGAGCGATTTTGCGTATCAAAGTTGGCTTAAATTTCGCTACGGCATCAGCGATGCGCTTTGCGGTATTTTCAGTACCGCCATCAACAACCAATAATGACTTATCAAGACTAATCACAGCACGTCGTCGGGCCTGTTTTAATAGCCGCTCGGTATTGGCAGCACAAACCCGATCACTGAGCCGCCAAGCCACAACATAACGAGAAAAATTATCATATACGACTTGCAAGAAATGTGTTTTTCCATCCATGGTCTTAATTTCGGAGACATCGACGTGCCAAATTTCATTTGGCTTCTTGGCCTTTAGTCCCTTTGACTTCGGTTTTGCCTTCTTCTTAATATTGGGTCGTTGCCATTTGTGTCGTGCAATATATTTATACCAAGTATGGTCGCTACAGAGCAATACTCGTTCGCGAATTGCCCAAAGCGACAATGAGCTAATAGACATGTGTGCATACTTTCGAGCTGTCACTAACTCTTTCATGATCTTCACCTCAGCTGCTGTTAACTGTGATGAATATCGTTTCACACATCGTCCATCGAAGGATTTAGTACACGGTTGGATTGCTTGGCGCAGTTT
>CAZUYQ010000005.1:43070-44122 GCA_964624705.1 uncultured Polynucleobacter sp.
ATAGAATTTCTGACCAATAATTCTCACTAACAAATTTTTCTCAGAAAATAGCAACTTACGCAATAGGTCCAACTCCTGACTACCCAGTCGGACAAGATCAAAATCGTCACCAAGTGTTTTTATGACGAGCGAACAAATATCGATGAGAGTATTTTTGCAATCAGATGGTTGAGGTCTTGATTCCGCCGAGACCGTCATTGGTTGAACAACTCCCTTACGTATCCATTGACGCGCAGTGGATAACGGGATTTTCAATTCAGGAAATAGTTTGGGATTTTTTGATTCAATAATCGCTGTTTTAATACTGTGAGCATAGGCTCGGTATGGTTGACGCATAGAGTCCTCCGTATAGTTGATTGATTTTTTCTGATTAAAGTATGTAGAGATTTTTGGTATCTTTACGGCAAGTGCGCGAATATTCGTTCGGGCTGAGAAGGCGTAACTATTTATAATCACTATACTCTAATAACGATAGAACATGCCGCATAGGTGGCATGGGCGGGATGATGTACCCCTAGCCTGCGCCTATGCGGATCTTATGGGTTGTAACCTATGAGATGCAGATGGCATTTGTAGTGGGATTACATATTCACAGAGATTCAAGCAGACACTATTCAAAAGCCCACCGCTGTTTTGTTCTTTTTAGCCGAACACGTGCATATAGCTGAGAGGCCATTTTTGGGGGTGTTTTTCCAGGGGGTGGTCTCCTTTATCATAAAATTCACAATTGTTTGCTTGTTTTGGGTTCAATATACCTAAAGGTATGAAATGGCTCATTTGGGCCTTCGTCCTTCTCCAAAATGGCAATTTGTATCGGAACTAAAATGTCGATGAGCCTTTGCGCCTCGCGGACAACATCATTTCGACAAAAGTCATTGCAGACCAATATGTCATCGCGACAGAGAAACCGATTGCAACCGCGATTGATACAACGTGGCCGTTTTGCCTTTCGTCCGTTACCCTTGTAGTGCATGAATGCCTGTGCTTGCACGAGATTATTGCCATCGTAGACTCGCACCCGAGGTCGACCTGAGCGACCGCGTTTTGGTGTG
>CAZUYQ010000005.1:44132-56255 GCA_964624705.1 uncultured Polynucleobacter sp.
TGGTAATCTCCTGTGCAGATGTCAAGTTGATCAGTGGAGCCATTCCAGATTCTAGGATTGCTCTGACTTGATCCCAAATAGGCCCTTGCCGCATAACACTTCTCCTATGGCAGTCCTTTTAAGCCGGGACAATCTTATCATCGAGATTACATGCGAAGCGACCGGGCAATCACAGTGTCGGGATTGGCACGGCAGAACAAGAAGTCAGGTAATCAGGAAGTTATTAATACGGTAAAGAACATGATTTGGTAGACTGCCGACTCAGTTCAACAAGCAAATCAAAATCGGGCCAAAATCGGGCCAGATCCTATACAAAAGAGTATCAAATCATACCAAAGAGCTCAGACGCTTGGAGACGAATGTTTAAAAAATTTATCTGTCAGTACAACAACGTACCAGCAGATACAAAAACAACTGTCAACGATCTCATAAAGGTGGCATGGGCGGGATGATGTAGTTTTCCGCCTGTAGTTTCGCTATGTTGTGTCATGGAGATACCGAATCGGGACGATTTCCGAATAGTCTCGATTTAGAAAATCCGAAAAGAGACCCGAGTCAGAAATCTGCCTCGGGTTTTTTGTTACATTTTCAAAATTGATTAGTAACAGCTCTTTTGTGGATTGGGGTGGGAGAAACAAAGTTGCTGGAGATATTCGGACTACGCGAGTCGACGAAACGTCGACGTACTGCAACTACCATTACAATTTGAATAATTGATTCTAGCATCATGAGCTCAGGTCCCAACCAAGAACCAAAATCTATTTTAAGACTTCCCAATAGCCTGCTTTGGTCGGCCCCAGGTGACGAATTCGTCCTGCAGATTTCATTTTATTAAGATGATATTTTATGCCATCCGTTGTGAGCCCTATTTTTTCAGCCAACTCTCTGCGCGTCATCGAAGGTCGAACTCGCAATAAAGCGATGATTTTTTCTTGGGTAGTTTCTTGGGTAGTTTCTTGGGTAGTTTCTTTAACTTGCACAGGACCTTTAAGATAGTTCGCCGAAAATTGAAACTCTGTCCACAAACCATTGCCCTCATAACGAAACAGTGGCGCCGGCATACCTGCCATTTCGCATTCCACAAGCATACGTTCGATGCCACGGCCCCAGGATTCAATCAAACCAGCACGAAAAAAGGTGTTCGCGATATCTGGATTAAAAGGCCGCGAAGCATGCTTGATCATCAATTGCTCAACAGTCCAATCGGTCGGCAAATGTCCCGGATTCCAAATCATCATCCGATCCGAATAAACGCTTATCTGAATCGGCGCACCACTAGCATAATCCTTGTGCACCAGCGCATTGAGCACTGCCTCGCGCAACGCCAATTCCGGAATCGCGAGGGTTTCAATCCGTTGTAATCCCTCATACGAAATAAAGGCCTTGAGATATTTGGCTTTCAATACTTCGATGGTTTGGCTCACCTGTGAAAAAAGATCCCCATGGATTTCATCTTGATAGCGTAAATCAGAATTATTTTCAAAAAAGCCAATTTTGACAAAAGCACCAGTCACGAAACGCTCTGAATCAGGATGAAACAATAAAACTGCCGCGCGCTTTAAATACGCATCATCCACTAAATGGAGTTTGTCTAGTAAAAGCGGATCAGCTTCGTCTAAGACTTCCGCGTTGAGACGCATGCTCTTAAATGCTTGCTTACGAAAAGCAATCAAAACGTTCTTATCTAAATCATCCACCGAGACATTTGGCACTGACATTCCATCCCAGTGTCGTCCCTGTTTGAGCAATAAAAATCGATCGAGGGACGCTCCTTTTAACTCTTGCTTCGTACTGCCGCTGCGGATAAAATATTGCCCTTTATAACTTACCGGATAGGGATATGGCTCTACACGAATCTCCAGGTAAAAGAGTCTCTTTTGCTTACGCAGGTTGACCTTAACCATGATTCCCAGTACATCACGCACTTTATTTGGAATATCTTCCATCAGGCGTTTTGCATCCGACACACCAACAATGATTCCATCATCATTGCGACCAATAACCAACACACCACCATCAGCATTAGCAAATCCCGAGATCCATTTAAGGTACTCGTCCCGCCAAGATTCCTTACATTCAATATGCTGACTCTCGCTCATGCGTAATAACCAATCTTATTTTAAAACAATGCTAACGATGAATTTACTGAACTGAATACCTGGCCCAACCAATTTTTTTGTCATAGCAATATAAAACCTGCGCTCACTAGCCGTCTTGCACTTCTCGAGAATTATAACGTTGTGACACCAACTTATTTGTGCAACCAATGGTTGCACAATTGCCCGTCTTTATAAGACGAGTATAATTCCTTAATATTATATAAGTTTCTCCGAGAAAAACCAGCTTGAATCAGGTTGGCGCCTTTGACACGACTGTCACATCATAACATAGCAATGAAGTTTCAGATGATAAAAGAGAGGATCCGTATAAAAATCATCACCGACAACTTCCAAATGATGTTGCCTACCAACAAATACAAAACCTGCACCGAGCTCCAACAGAAAGTCGCGGAGGTTTACGATCAGTGCTTGTTCAATTTCGCGCTCCTTAGCATCTTTACCTATCGTTATAAAATCAAAATAATAAGGGTCTTTTAAGATTTGCCGCGCCAAGTCTGATTGTGGACTAGGAAGAGCTAAATGAAAATTTGTCGACGTCTGCCCCTTGCGATTCTTTAAATCAGAATCAATTTGATGGATGAGAACATTGCGGCTCCACCCGCATTCGATCGCGGCTTCGGAATACCACAGACGGTCTTCTTCTGTTTTAAGGGCTTCGATTAAGGTTATATGATGCCCCCAAGGCAATTGGGCAATAGGCTGTTGCACAAATTGCTCATCCGGTCATATCTCAGCGAATTTCCTCATATATTTTAGGCTTCGAGGGGAGAACCCCGTCTGTCTGGAAATGCTGCTTTCAGATCACGAGCCAGTCGACCAATAATGGCAGCGCCCCAACCAAGACTTTGTTAGGTAATGATTACCAGTTTATTCAGCGGTGTTCTGGCTCTCACAGAATCTTTTTCGTCGTTCTGCAACAGGTTTTGAATTTTAGTTTGTGTGGATCAATTTTTCTATGTCATCAATGGGCACCGGGTAAAAGTCCCAGACATCCACGCCAACATTGATCATGCGATCTTTGACCTTCCACTTCTCGTGCACATGGCCATGAAGCAGCCACACTCCATCATCCTTAGGCCTAAAATTCTGGTATTTGGGCGTATAAGATTCTTGACAGGTTTCGGTCATTTGATAAGGCATGTGATTGAGACGAACATTCATTCCGGCAATCTCGATAAATGATTCCATTCCAAGCATTTGGAATCCAGCATTCACATAAATTTGCATGGCCGATTCAGCTTTTTTCTTATGACAGGGATGGCAAGCATCGTGGTTGCCCATGATTAAATATTTGACGCCATTTAAACGTGGCGCAATCAATTCGACAACATGCTTTGCCAAGCTAAAATCACCAAGATAGTAAACTTCATCCTTAAGCCCTACGATAGTGTTCCACCGTTTGATCATCTCTTCATTCATCTCCTCAGTGGACTCAAACGGCCGGTTACAATATTTAATGATATTGGCGTGATTGAAATGATGGTCTGAGGTGAAGAAGATCATCGCGTACTCTCAAATATTTTCTAAGTGTATGTTAACAGATGTTCTAAAAATCGCCGATTCCAAACGATACTTATCCTAGGTATGGAACAAAAGTGACATTACGAACACTGGTGTTCGGTTTACGCCGTGCCCTAGGAATGGCGAATTGGCATTAAAACGCATCCATCCATAGCTTCTTGATCCATTCTGCACTCGGCGATGCTTTAGATACTAACCTCACTTCTTGACGGCAAGTAAACGGACAGTCATTAATCTTCAACGTTCCACCGTTGAGTTTTTTAATCACACTGAACGGAAGATGCGCAAGCGCGAGGCCAGATTCAGCGATCTCACATATAACCTGCAACGATGGCGCAACATATGCCATGTCACGTTTATAGCGATCATCACGCCAACCATCATAGGATTGCTTTAAGGACATTTTGCCAAAAAGTGGGAAGCTAGGCCCCACAAATGGGTACTTAATGACCTCGGCCATGGGCAAGGACTGACCTGATTCAATGTATTTGTATAACGGATGCTGCTTGCCAGTGAAGACTTTGAATTCAAATGTCTTGACGACTTTACCTTTTAACTCCGATGGAATGTTGGAGGATATCAGCGCTAGATCAGCCTCGCCTTTCATAAGACGTCCAATGGCATCATCGTCTTCTGCTGCTTGCATCTGTATTTTCGCTTTAGGAAACATTTTTTTAATGGTCTTAAGTAGAGTGCCACTAAACTCCATCAGTAGGACTTCTCGTCCAACAATGCGCACATGAATCGACCCCTTACCTCCCGCAATCGTCGACCTAGCATTCTCCTCTAAGCGAATGATCTCTTTTGCTTTACCTAAAAGCTGAAGACCATGTTCTGTGAGTTCAATCCCCCGCCCCACTCGGTCGAATAATTTTACATCGAGTTCGCTCTCAAGCCTGCCGACAGCTTTGCTCAAACCCGCCGGCGACACGCACAACTCCTCGGCTGCTTTATGCAGATTTTCAAAGTGAGCAATCGAAACAAAGTACTTTAGATCAAAGATCTCCAAGGCTTAAATCTCCACGGGACATAACGTTAACAAATCGTTTCAAATCATTAACTAAAAGAAAACAAAATATACCATTTTCATTGCCCATAAGAATACATTTATTTATACCACGTTCATACCGAGCTTTAAGGCTCGAAAGATTTCAAATCGGTCAATAAAGGAGTCCCAATGAAAAGCATCGCCGTTACGTTACTTGCCTGTTTGCAATTAGCGAGCTGCAGAAGCTCGGTTGAATCTGATCCACTGGCCATCGACAGTCCAACGAGCAAGAAATTTAATATCAACTTGCCGGCAACGACTGATGTGCAGTCACTCCAGGCAAAACTTGCGATGGTTTTCGCAACTCATCGAAACGCGACACAGCAGGGGCGAAAGATTGCGGATTCTGTCGGGAACAAAATTGAATGTGGCATTAGTAAGTCGGTCCCGGCGCAATATTCCTGTCTGATTTCAGCTGCGACCCTTCCCGGTCTGCCAGATGGTCTCGCAGAAAGACTTGCCGGTCTGTTACCTGAAGGAAGGTTTCCGAATATGACGGAGCTTTTGGGCAGCAACGGCAAGATCAACTGCATAGCAACACCTGGCCGCCTCGAAGGTGGTGAAGGAGGACCAGATATTGCCAGAACATCAACTGCACAGTGTTTTTTAACATTGTATAAAAACACTTCTACAGTGGACTGAGTTATGCCAATAGTTACCATCCATGCAGCGCCGCCTAGTGATGTAAGCAGTATAACAAAGATGATTTCTGACGTCCGCATAGCGGGGGCAAAGGTTTTAGAATGTGATACCAGCAACATCTGGGTGTCATTTCAACCCGAGCGGACTGAATACTATTTGCAGAATGTCATAGATCATCCACCTGTCGTATACATCATGGCAAACAGAGGACGGGCGCATGATAAAAAAGGTCTTTTCGTTCGAGCAATAACAGAAGCAGTCGGGACGGCGTTATCGGTCCGCCAAACAAGGTATGGGTTCACTATCAAGAACTCGATCCCACGGATATTTGGTTTGATGGCCATTGGTCAGCATGATCAAAAAAAGAAATTTAACTTAATAGGAAGAGACTATGAGACATAAAATTTATGCAGTATTGGTGGCCTTGAATGCACTTTTTTTACCGAGCTCGGGATTTTCTCAAGAGTCCGTTGAACGTCAGGTCAAAATCCCAATTTCTAATAAAACATTCCAACTTCAAACAACGAGAGGTGGTTCAGGTTGTCGAGATGGCAACCGTGTCGATGGAAAAGGTAGCACGCAATTGGTACTTTTGGTGTCCTCTCGTTTGCTCGAAGAAGTTTCTACTAACCGTCGCTATATCGCATTCGTACTAGTTTCCGACTACTATAGTATACCCGCAGACGTATATCCTGAATTATTAGATCTTGCTGATGAGGGGCATGGAACTATCGCAATGAACTACGTTCGCAATAGCGGCCTGCTCTCAGTTCCTGGTAGCGGTCGCCGAGATTGGAGATTCAGGGAATATGATGCGACCGATACGTTTGAGTTTCCAGAACTTAGATCGGGTGGTCCAGCTTCTTGTCACTAATGGATGCAGCAACTTTTGGGAAGATGGTTAAATGTTTATACGAATATTTGTGATAGTAGCTCTGATACTTATGACCTCATCTAATCTCGCATGGGCTGCGGAGGAAGTTCGCCCCATTCCGGCAGGATTTAAGCTGGAATCTGTGATTCAAGGAGCCTCGACGATTGCTCCTTTTGATATGACAGTTGTCGCAAATGAACGAGACGTTACCTTCAACTGGCGTGCCGTTTGTTTTCCAAGGTGTTCGCCTGATTTAAAAATTGAAGCCTTGAAAAGTTTTTTCAGTGCGTTTGGATTGACAGACGAGGCACTCGCCGGTGTGGACCAAATAAATCTTAAGTTTGAGCGAGGACCAAACGTCCGTTGCGTTCAATCCGTTCGGGAACTCGCGGCACTTCAGTGTTTTGTCGCAACGGGTCGGGAACCTAATATTCACTTAAGCTTTGGTAAGGTGAATGGCACAATTATTTCTATGGATCAATACCTTACCGGACATTTCCGATCGCAAGTCGCGACAAGAGTAACGTGGATTCTCGGTCGCGGGAGCGTCTGCTTATTTGAACTATGATATTCATGTTTCGTTATTCGGTAAGAGAATTGATCCGCCAACACAGGCTGCGTCTGGAGTGCTTGAATTTATCAATGTGCGCGACCATTATGTTAAAATCAACGGAATACAAAACCCGTAACTGATGTTTAGCCTGTAACGAGCTGCGCCTGGTCATCCCACCTAGATTTTCCGCTCCAATATCGTCTTAATTTGATCGAGCTCGTCAGCCAGCCCCGCAAGCACATAGTACATACCGTGGAATACGTCCTCTAACGTTGTCATTTCTGCGCCAATGCTACGGAAGAGCGCTGATATTGCTCGAACTCGATCTTAAAAGATTTGAGAACTTAAGCTAGGGCCGTGGAAGGCGAATCGTTTTCCGATCTGCGAAGATTTTGATGAATGTAGGAACTGGCGATAAATACCCGCCTTTAAAGAGTTCGCTATAATGTCTGTTGGAATGGCCTGACTAAGAACCGCAACGCAATCATAACCCTGCTCTTTGAGGGCGGGAGCATATAAATTGGAAGACGAATACGGATCGACGATCGCACAAATTTTCTTGGTGCTCATAAGAATCTCTCTGGAGACTTTTCAAATCTCTCCTTGCATCTGAGCGTGCAGAAGTAGAGCTTCGACTTCTTATGAACTAAAGTATTAGAACATTTTTCTGGTCGTTTAATTTCCCAATCTGGGCAAACACGACAGAAAATCTTTTTTGAAGTCGTCTTTTTTTGTGTCTTTGTTGTCTTTTAGTGCTCCTTTTCTTATGAATTTCGTCGATACATTCCGGTTACAAAAACCCTCTTAAAGCCGAGGTGAGTGTAAAAACCCTCGACATAGGAATCTTGCTTCACCTGCAAGGTAACGACGGTACATCCTCTACTTTTTGCATCGGAAACAGCTTGCTTCATAATCGCTGTGCTTATTCCTTTTTTGCGATGCGATGGCAATGTCGCGACCGCATAAATTCCCGCGGTGTTACCATCGACGACGGCTAACGCAGTACCAACTGGTTCACGCGCCAATCTGCCAACATAAAAAAGTTGGTCCGTATTACGCTGGTTACGAAAATTGGCGTCCCTGAGCCATGGATGCCAACGATCAAAATCATCTCGAGTCTCGTTAAATCCGCGACTTTGAACTTCACTGAATGTTTCGAAGTGTTCGGCCTCATGAGATCGCACAATCGTCAAATCAGGTGTGTTTTTCCACCCGGACGCGTCCGCTGCGAGCACCATGTACGAGAGCCCCATAGTCGGTACAAAGCCCGCACGCTTCAAATCGTCAACAGAAACACCACTCCACGGCAAGTGCTGAATAGCTTTCACAGCACTGGGAATGTCTTCCGCACGAATGTCGCGACCTAAAATCGTATAACTAAACTCGGGACGATCACTTTCAATAAAATAGGTTTCGCCTTCGCGCCGGACTAATCCTCGATGAGTTGCGAGGAAAGCTAGGTGGTTTTGAAGCAAAATATCGTGATTCATTGCGTTTATCCCTTCCAAGTGGCTAAATTTTTTAGATATTTTAAAATTAGTCTTGAATCTTTCTAGTTAGATTGATATATAACTATATGTATGAATAATCAACAGGAAAATTTATTCCGCGGTAAATGTCGTTTCGAGGCAAGCTTTCGCTACGAAATTTTTTATGCTTTGAATATCTTGTTAGATCCGACTTCTCGCATTCATCCCAACTGGAAAAAATCAGCGCTTATTGCCCTCGACAAAGAATTTAAAAAGCTTGTGACAGAAATCGGATCATCTTGGGAAGTCTGGCCGGTGTTCGCCGCTATATTGCCTGGACAGCTCTCCAATCCTACAATCGATACGCTGCTAAAAAGCATTCGAGACATGCCGATTGCCGGTTTTCAAGAAAAAATCTTAAGAGGACTTATTCACTCGGACGAGGCAGTAAATCCCCTTTTGACGGATAAGATCTCGCTTAAGGCAGCCCTCGCAAAGATTCCTAAAGCAAAGCGAGAATGGATCAGTCACATCGATTTATACCCATACAACCCTCTTTCACCGCAAATCATCGCATTAGAAAAACTTCTCGACAAACCTGAGCAGTTTCGAGCGGTCACTCTGCAAATCCTTGAAATCTTCTGGGAGAAAACGTTCAAAGCAACATGGACGCGACTACTTCCGCAAATAAGCAAGTCTCTTGCAGAACACGAGAGGCTCTTTTATTCCTGTTCGTTCTCCGAATTTGCTAAAAAGTCACTACTTCGGATCGAAGTAGACGAGGAAGAGGAGACAATCAATGCCATCCGCGGCGGTTACCAGCTCAAATTTAAAGATGTTGAAGCTTGTTATATGATGCCGTCCGCGTTCAATGATCGAAGATTCTGGAGCGCGTTTCAGAACCGCGGATATAAAACACAAGTATACTTCCCCTATTTTGATCCTTCGCTCACCTTGGAACTTTTAGTTGCTGGTCAGACGCCTGATCTCAGTCTACCACCACTCGATCCGGCGTTGATTTTTAAGGCCCTCGGCGACAGCACGCGATTTGCCATCGCCACTATCCTGGCCCGCGCTCCGACCAGCTCAGTTGAACTTGCAAAAATCCTGTCCGTATCAAAGCCAACTATTTCTCACCACGTACATCTGCTTCGCGAAGCCGGCCTTCTCCAAGAAAACTACATGAATGGCTCGGTCGAACTTCAACTCAAACGTGACGTATTTGAAAGACTATCAGAACTTGCCGTTGCCAAGCTCTTTTCATCGGACCAACCGATGATACTTACTCGGACAAGAGGCTGATTTCCGTTTAATAAGTACTCTAAAATATAGAGGCATATTAGACTTGCTGATCGAACCTACCTACGAAATCGCTTCCGCGCGGTAGACTCCCCTGAACTGCACTCAAATCAAAAACCGACACGGCGCCGAGTTTGGCAAAGAGACCGGTTGAGGTGTTTGTGCCGCGTCTCAATGGCGAGAAGTATTTTATCATGGGCAATCACGACGCCTGCCATCCGTGCCACAAGAAGAAGACAGAGGCCGCAGTCGAACTTTACCAAAGTGTCGGACTGAAGATGATCGGTCTAGAAGCGCTGATTGAGATCGCCGCAAAAAAGTACGCCTTCATCATATGCCGTACCGGTTTAGCGGCATGGCGGAAGGATATGCTCAAGAACCAAAACATTTAAATTTTCGTCCCGAAGACGACGGCATGTGGTTACTGCACGGGCATATCCATGAAAAACGGAAAACCAAAGGCCGCATGATCAACGTCGGAGTCGATGTTTGGGATTTCTAACCGCCTCCGATAACCGAAATTGAAAAAATCATCAGGCAGGCAGTAGTATGATCTTACTACGCTGCCTTGCCTTTGCCGGAAGGTGCCACAACAATGTCGATCTTACCGCCACAGGCCTCGACGATCTTTCTAAGTGTCTGCAGCTCATAGCGGTCATATTCTGCGCTCTCATACCGACTGATTGCTGATGCCGTAGTGCCGACCTTCTTAGCGACTTGCGCTTGGGTCAAATTTGCATTCAGTCGCAGCGCCGCCAACTGCGCCCCGATAGACAGCTTAGCGTACTCATCTTCAAAACCTTTGCGAAATTTTACATCCGTAAGTTTCTTTTCAACCCAGCTCTTTTCTTTGCTCTGTGTCTTCTTCATATATTCTCCCGATCTAAAAATTCTGCTTTGATGGCCTCGGCACGATCTATTTCACCTTTTGGTGTTTTGTCACCTTTCTTTACGAAGCCATGGGTCAAGATCAACCTGCGACCTGTAAAAAAGAAGCACAACACGCGCCCCTGATCCGCCTTAAACTCAAATATTTGGTCACTACCAGTGAGATGCTTGAACTTGCGCTCGTTCCAAATTTTTCCGTGGTCGCCAATCCAGGCAAACAGGGCGGCGAACTTTTGCTGCACCTTCTCGCGCTTAGATTACAACCAATTGCACGCCGGAGCCTCGCCGTCAGTTGACTGATAAAACTCAATCCGCAGCTCTGAACCCTCGTACACCAATTTTGTTGTCTGACGTTTAGCCATGCGCCTCCTCGACGGGTTCGATATTAGCATATATGCTAATAGAGATCAATCATCAGTGCCACGTTGCTTTCGCGGACCAGCTACGGACCAGTTTTGGTACAAAACCATACAAACCAGTACCAAATATGTCGAAAGTCGCGAGGTGTGGGCTCATGAAATTTATCTGTCTGTACAAACACATACAAACATATAACACTGTAATAACAGACACTTAAATGCTGGCGGCATGGGCGGGATGATGTAGGTAGCCCCGTGCCAGGTTTTGGCTCACTCGTTGGACATTGAAAACGGTGGATTTGTCGTGAAACTGGACGCTGAATTCATCTTCTTCTATGACAATCTTCATAGTCAAAGATGGCGGATAGATATGTAAGCCAGGATGGTCGTAGTATTCATGTCGTTTCCAAACACCGACCTCAGCCGATCATTTTATTGCTTCCAAAAAAACTTTGTTCAAAGCGGTCATAACGTCTGTCCGTCTGGCAGGCGTTCTTTCCATAACTTGCTTGAATTGAACATCAGGTATTTTATCAAGTTTTTCTAAAGCCACGCGGATATCTTTTTCAGGCATTCCCGTTAGGGAAATAATTTCAGACCCAGTGAGGGTTACTGCCAATCGCCAAATGTCTTTGAGATGCTTTTGAATATCTCGTTCGTCGACTGAATTGTCTCCGGCCTGTTTTCTTTCAAAAAGATCCCGGTGAGCACGAGCTTTTAGGCAGATATTTGCTAGCGCGTTGATAAGAGGAATTCCGGATTCAGAAGATATCGTGTTATTGCGGATCAAATCGAAATATTCATCATCAAGAAGAATTGCCGATAATTTTTCGCTGGTCGGGTCCGAAATGGGAATAATATGTTGGTTTTTTTCAAGCTCAAGGCCCAACTCGTTTCGAGAAAAGATCTCGATCATCTTTGGGCATTCTGATTTTATAGGGTTTTTGAAACGGTAATATCTTGGAAGTTTATCAGTTGATTCTTTTGAATTGTATCCGCTCTCTTTCACGTAGAAAAGAATTCGCTCGTTCAGTTCTTTTGAGCGAGCAAGCACAACAAGATCCACATCTTTCGTTGCTCTGAATTCGAGACCTTCGTCGTCCATCAAAATCGAGGCCGCGCCCCCACCGATAATGACGTAGTGTTCTTCAAAGCCCTTCAGATATTCGCAGAAGTGATCAAAACCGTGTGGACGCGCCATTTAGTTTTCCTTTCTCATAAGCCCGTATGACGCTAACATTTCATTGAGAGCCATCTGCACGCGTTCATCGTGGTGGTTCCTCATTGAAAAAAAGACTTCCACGGGATTCATAATCCCTCGCATAGCAAAAAGATGTGGTGGTTCTTTCC
>CAZUYQ010000005.1:56278-67587 GCA_964624705.1 uncultured Polynucleobacter sp.
TTGAATGATGCTCGGATTATAAACGTCTCCAAAAGACTTTTCGCCTTTTTTCCCTTCATAGATTTCCCGGAATTCTTTCACGCTCATAGCAATGACAGTCGCGGCACCGTCAGCAAGATTTGAATATTGCGCAAGCGCAGTTTCGCCAGCGAGGCAGAAGGTCTCTCGGTTTTTGGGAACGTAGTTTGTTTCAGCTTCTCGAAAAAAAGAAGAGATGGGCAACGTTAACATTTTTTCCCAGGTCTTCTCGACTGCGGCCTTTGCAAAGTGCCGAGTCGGCCCAGCCCCTGCAGCTAGAATAAGATCATTCTCCACGAGTTCCTTAAGCGCCACACTTAACTTCGTTGAAGAAATATCAACGCCTGCGCCCTTGATTTTTTCATGCAGCAGTTTGAGCGTGAACTCGTGTGGAATCTGATTGGTCAGAAGGCCCGCGACCAATTTGAGAGCGAAAGGCGTGAGCGCGTCTTTAGCGTCGACGCGAATTTTTCGATCCTCTTGAAAGCGTCTGAGGCGGTCGAATTTCAATCCGAGTTCTGGTGCATAAACCGATTCATTTTTATAAATGAACGCGATGTTGAACTTTACAAGTAGCGGTCGATGTTTGGGCGAGAGGTTGTCCGCGATAATTAGAACAGGGGCTTTGAATTTTCCAATAAGCTGACGATAGATACGCAGCAAATGTTCAAAAGCAATGCCTTGCTCAGGTATAGCCAGATATAGAAAAGGCTCATCAGGGACGCCATGCATCGAGAGTTGGAAAAGCTGTATCGCGCTCCTAATCCAAACTGGCAGCCCCTCTAAAACATGTGGCGGCACGCGCTGTGGAGCTCCCTCGATCTGAAGGGGATAAAGACTTTGAAGAGACTCAAAAGCTAGTTTTAGGTTGTCCATATATTACAATAATAACAGCTATCTACCTTTTTACAAGCTACTTTTACAAAATTATAAAAGTACACTCGTAAAATTTAACATATTGATATTACTTTATTTTTAAAAAAAATGGCAGAAATTATTCAAAAACCGTGAGGAGTCTCGCGTTGGCATTTTTCCCAATCGGCAATCGAAGCCCATTTTTGATGCCAAAAAGAGCAGTAGCAACTACCTTCACTTTGACAACTTGTGAGTCGTTCAAAATCAGAAAAGTTATCAAGCGATAATTTTTGAAGAAATAGCCGCTTTTACAGACGTCTCGCAAACCACTTGAGTATTTCTGGATTCGATATGTATCGGTTTGCCCACTCATACATCTGCCAGGAATCATCACAAACAAATTTCTCTTCGTACCAAGAGAAAGCGTAAAAGGGATTCTCTTTGGAATCAATCGCATGAATATCAAATCGATCCTCGGTAATGATGCGAATTTTGAATACCTGAGAATGGCGGTGGACGTGGACCTGTATGTCGGCAAGACCATTAATTGCAACGTATTCAAACACCCTAACCCCAACCACCCGACCCGCACTTCTTTTTATGCAGATCAAATGACGATCGCCTAAATGACTCATAACTTAGCCTTAATATATGCTTGTTCGTTGATTAACTGAGGAACATTAATTACCTCGAGCGTGACTCGTTCATCTTCCAAAGCGTCCGCCAGGCCGTTTACCTCACCGTCTGTGCAATAATATATCGTGATCTTCCTCTTCATATTGAGGTCCTCCAATATCTGAGTGTGATGATCTCTGGTCCAGGTCGTGCCGCCGGAACCCTTAAATTTGACGTTTCCGGCTCGGGTCATTTCAAGTTTATGAAGCACGACATCGCAGCAGTATGCCTTTAGAAGAAGGTCTCGCTTGCGCAACTGAACCACGAGGTTCGCCATTTGTTCCAAAAGTTCCGGAAACCACATCGATCCGGACGTATCAAGAACGATCACCGCATCCCGATGGGGAGTTTCACGGTATTTGACTATTCGCCCAGGGGCCTGATCAATAAAGTTATGAGGGCGTGCGAATGATTTTGTCTCTTTAATTTTGGAGCGTCGTCCAACGATCACCGCGGATCGCGCCAACTCCATCACTTTCGTTATGAACGCATTGATTTCGTTCCTAGCTAAATGGGTCTCTTCAAAATCCAAGCCGTCTGTTCCTGGTCCTGCAGCTGATTGGTTGATGTAGGACTCCATCATCTTCTTGGATTCTCCGTTCGCGCGCCCAAGCGCGAAGTCAATTTCCGCCAGGTTGAGTTGATTGAGGTCGCATTTACCAATCCCATTTTCCTGAATACGCTTGAGAATTTGCCGTTCGACCAAAAGCATCGCTAAATCTGGTTCATTGGATATTCTTGTACTCAGTGAGTCAATAAGATGCTTGGCGTAATAGAGCCAGTCTTGGCCCGATTCGAGGGGAACTCGAGTCATCTGCTTCAGGTAATCGACTGTAATGAGACCTGTTTTAACTATGTCTTTACCGCCGCGTAAGTCGCGTTCGCGTTCAGTTATAAAATCCGCAGCAAAAGCGATCATTTCGCTTCCAAAGATATGTACTAAATCTTCGTGAATAGCAGCATCGGCGGCGAGATTAAAAATGTCGTGTTTTATTTCTGATTCATTCTCAAGATCGGTAATTCCTGCCCTTTCCAGTACCTCCCTGGGGATTTTCTTAGAAAGAGCGTCAAATAGCGGAGCAAAGTTAAGAAGACGACTCCAGTCGCGCCATGTCGTACTTTGATATAAATGACGCAGTTCGTGCATGATCACAAAAAAGCAGAATTCGGGCTTAACGTGATATCGATCGATCAAATACCGGTGGAGGTAGAGATAGGTGCGCCCACCATTACTGATCGCTGCAAGAGACTCAAGTCTATCCGTGACGACAACCTTCACTTGCGAGAACAAACAGATCGTCTCAAACATTTGGCGATTGGCGGCCCATGTGACGAAATCAGAGCGAATCTGCAGGAGTCGCTGCTCAACATCGTCTGAAACAGTTTGATGATTTCTAAATGCAATCACACTGTTCATAAGCATTTACCTCGCAGTTAGCTTTCCGAGTTTTATGGCGTACCACTGCCATGGTTTACCAGGGATATCGAGATGGCCCTGCTCGCCTCGAACACGACTACTGGACTGGAATAATTGGCCATCAGTTTTCCGAGGAGTCGTGGCAAACGTGTAAGAAAATCCGTGCACCTGGAGGGATCTGCAAGTTTCCGGCATTGCAAACTCCAGTAAATAACTTGCAATATGAGGTCGTACCTCCGGTCGCTTCATCTGCTCGCGTAAAAATCCGACGACTTCTAAGATTCCGCATTCTTTTTCTGCTCGTGCAATTCGTATAAATTCATGCGGACTAACCTCACGTGGCATGAGGTTTGCCTTACCACCCATGAGTAGCTCGATCCTAACCGCTAACTCGGAACCCGCCTCGACACCGATGCGTCCTCGACATACTTCGGCAAGATCATCTCCACGTAGCCCCACTTCAGCGAGATATCCGCACGCATCAATTTGGCGTGGGCATGCCTTAAGTACGTCATAAATAGGATAGCGACCAGGCCGGCGGATGATTTTTGGATCAGTCATGAGCAGCTTGCGCACGGCGAGATTGCCAAGACGTGCGGCCGACTGCGCAGGATCGGGTGCATGGACAATATGAGTTAGTCTTTGCATCACTGCGTCTGGAAGGTCTCTGACGCCACTGTCTTCTTCGACAAAGTTCGAAGCCGCGATAATAAGAACGTGATCGGGGACTTTATAGCCGAACACCCGCCGATCAAGTAGCAGTTCTGTGAGAATATTGAAGGTGTCCTCCCGAGCGCGCGTGAGTTCATCTAAAAATAAAATCATTTTCTGTTTGGCGTTAAATATTTTGTGAAGCACTTCGGACGGATAGACTTTGACATAACCAAGTTCCTTCATCTCGCCGGTCGACGGAATAAATAGAGCAAGCGGGTCCAAGTACTGCGCGTGCAACACCACAAGCTCAAAGCCATTCTTTACTGCAAAGTCTTTTACGACGCTCGTTTTGCCATAGCCGCTAGATCCCCAGAGCATAACGGATAACTGAGTCTTGTAATGTGCGAGCAAAATGCTGCTGTAGTCCTTTGTCATGTTATTCCCTTTGTGTTGTGAGCTGGATGATATCTAGCGTGGAGATAAATCCCTTAGCGGCAGCTCCAGTGACATCGAAGGTCACGGGTAATATGCATCTGCATAACATTTTGTTTTTACTTATTTATTTCGATAAAACCCTTCATTTTCCTCAAGGAATCAGACACTTCTACCGAACAGGCTTCGAGGCTTTTTTGCAGTCTCAGGGGGTCTCTAGTGTCGAGAGGTAGGGGTCGAAATAGTCAATCATCACGGCAGATCGTGATCCAACAAATGCTCACGGCGGCTGGAACCAAGGGGCTTGCGCCTGCGGAGATTTTGGCGCGACTCGTTGAACGTGGATACTTAGTTACCAAAAGAACAATCCACCGAGATATCGAAGGTCTTCAGGCCGCAGGATTTCCCGTTGCTGAATCTGGGTCGAAGTCTGGCATGGGCGGCGTTAGGTGGAAGGTTGATGTTCCTACGACGGCTAATGGGGCAATCGTCAAGATCAACAAACAACAACTTGCCGGCCTATATCTCGCCAAAACACAACTCAGATCAATGGCATCAAATCCACTCTTTGCAGGGCTGGATCATTTTTTCGAACAAATCAGTGATCTTATCGGCAGCCGCAATCGCGCTCTTCTTGATGAGTTTGCAAAAACGATTCATATGTCATTGGTTCAAAGATCTTTTGTAGATACAGATCCACAAGTGTTAGAGTGCATTCAGTCTGCGATACAGGAAGGGCAGTGTTTAAGCCTTAAATATCAGTCTGCAAGCTCGGGCACTGACCGAATACGAACACTCGGAGCCCATTATATTTATATAGGCGACCAAGGAGTTTATTTGGTTGCAGAAGATTTAGAGTCGCAGCTCGTGAAGACGTTTGCGCTTCCCCGCATGCGGGATGCATGCATGACTGATCAACCCTATACCGGACGAGCAACGACACCTCATGAAATTTTTGGCGCAAGTTTTGGTGTTTGGCATGCCGATCACGCCGTCACCGCAAGAATTAATATATCCTCGGCCCTAGCTTTATACATCAAAGAGCGCCAATGGCATCCATCGCAAAAGATTACCGAGCGATCTGATGGCTCCATCACGCTCGAACTCAAGGTTGGCATCACCCCGCACTTTGTAGGTTGGATTTTAGGATTTGGCCATGATGCAGAGGTTGAAAGTCCCGAAGCACTGCGTGAAGCAGTGAGTGCGGAGGCACACTGCGTCTCAAGTAAATACCTGCGACGAGTGAGTTGAGATCGCCTCAAGAGAACCGAACAAAGCCATTTCATCTTTATTAATTCAATATCTACAGACACTTATACCGCTTGACCCCGGATGTCACGGCTCTGGCAGATAGTACTCTTACACTTTGATGATCTAGTCAAACTAGTCATCTCTACTAGGAGGATCTATGAGAGCAACAAGCAAAAGTTTAAGCCGCGATTTAGTAATTTCCAGCATCATGAGTATGGGCCTCAGTACATGTGGTCAAGTGATGCAAACGGGAGATTCAAGCACGACGGAGGTTGCACAAGCATCCACGCAGCCAACAACGACCGGAAGTACAGAAGTCGGAGTGCAATTTACCGGCGCGGTCATTAGCGCGTTCAGCGTGACAGTCGATGGTGCAAGTTACGGCGATATGGAACAATTCTACACTGCAGAACAAGGACGCCTCGCCAAGAAAATTAGCGACGCCGGTTACGCGGGCGCTACCAATGTCCGATTTGATGCGCAGCTTGGCTTTTTAGACCTCTGGCACAATATGAGCGTCTTTATCGTCGCAGACGGGAATCAAGGTTACATGGCGAGCGGGAATATCGACTCCAATGGTGCATTCGCGATAAAACTTCCTGACGATGCCGTCGGTGACAGCTACAACGTTCGCGCTAACAAGCGCATTCGTGTTAATTTTAACTATGAAAGCACTTCCAAGACGTTCTGTTATAATTTCTCCGCCGTCCAGCAGAGCGTTAGTCTTGCTGCAAGAGCTAAACCCATTCTACTCAATAAATTTGAGTCCACGCTTACAGCATACGACTGTCCCGTCGATGCACCGGTATCCTCTTTAAAGATTCCAAATGCCCCAAGTGCCAACGTCAGTGCGATATATCCTGGCATGAGCAAATCCGAGGTGAGCGTTACACTAGGTGTGGAAGGATTAACGATTACCGACGCATCAAACTGGTGCTACACGCCATCAACTAACGATACGATCTGCGACGTTCCATATAAAAATACGTGCCGGTGTTTGTTGCACTTCGACACCAAAGGCGTTCTCACGACGCAAACGAACATTTTGCCTGCGCGCCTCAAAGACGGATCGTGGAAATAAGCTTCGCACTTGAATCCACTTTCAACGCCATTTATTTCCATAGGAGGAGCGCGTCATGAGATTCTATATGCTCATTGTGCCGATTATATCGCAGCTATTCATTTCGTGTGGTTCCGATCAAGGGACTGGATCATCTGCAGTAAGCGGGCAAACCCCACCCGCAATCTCATGGGCCAAGGCTCCACCCACTGATGGTTGTACAGGGCTCGCGAGTTGCAGCCCTCCAGCGGGTACCGTATTCACCTTCACCGATCCTAAGATCGTTGGGATGGCTGCATGCACGGTGTCAAAGACAAACGTCCTTGTATCTGGGAATAATTTTGTTGTGATTCTTCGGGCCAATTGTCTCGGATCACAGGCTCTGTATAGCGCAAAAGTCTCGGGGACCGGTGACGTGCTGACATCTCCGACCTTAATCTCGAAGGCCTGCGACGAACGGACGAACTCCGTCGATAAATTTGCGTCGGATATTGGAATTACTTCGATTCTAGTCGCATACTCGTGCAATGCGTCTACTACCAGCACTAACAAGAATGTCCATCTTGCGGTGCTCGATGCAAATGGTGGCCTAGTAAGCAATCGTAACAACGTCCGCACGACAGTCACAAGTAGCTTTAAAGTCAGCTGGCATAGCAGTACGTCGCAGTTTGCGCTTGCTTACGCAGACTTGCTACAACGCTATAGTTCTACCGGTGCTAGCATTGGTGGAGCTGCGTTACTGACGCAAAATAATTATTCCGGTGAAGATATTTTTGATTTACGAGTCTCCAGCTCCAGCTGGCAAGTGATCAAAGGCACTACATATGGAGCGTCAAATTGCAGCAAGATCAATACAAACGGCGTTCTCACCTGTACCAACCAGCAACTAAACACCTACTCGACCGCACGGGCCCAGGATATCTTGGTTTCATCGAGCTACAGCGGAATCGCGCACACTGTCTTTTCACCGGATACCTGCACAGATTCGAGCATTACATATGTAGGACCATCAAACGAACTTAATTTATCGAGCGTCCTAGGCAGCATCTCACTTGCCGGCGGCTACAATGCGACGCTGATACAAACATCGAAATTAACTTTGGCCATTACAATTTTCCTCAACAAGGCAACTAATATTGTCGTAACAAATCCTGTTGCCAACGTGAGCTCGTCTGTCGATGCGCAGATTGGGGTTGGTGGTGATGGGATGATGTTTGTGAGTTGGGTGGACGGGAATGTGTTGAAGGTGGTGAGGAGTGTTGAGGGGGTAAACTAAACCACTTGTTGCCCTGGTGATTATGTAAAAATAGGTAGGACGGGCTTTAAAGAGAGATTGACTTTACACTGTGTCAAATGAGCGAATATCTTGCTGTTGACAGGAACTGCCAATTTTTTGGAAATTGGTCAACATAATTTGCGCTTTTTTGGCGCGATGGCGCAGTCGCCGTAAAAATCTTGTTCAATTTTGCTTGGCGATACATATAATCCCGACCAAAACCACAACGTCTACAGTAGTTTGTGTCGAGAAGTGGTCGGAAATCCAATTTGCATGGTCCAAAAGTTCTCCGATCTCTGACCGATAATAAATACTGGATAAGCCAGGAGAAACTGGATGGATAAAATCGGAAAACTTGAATTGATAAATATGATCCAGAGCGAACCGTCGGATCTGTCACGGGCGAAAGACCGAGTAGGTCGAGTCTTTCAGTATCTACGTGCATTGCATGCGCGCAAAAGCCCACCTATCACTGAGCTTTCCGCACATCCTTGGTATCTAAATCTACACGAACTAATACCACATCCAAATATTACTTTTAAAAAACCTAATGTTCCAAAGGCGTCTATTGGCGAAGAATTAGATACATTTGAGATCACGGTGTCGCGGCCAAAGGAATCAAAATGCCCAAACCTACCGATTTCACTCTGTGATTGGTTGGTCACAGGTTGGGATGCATTTGGCAGTGCACCGCGATTTCTTGAGTCCCGCAACATCGAAAACACACTCGGACAATCAAAAACGGAGCGCTTTGACGAAAATATTGAAAGAGTCATCTCATTCGACAAATGGATTGAACAAAAAAAGGCATGGGAAGCGGCCGAGCGACCAACGCGCATAGTTCTCGGAATATTCTCTCGACTGTTCGATCTCTATGGGCGTATGGAACGTGAATCAGAAAAATATCAGCTATGGCTTGGGGACGGACACTTACAATGGAAATTCGGATCCAAGGTAATAAATCATCCACTCATTCTTCAACGCGTCGAACTTAAATTCGATCCGAAAGTTCCAGCCTTTTCAATCGTGGAGTCTCCAGATACCCCAGAAATTCATGCGGCTATTCTTCGCTATGCCGAACTTGACGGCCGTCACATCAACAATTTTACCCAATCGATGAAATCGTCCCCGTGTCATCCACTCGGTGGAGAGGAAACAAATAATTATCTTAAACAAATGGCTCACATTTTTTGGGAGAACGGTCTATTAGATTTACAAAAGCCAATTTCCAAAGCTATTCCAACTGATAATGCAGTGATCACCCGTTGTCCTGTTCTTTTTCTTGGATCAAGAAGTCAAGGCTTCGATGCCGCCATGAGTAGAATTGAATCCTATCTTGTTAATGCGGAGGAGCTGCCGGATTCATTGATGCGAATTGTGGGAGTTGAATCTACACGAGATTCAAGCAAATCAAATAAATCACATTTGGGACTTCCCATATCGGAAACAGACGATGCCCTGTCTCTTTCGGAAGATGTATTATTAACTAAGCCAGCCAACAATGAACAGATTCGAGTAATTCGAAAACTTACGGATTCCGGATCCGTAATAGTTCAAGGACCGCCAGGAACTGGAAAGACGCATACCATTGCAAATCTTATTGGTCACCTTTTGGCAAAAGGAAAGACTGTCCTCGTGACAAGTCAAACCTCAAAAGCTCTCCGCGTAGTCAGAGAAAAAGTACACGAGAATTTACGCCCCCTATGTGTAAGCGTTCTCGATTCGGACGAGGGAAGTCGACGAGAACTAGAGGATTCAATTTCTGGTATCGTGGGCTACTTATCTCGAACTGACCGGGTTGCGCTGGATGGTGAAATTGCAATTCTTGAAAGCCGGCGCATGGCGCTGATCAATCACCACAACCAGTTGGTTAAGGAACTGCTTAGAGCAAAGCGCTCTGAGTATGACGATCTAGTCTGCGGTGGCGACCATATATCACCCAGCGCTGCTGCAAGATTTCTAGCGGACAATCCTAAACTCGGATGGATACCAGGTCCCGTCAACCAAGGTTCGGTGCTGCCGCTCTCACCTGAAGAAATTATTGATCTATACGCGTCAAACGTCGACGTCACATCCGAAGTAGATCGTACACTTGCTAACCCACTTCCGAGTCTAAAGGAATTACCGCTCGAAGGCGAATTTGTCGATGTTGTCAACGAACTGAAATCACTGCCGCAACCACATGAAGCTTCCGAATATCACTTGAGTGATGAATCAAACAGAATAGATGAGCTGCGTCAATTGCTCTCGATCGGACGAGAAATCGAGATGACTTTTGCCACAGGCGAAGTCTGGTACTTAAAAGTCTTGCTGGCAGGAATCGCCGGCGGTGCAGAAAGTCAACTTTGGCACGGTTTTTCAAAATTACTCAAATCCCATAGTGATGAGATTATCCGCCGACAGGAACTAATAATGACCTATGGGCCAGTCTATGAAGGTGAGTCAAATCGAGACGGTCTCGCCGCCGTAGCTAATCAAATTTTTAAATACCTAGAGAGCGGCGGCAAACTAAGCGTAGTTTCTACTCTCTTCAAGAGTGAATGGAAGACTCTTATTGC
This sequence comes from uncultured Polynucleobacter sp., assembly GCA_964624705.1. GTDB lineage: Bacteria > Bdellovibrionota_B > Oligoflexia > Oligoflexales > RGVZ01 > CAMDKS01. The sequence goes on from CAZUYQ010000005.1 coordinate 66,475, forward strand.
GAGTCACCGCGTCAACAATATAAAGCCCACGGCTGCGATCCACTTTCGATCGATCGCAGCTCTTCATGAGATACATCTACTTCGTGAGGAAATCAATGTAAGATGGACAAGGCAGATGGAGCCACTTGAGGCGCAAGCGATCACAACATTTGGCGAAAACATAGAGGAATTCGTCCAACCATTCGCAGATCGTCTCGACCGTGCGCTACGCTGGGCTGATGAACTCTGGATGCCATTTGTAAAGGGAATCTGTGATTCCGGTCTGCCCTGGAATGAAATCGAGCAGGATACCTCCGACAGAACATTAGGTAAGCCTACCATCGATCGATTAAAAGCGATTCTAAGTGCAGTGTTAAATATCGTAGAGATGCAAATAGCTCGGCTTCGGCGAGCTGAAATTGACCGTGAGAGAACAAAATGGAAAAATTACCTTCTTATATTTTTTGGAAATAGCGAAATCGGGCACCCCGTATTTGAGCTTAGAACTGCAGTAGAGACTTGTGATGAAATACTTTACAAGCGGGCAAGAAGACGACTTGTCGATTTTTCCTCGCTTGAAAAAAGAATGCTGCGACGAACTGAACTAATTCGTCGCATAGAAGAAGTAGCACCTGCATGGGCACAGGCAATTCGCACGCGCCTTGAGCCACACAACGGTGGCCATCCACCTGGCGCAGACTTCGAAGGCGCGTGGAAATTCTGCCAATGGTCGTGCCAACTTGAATCACGGCACAAAGTTGCGATTGATGATATCCAGCGTGACCTGATGACAGCACGTGACGAATTGTACATGGTATCAGCAAAGTATGTCGAAAAACGGGCTTGGCGCGCTCAGGCAGATAGGACCGGACTTAAACAACGACAAGCGCTCATCGGTTGGCTTGATATTCAGAGAAAAATTGGCAAAGGCACCGGAAAGCGTGTGCCTCGTCTTCAAATCGAAGCCCGTCAACTTCTGTTAGAATGTAAAGATACGGTGCCGGTGTGGATCATGCCCACATCCCGTGTTTATGAATCCTTTGACCCGAATCGGGCTCGATTTGATGTCTTGATTCTCGATGAGGCTAGTCAATGCGACGTTACAAATATTGCCCTATTTGCATTAGCAAAGGA
>CAZUYQ010000005.1:67603-68750 GCA_964624705.1 uncultured Polynucleobacter sp.
CAAGTCAGTCCTTATGCGGTTGGTCAAGATATTGGATCGATGCAGGCATTAATAGACGAGTTCCTAATAGGAGTGCCAAATGCGATCCAGTATGATCCAAAGACATCAGTGTATCACCTTGCTCGCCAGAGTTTCGGTGAAACAATTCGGCTTGTCGAGCAATTCCGTTGCGTGCCAAATATCATCGCCTTCAGCAATGCCTTATCCTACTCGGGTGAAATCAAGCCCCTCAGAGAAACATCCTCCGCAAAAGTGCATCCCGCGCTGATCGCACATAGAGTCCGAGATGGTGTTAGCCAAAACAAAGTAAATTTGGGTGAGGTCGACGAAATAACATCTCTTATTTTAGCAGCGAATGACAATGCTGCCTACAGGGACCTAACCTTTGGCGTAATATCGTTGGTCGGCATTGAGCAAGCCTTGCGTATCGAGGAAAATTTACGTCGCTATCTGTCACCAGAAGAATATGCAGCTAGAAAAATGCTATGCGGTAACGCCTCACAATTTCAAGGTGATGAGCGAGATGTAATGTTTCTATCGATGGTTGATTCGGTCGATGGATCTGATCGCCCACTATCAACCCGTAATACTGACGATTGGCGAAAGGTATTCAACGTCGCGGCATCACGGGCCCGCGATCAGCTTTGGGTTGTTCACTCACTTAGTGCGGAAGACGACTTAAAGAATGAAGATATTCGCAGGCGACTCATTCAACACGCAGAGAATCCAGCGGCAACACTTGAGCAGAGGGCTCGTGTGGAGGCTAGATCGGAGTCGGAATTTGAACGTCTTGTAGGCCGTGGATTAACAGACGCTGGATTCAGAATTCAAATGCAGTATGAGGTCGGTGCATATCGTATCGATATGGTGATTTATGACCGCGATCACCGCCGAGTTGCATTAGAATGTGACGGTGACCGATGGCATCCTCCCGAGAAGCATGGGGATGACCTGGCACGTCAGTTTGTACTTGAGCGACTTGGATGGAGGTTTGTTAGAATTCGCGGATCCGAGTTCTTCTCCGACAAACAGCGAGCACTGCAACGACTAATTGCCAGAATTAGAGATCTAGGCGTCGAACCTGATCTTTTGACGGAGCCATCGCCTACTGACAGCGAACATAGAGTTCAGGCTGGTAGCAGAAGGG
>CAZUYQ010000005.1:68814-74915 GCA_964624705.1 uncultured Polynucleobacter sp.
ATCGCTTTCACGAAAGTGGCGTCATTGGGACTTCAGTAGACTCCCTACCTAGCCTTTCGTTCCGGATTCGACAGCAAGAAATATCTGTATCAATTCACTAACATCTTCTCTATTAACCGGATACTTCCTGCGTCAAGACTCAAAATAATCACTGTCTATCGTAGGGATAACAATGACTCGCTTCGCAGATACACCGACTTTTGCCTCGATCATTAATTCAGCAACGTGATTCCCATCAAGTAGTACTAAAGTGTCTGAGACTGATTTTGCGTACTCTAAGGCTGAATCCTGATAGGAAGACGTTGTAATAAATATTCCTTTTGTGGCATGACGACCTTTGAGAGCGCCAAAAAACTCCTGGATCTGCCGACTATTAATTTTGCTCTCGGGTTTATAGCGTTTAGCCTGCAAGTATATTTTATCCAAGCCCAAACGATCTAAATGAACGATCCCATCGACGCCAAAATCACCAGACCCACCGGTGTGTTCGAGGGCCTCAGTTGGGCCGCCATACCCTAGGGCTCGAATCAAATGCAAAACCAATTCTTCAAATTGAGTTGGATTCATATCCAACAGCTTCATCTGAAGTTCTTCGACAAGCCCATTCTTAATCTCACGGTATCCGATGCTTATCTTCTCTTCGGGATCAATATCTGCAAGGTTCGCATTTGACGCAGTTGAATTCTCCTTTGTTTCCAGCGTAGACAATTTAAATTCCATGTACCCAGGAAATATTTCGAGATCTCGCGGCGTGATTTCTCCCTTATGTGATTTCAGAAACTCTTCCCCAGAAGGGGTTATCTTTGCAAGCCCTCGCTTAGGAACCTCTACCAGTCCTGATTTCGTAAGATAGGTCAGGGCCCAGCCGACGCGGTTGCTCAAACGATTTCCGCCTGATTCTAGTTTTTCAGAAGCTTCTGCATCCGAAAAATTCATCTTTTTTTGAACTAATGGAACAAGTTTGCTTCTTGCATTTGTAACCTCTCTAATTTCTGCCATAATTTCCAGAACCGGACGAAGAAACGTTTTAAACCCGGGAATTGTCATTTTACACCTCAAATTTAGGCACTAATTTACTTTCCTATCGGTGGAAATAATCTCAATTTCATCCACCCAATACTGATAAATCATCACCATCGCCAGCGTATCCAGCTCGCAATACCGCAAGAGCGCATCATAAATCATCTGCGCCTCACCCTCGCTCATCTCCGTGAACTGTGTTTTAGCGTATGCCATCATCGCAGTTCCGCCGTTATTGATATCGTCTTCATCGAACATCGCCTCAATCGCACCTGCTTCGTCGTCACCAAATACAGGCGGCAATAATTTATAAGGATCAAGTATATCGCCGGTCGCAGGATCTTTGCGGAGCCAGATGTGATTTCCAAAGTTGAGGCTCTTGATCTTCGATCCGTAAACTGGTTCGCCATAAAGTTTTGCGAGATGGCTAGATTCTTTCAGTACCGCTGGCAGCACTTTCTTGATTGAATTTGCACCGTTCATATAAGGACTCCAGTAAAAACGTTTTACCAGATCACATAGGTCCACCATGGTGCGTTCACCGTTCCAACCCGGTGTCTCTTTGTCGCCCTTTTTGGTGGTGATAGTCGTTATCCATTTCATCAATTCATCCGCGTCGGGCTCTGTCGATGCGGCCAACTGATCGTAAATATGACAAAGTACAGTGTTTTCGTGGGCGGCGTATCGCAAAATTGTTCCTTGATCTCCTTGAAGGCTCTTCTTAAGTGCTCTCAAAAAGTCAAAATTGGGGAACTCGCCGCGCTTTCTGTGGATGTATTCACTTTTATGCTCAACATTACCATTAGCGTCGACCGTGTGGTGTGAAAACTGAAAAGCGATGGTCTCGTATGGTCTTCGACCCTTGTTAAAGGGCAATGCGACGGTTGTTGTTTCAAAGTCGATAAAATGAAGTGGGAACGTCCACGAGGCCATCTCGGTCTGAATGCCCGCATGGTCCATGTACACTTTTTGTTTCTTTGATTTGGCGAACTCAACCTGAAGAAGTTGACGTTCCGTTGCGGATAACCCGGTTTTGGATGCTTCGTTACCGCTAAAGTCGCTCTCGGTCAATTGATCTGCAAAATACCGCTGCGATGGTAGTGCCGATTTCGCGGCCTGAAAACCGCCAACATCAAAAACCATCATGCGGTTGTCGTAGTCGTCGGGGGAGATCTTCGCAGCTTCCTGCCAACAATTTAAAAAACCACTTTTCATTCCAGGTGCGAGATCTGCTGTTGGGACACGAAACTCACAAGCCTTGCATTCCTTGGACAGCAATGGTTGCGCGCGATCACCTTGAGTCACAAGTCGCGCCATTTTTGCGACATGGTCTTTCCACCCATCGTGGCTGCCGTACATTTCATTTAAGATAAACTCTACGGCCTCGTCGACGTTCACCTGAACCAAGACCGACTCTCCACACGTCTCTTTAGTGGTGCCTGGCGGTATGATGACCTCCTGCGACCTCCCATCGGCGCCTTTTTCGATGCGGAATCTTTGATTGAGGCCATCGACAGTTGCTGTGCGAGATTTATCTGCAAGCATCAGATAGCTCGTCGTTTTTGCGTCTGGAAACGCGTTGCGGACCACGTACGTTTGAAAGGCTATATCTAAAAGATACGACTCCCAGGCTGCTGATATTTTGCGAGATCTTTTGTTAAAAAAAGACGAAGTCTCGCTCAAGTCGATGGTCTTGGCTTTAACCTCGATGATTTCAAAATGATTCTTTGGCAATTTCTTCAAGATATCGACGCGTACAAATAAGTCATCGAAACGAACTGCGGCCTCGAAGATGGTTGCTGTTGGCTTTGCAAGGAGGTTGGTCGTTTTCTCTAAGGACGTTTGATAGTCACGTTCTGTTACTTCTATTCCTTCGGGAAAATGAATCTGCGCAAATGCGCCAACCTGGAATCCACCGCTTGCCAATGCTTGCAGGAATTTATCATCTGACTTTGAGTTGGCGAACTCATCAGGGCGATCGTTGTAGTAAAGTTTAGTCGGACACTCACAACCGAGTTTGAAACGCGATTTCGTTAACAACCGTGATTTTGGCTTGGACATTAGTTCACCTTGTTTGCAAAGCGTATAGAAACGTACTGCATCAAGGTTTATCGGATTGATGACTTAACAGTTGAGCGAGGCAAATAATGCCCATCTTGGACCGTCATATCTCGAGATTCCGTTTCGCGACTTCACTAAAGTTCACTTGAAATCGACCGATCGACTATCACTTGACGATAAGACGAATCATTGGCGAACCTAAGGAGTGCAGAAGCTGTATGGCAGACGACGTTCAATTCATTTATGTTCTCACGAACCCTGCGATGCCTGGGCTCATTAAAGTTGGTATTACCGCGCAAACTGACGTCGACGCGAGGATGAGACAACTTTACACCACTGGCTTGCCGGTCCCATTTGAATGCAATTATGCCTGCAAAGTTGAGAACGCAAGTGAAGCTGAGAAATCCCTTCATTTTGCGTTTGGAGATTTCCGGGTAAATCCTAACTATCACGCTGAGGAAGATGTCGCCGCATAACAGACACGACATGGCAATAACGCACGAGAGGTTTATAATGACCAAGAAAAATAATTCAAATCTGTCGTCTCGTAACAATATACGCAATCCCTGCGATTTGGCGAACCTCGACTCGTGGATCCTGGCAGAGGTTCGGCATCTCCCCGATTACGTTAGAGATGTCATTTCTCACGTCATCGTCAATCTTGATTCGCTCGTAAAATTCCCCAAGCGAGCAGAACTATTGTGGCGCGGATGCGACAGAACTGAGAAGTATCATAAGTATCCAAATGAGTTGAAGGTTGCGGCTAAAAGCCGAAATGTTGATCTTAATGACGGGAGAGCAAATGGGCCTGCGATCGGTGCCTTTCTTGTCGCTGGCGGCGAACGACCAGATCGATACGGCTCACACAACCAATGGACCATTCACCATATCTATTCCAGCAAATTTCCTTATCCAAATAAAAAGAGCTCATTGCATGCGATAAAGGACGGCACCCACTTCACGCAATCGGCGGGCTTAGTGGCTGCTCATCCCATCGCTGATGCAATGTGTGACGAATTTCCAGAATTTGCATGGTTTCTGCGAGCGCACGCCTTCAAGCGTTTTGGGTATGACCCTGATCAGGTTTTTTCGACACTGATCGACGAATTTGGCTTTTCACCAGGCCATTCTACCACTATTCACTATTGCAAGCTTTATTCCGTAGCAGATTCCGCGTAAGCGCTTTCACTGATTCACCGACGCCGATCACCTAAAAACACCATGAATCCATCGCGACGAAATATTGCTCCCGGAGATTCAGCGAGCTTATGTTTGGAAGGGACCGCAAGTAGCGAAGCTAATGGAGTCCCTCTATTACGAGTATTCAGTCGGCCAGATCCTGTTATGGGATACAATCGAGCTTCCAATCACTAAGAATTTGGAGGGTGCGAAGACTCCGGTATTGCCAACTGTTGGGCGGCCAAAAATTGTGCTCTGAAACGCTTCGACTCTATTTCCAGTACCAGAACGACAAGTTACATCACTAACCGCGAAAAAACGCCGTTGTGTACTGCGGCGTCTTCATGAACCAGTCCCTTATCTGTCATGAGGCGTTTAACCACATCCTGGATTCGATCCACGTTTTCTGATGGTTTCATAATTAGATACCTATTTTATTATCGGTATAATATATGGATACCGTGTCGTTTTTTTCCTAGAATCAAGATAATCGCTCTGATATTCAATGTACTCGTCAAGAGATTCGGACAGAGTTGACTCCGTAAGCGGCAGGGATCCTCTCACCCATTCTTTATCGGAATTTATAACTATGCTTCGTATCCTCTCATTATTATCCGAACTGATCTCAGGCTGCCAGGCATTACCATCAACCACGTCGTCCGGAAAAAGTTCCGACGCTGATGGTCATTTCTACGAAGGATAGATATGAAATTACTATTAGCAACTTTGATCGCAATGATGTCCCAAATTGGTTTTTCTGCAATCGACCATACCTACTATTACGTCGGGAAAGTCCACTACACTGACCTCACGGGCGCGGGTCGTGTTCCAGTCGATGAAGAGTTTGTCCTTAAAAAGGATCTTTTACCATCACGTGGCGTTTTTGTCGAAACAGCAACCATGCGCGATCGCAATGGAATCATGAGTGATCTAACTACGACTGTCCATGTCACAGGGAATTCTGTTGTCGCCGTTTCCACTGACGGTTCCGTAACAGGAGTCGGTCAAACCAAAGGACCAGAGTGGGATTTTAGCTATCTGGAACTTAATTTTGTCGTCCGCGCAACAGGGACTCGCATCAAAAATATCAATTACATCACCCCAAGCTCCCTTATTGCCCGTAAGGAAATCTCTAATTCTGCAGGCACTCCGACATTGCTTTGGGAGGCTGACATGAAATTAATTTCCGTAGATGAATATAAAGCGAGACGTAAACAGCTGATGGGCAACTAATAACGTCTTAGCGAAACGCGGTTCCATTCGGACTCAACAAATATACGCCGCAGTTCCTACTCTATGAAACTGCAGCTTCTTTTTTTCGGAGCGGATACGTGCGAACACAGCCTTAACCTGCTCATTATCCGTATGGTCACAGACAATCGGTAAGCACTCACCCTCAAATTTTGTCTGATTTACCGAACGACCGGTCACATAAACTTTCGCTCCTGCCTTGGCAAGCTCCTCAGCTATACCTTTGCCGACACCACGGCTTCCACCCGTGACCAGAGCGACTTGACCTCGCAAGCTATTCGACATAATGGACCTCGCGTTCTAATTGTGGTGAGTTTCATTGGGAGCGAATTTATATCAGGTATTTCAAACGTGCAGTGAGCATATATGCAATTTTTTGCGATGCTATTGACCTGAGACGGAGGCGAGAAGGTGGCAAATCTCTCGAAACATCGACTTGGTCACAATAGAAACTCCGGAGAGTACGCACAATGTGAGTTTTTGCGCTCGTGACGAAATAGTTGCGCATTGCTTTATTCCATGTGACAACATCTTGCCTGTTATGTGAAATGGCAAGAAAAAAATAAAATCCTCCCAATGCATCCTTTCGA
>CAZUYQ010000006.1:0-1453 GCA_964624705.1 uncultured Polynucleobacter sp.
TGCAAATCCGGCAGCACCAGCGCTTCCACCTGGGCTCATGGAAATGGCGCAAAGAATGGTCAATAAAGAAGAAAATTCTGGGACAAATTCACCTGGGCAGGATAAAGTAAATCCTATTAATCCGTCATCAGGCCCGAATCCAGATGGAATAAAGGTTCAGGTGGCATCTTCAGGTGAGTAACGTCCTTTATGAACATTTCAAATCTGGTGTCACGAGTCCTTAGTTTTTCTGCAGTTCTGACATTTGTAAGTTGTGGATCTAAGAGCGACGATTCTTCTTCAGCCTCATCTTGTAGTTCGACAGCCCCCAATAACAATGGGGGATTTGTTTTATGTTTAGGAGCTGCAACCTCAACTACGCTCACCCTTGCTGGTGGCAGTGGGCAACAGTATGTCGTGGCACCTTATACCTTAGGTGATATTGCAACGGTAAAGGGTGCAACCGACGTAAATCTTGCTTTTAAAATGACGGCAACCTCGGCCAGTCTACAAAACCTACAGAGAAGCGTGCCTCTTGTGCCAGCTGAATCAGAAAGTTTTGATGAGTCGGAAGCGATGCGGATGATTGTGAATCATTTTGATCGCAGAAAGGGCCTTGATCAACCAGAATGGATTTGGTCGACCCTTAAAAAACTAGATCTTGCTCAAGCAGCTAAAATAAATGCCGAGAGGTCGACCCAGCACGCAAAAAGTTTTACATCTTCGGTTGAACTTTCGGACGCTACGAGTCTGACTCAGCACTATAAAAAACTTGCGAGTACGAAACTTAAATCACAAGTTTTCGAAGCACCATTAACGCTTGCTAACTGTCCCACATCGATTCCTAAAGTGGATAACGCCGCGGCAACATTTTCGGCGACGACATCCTATGATGGAACCAGTTTCTGTATTGTCTATGCATCAAGTCCTATCAGTGAAACAAAAACGAAACTTCAAGCTTCCGTTGCGACGATCTTATCGAGCTATCAAGATACTATTTACGGCGATAAATTTACGGCAAATACGGCCAGCGGTTATTCCTTTAACCCAGTGATCGTGGTTGTCGATCCGACAGTCGCCTCCATGTGGCCTGCTGGATCTGCGTCATATAAATTCACGGGTGCATTTAGTCGTGATGCGACGACGGCTGCAAAGAGGCCGATCATCTATCTAATGGATGATATGGGTTCTGTTCAGTCGGTTGATACAACAAAAGCCGCAAGACTTGTCCATGCAACCCTCGCCCATGAAATGCAACATGCCATCATGGACTACTACCGGTTGCGCGGTACAACTACCAAAGAAGAGACAGTCGCGATTGATGAAGGAATTGCGCATACGTTTGAAGATGCATTTGGTTACGGCGCAGATAATTTCGAAAGTTATGTGAAACCGTTCTTGAGCTCTGTTCCAGATGGTGCACCGGCGATGGTTACTGGTACAGCTCAGACCCCTCGATACTTGATTTTTACTA
>CAZUYQ010000006.1:1463-16718 GCA_964624705.1 uncultured Polynucleobacter sp.
GTACGGGTTACAATGCAGCTGCAGCTCGAGGTGGTGCAAACTCGTTCCTTTATTTCCTAACTCAACGCGCAGGCGGTTTTACCGTAACTAGTAATCGACCATTTTCTGGTGCTGGGATGACAGCACTTGTGAACCTCGTCAAACAAACTGCGGCCGATGGACCTGCCGCATTGCAGACGGCATTTGGTTCATCTAATTTGACAGAGCAAGTCGGGCAATTTTTCGGGGCAATTTTTACGGATAACCGCTCCTTTTCGTTTGCTCCAGCGATTTTCACAGTCAGCCAATATGATAGTATTGCTGACTTGCAAGGCAATACAGATCGAACATTTGGTATTCGTTTCAATAACTTCCGAGACTTCACGACGGCTGGCACGAATGCACTTAGTGATGCCGTAAGTTTTGATTTGAAACACTATGGGGCATTTCCTGTGCTGGTGACACCGAGTGCGGCGACGGCAACTATTAATTTAACATCGCCAGGATCTGCAAATACTGGTGTTGCAGTGATTCGCGTTAAATAAAAGAAATTTTAAATTTAATATTGTGAGGTTGATGTGAATTTTTCCGCGCGTTTACTATTAAAATCTCTTCTTGTTTTGCCGGTTTTTTATTCTTGCACGACCACCTCTCAGGCAAATGAGCTTGAGGGTCCAGTGAGTATGGTCGGTTCTGCTCCGAATGCGAGGCCGGTGCTTGACCTTGGTGATGCAAAAACGCAAACAAATATTTGTCCAGGTCCTAAGCAGGATTATCTTCGCAAGTTTTCTGGAACCTTCGTAAAACTTTCTGGCGATTGGTCCACTAACAAAATCACGAAAGAAAAATGTTTCGAAGTCAGCTCATTTCAAGTAACCCAGATCACTAAGGGCCGCCCGGCGATGATTGGTACACTGAAGAATGATAATGCAAAATACACCGTAGAATCGGATGATGGAAAAAAATATGTTCTAGAAACACCGTCGAAAGGTGTCAAGGCCCTTGCGGGAAAAAAAGTGATCACTGATTTGGTTCCTGCCGGTCAAACTAGCGAAATGAAAACTGCCGAACAAACCTGGAAAATTGTCAGTTACATGGAGTATCCGGCGGAGTAAATTGATTTAGGTTTAATTTAATTTTCAACGTTCATTTTTATTTTTAAATTTTTGGAGGATTTGATGATGCGTGCATTTCGTGGGATTTGTTTATCGGTTGCTGTTTTGATCGCTGGTTCGGCATTTGCGGGGCCAAAAACTTTGATTACCTACGAAGAAGGTAAACCAGGTCCGGCGATCGCAAAATCATGGAAAAAAGGTAAGGGCTCAAGCTACGATTTTACTTTGGATTCTACCGTTGATATTGGTCAAGGCGCTAAAGGTCTGCCTGCTGTGATTAAGAAATCACTAGAGTCAAAACTTGGTCCATCTAACGGCGTCAAGGTAACTCCAAAAGGTAAAGACAGCGTCAACGTTGCGTTTACCGGCGCTGAAACGGAATTCCTAGATGCCCTTAGCAAGACTCGTATCCGTTCCGAAGACGATGTTCAAATCGCAGCAGAGGGTACAGTCAGTCAAGGTGGCGTGCGTGCAAAAACCGCAGAACGTGATCCAGTGGATGGTGAATTGAAAGGTAATGTTGTCTCTGTAAAAGGTGATGTCATTGCTGTCCGTATCACAAATGTTTCGGCTAAAGTCACAGCCCTAGGTCTTAAAGCTGGCGATAAGATCGAAGTTAAATCGGCAGGCTATAAAGCTAAGAAAGACGATAAAATCTTCTTAGTCCCGTCCGCTAAAGAAGGTAACGCTTGGAAAGCCACTGGCCTTAAGGCTGAGTAAGGTTAAGAATCCGCTGACACTTCGAATGAACTCTCATTGACGGCCGAAAGTGTCAGCTCGCTTTGCTTGAAATTAACTGTAAGACCGTAGCGGTCCACCACGTCTTGAAACCAGTCTCTTTCTTCCTCAAGAATCCAATCCCTAATGTCTTCTCTAACTTTGACGTTAAGAAGTGTCCTGCCTGTTTGTAGGTGCACACGGACAAGCTCACGAAGTAAATCATGCGACTCGGTGACAACGCTTTTAACGCGGCCTCGCCCTTCACATAAGGGGCATTGGTCCATAAGTAAGTGCTCGAGTGATTCATTGGTGCGCTTGCGAGTCATCTGAACGAGACCCAGATCACTGATACGTAGGACATTGGTTTTGGCTTTATCTTGCTTTAGTTCTTCGATCAATTCATTGAAGACGATCTCGCGATCAACGGCATCTTCCATATCAATAAAATCAATAACGATGATACCGCCGATATTCCGAAGACGTAACTGTGCCACAATTTTTTTGATCGATTCCATATTGGTACGGAGTACTGTCTCGCGAGCGCTCTGTCTGCCGACATAACGCCCAGTGTTAATATCGAAAGCTGTGAGTGCCTCCGTTTGATCAACGATAACATAACCGCCACTTGGCAAATCGATCTTGCGGCTCAATGCCCTGCCGATATCCATTTCAATGCCGTAAACGTCAAAAACAGGGGTTTCGCCCTGGTAAAGCTCGAGTTTATCGGAAGCGCCTACGATGCCAGCGTCGAGAAAACGCCGCAATCGGTCAAAACCTTCACGGTCATCAATCACAATTTTACTGATCTCATCGCTAAACTGATCTCTTGTCACTCGCTGAACAAGATCAAGGTCTTGATGGAGCGTCTCGGGACATTTCGCGGTTTGGTTTTTTGATTCAATACTGGACCAAAGCGAAGTTAAATACTGAATATCACGTTCGAGAAATTCAGCTTCGACGCCTTTGGCGGCAGTTCGGACGATGACGGACATATCGTCTGGTTTTAAGGGTGCCACGATATCGCGAAGTCGTGTGCGCTCTGCATCATCATCAATCTTTTTGGAGATACCGATATGACTAAAGTTGGGCGCGAGGACCAAGTAGCGACCAGGAATCGTGATAAACATGCTGAGTCTAGCGCCCTTAGCATTAAAAGGCTCTTTGATGACCTGAACGATAATTTCCTGACCATCTCGCAGAAGTTTTTCAATCGGAACGCGAGTCCATTTTGCTTTTTTAGAAATTTCTTCGGGTGTGAGATCTTCTGTGCTGCCTTCCAAAGCTTTACGGCTAAGTGCAACGAATTCGTCGTTATAGACATCAGCGACATATAAAAATCCGCTGCGTTCTTCACCGATATCGATAAAGGCAGACTGCATGCCGGGCAAGACTCGTGTGACCTTGCCTTTGTAGATATTGCCCATCAGTCCGCGGTCGCTTGATCTTTCGATAAAAAGCTCTGCCACGTGTTCTTTTTCGACGAGAGCAATCCGAGTTTCCGCACGGTTCGCGTTGATAATAATCTGTTTTTCAAGCATGGCTACCCCCGGAGGATTGCCCCGATAAAAAATCATTCGCAATCAGATCGCTTGCCCCGCACATCTTCGCAAGAATCAAAGCGAGACGGTCCACATACTCTTGTCGATGTTCTAATTGTCGGTGCCAAATTTCAGCCGCAGTTTTTGCTTCGGATGCAATTTGAATGGCATCATGGGCCGTTAAATATTTTGCTTCTTGGCTATTTTCGTATTTGGGGCCACAGCTTAAAGGTAGTCCCCATGCTGCCGGTTCTAAAACATTATGAACTTTTGCATGCACGGCGCCTCCCACCCAGGCGAGATCACCAGCTGCATAAAGCTCTGAGAGCCTGCCCATGGAATCTACGATAATGGTGTTTTGTTCGGTTCGCCTGCCGTCCAGTAATTGGGTTTCAACTTCCGACATAAGCTCAGAACTACGTTTTGCGGCACGTATTTGATCTGAAATACGCGAAAGATTTTTAGCAGAGAGATCATGGGGCGCCACTAAGAGGCGTATTTTCTGAGACAACATCTGCAATGCCGGGAGGATGACTTCCATATCAGGTGCATGAGCGCTTCCCACGACGAGAATAGGGGCTTTGGAGTCATTCCAATGGGACCGGAGATCTTGAGCTTTTTTTGTGGCAGGCGGCCTCATTGAAGCAACACGCTCGACCACACGATCATACTTAGTGTCACCACATTCATGAATCTGAGCGGGTGCGAAGAGCAAGTTTGATTTAAAATAATTTGATCCGGAAGCATCTACTGTGTATGCGACTGTATCTGGACTTAGCATCAAACGCTTACTGATGGCAGAGAGTTTTGTCTTCCATTTTGGCTCACGTCCCAGCATGGCTGGTGGGACGGCATCGATAATATACACCTTGCACCACTTCGCCGCCGCCCAGAGAAACGCAGGCCAAAATTCGTGTCGGACGATCATAATGGCATTGGGTCTTAGTGCTGAAAATAGAGAACCCCATAACCAGACAACGTCCAAGGGCGAAAGCGAATAGGACGACTCTTCACGTCTCGCCTTCGCAAAGTCAAAGCCGCTGCGGCTAAAGAAGAAAACATGAGTATAGACATCTGTTCTCCGAAAGCGGTCTATCAATGGTTTGGCCTGCTCGTATTCTCCTGCGGAACTACAGAAGAAAATCACGCAGGCTTTATGTAGCCGGCGTTTTTTTGCCATTTCCAACAGGCTTTCACGCGTGATCGTTCGACCATGAATCTGACGGTTGAGCGCATCAGAAAAGATTGCACCAACTCTTGCTAGGGGACCAACGACTGTTTCCATTGCAATGGAATAGAGCAAAATAACTGATTGATGAATCATCAACGTGCTCATAAATTCCCACTCTCCAGTGTGTGAGTGGATAGAGATAGTTTGAGAGTTGCCTGACCAATAGCTTGCGTGGCAATTGCTTCAAAACAAAGTTTATCTCCGTAACGACAAGGTGATTTGCCATGTTTGCTGCAAGGGCGGCAACCAATGGGCGATGAAAAAACCTGACTTTCTTCTCGCCAAGGAGGAAAACCGAACTCTTCGGATGTAGGACCAAACACGGCTAATACAGGAGTACCAACGCTTTCTGCGATATGAAGAAGTCCACTATCATTGGTTAGCAATACTTTTACTTTGGAGAGCGCCTGAGCAGTCTCAACCAGGGATAATTTCCCTGCCATATTAAGGACTGGCCCATGCCAGTCAAGACTATCGAGAAGCTCGACCGCGGATTTGCGATCGGTATCGCTACCGGTAATCAGTAAACCACTCGAAGCCTGTTCCGATTTCAGCTCTAAGAGTGTCGAAAGTGATTCTTTCCACAGAGCCAGCGGGGCTTGCTTTGTTGGATAAGAAGCGCCGGGTGCAATTGCGATCCATGTGCCAAATCTAAGATCGTGACCCCAAGAACTCTCGATAGGTTTGTTTGCGAGAGAACTTAAATCGGGTCGTGCGCGCACGAGCTGGGCTGCGATGGTTTTAGGTTTAAGTCCGCAGTATACTAAAGCCTTTGCGAATGCTTCCAACATGACTTTGTACTGCCGAAAGCGCTCGTTTTTAAGTGTCGTATCTGTTGGTACAACTCTGTTTCGCCAACGAGCCGCAAGGATTAAAAATAATCTCCGTCTCTGAAATTTACGCGATGAAACGCCGCGAATGGCGCGCTTTTTGAACAGGCGCAGCAAGGCGCGACTGCGTAGATTTGTTTGTAGATCCACAACTGCATCAATGGGACCCACGGACGCAAAGAAATCAGTCCTATTTAATTTAGAAAGATTTTGAGGTACGACTATAAACGGAACATTTGGCCAGGCCGCTTTTAATAATCCTAGAGATGGCTCGCGGCCAAGCCACACCACTTCGACTCCGAGTTTAGCGGCCAAGTTTAAACAGGCAGAAGCAAGGACGACGTCACCAATACTAGACGTGCGTATGACCGCGATGCGGATAGTCTTTGGTTTTTTGTCAGTCAACGGCCCGTTCTCCTGAGTATGGACCTGGTAAGTTTAGGCCCATGGTGATTCTAAAACTCTTCAAAATAGAATCTAATATCCTGAAAATATTATAGGTTTTAGATGCTTTTGTCACCCCACCAATTTTATTTTCTGGATATTTCAGGGGTATTTGGCTGCCAAAGTTTGCATCCGGGGAGCACGGCTTTTAAACTAGAAGTAAGGCAATTTCTTAAAAAAAGTTCGGGGGTTGGCAAATGGCGAAGGATGCTGCGACGCAGAATCACGCTCCACGCGAGCGTCATTTAAATGTCGTATATTTTATAGATTCATCACGGACCCACTCGATACGTATCAACTTGTCACATGCAAGGTGGATTCTAGCAGGAGCCATCGGCCTGACACTGTGGGCTGTCATGAGTCTCGTGTGGATCTTGAGTTTGGATCGTATTCTTGACACAACGCGCAATCATTTGAGTACAGCTCTTGCGAGTGTTTTTGATTATCAAGTTAAATACGATAAGATTTTTGACCTTGCTTATCCCGATGCCGCACAGCATGGCTACTATGCTGAGGGAAGCCATCTTTCTTCCAATAATCCTACCGCTGCTAATGAGGAAAAATCAGCGAATGCAGTCGTCGCTTCGCGGGACGCCGCTAAAGAGAAAGAGCCAGCCGCTGGTAGTGTTCCTGCAATGGCGACTGTAGTTAACAATAATGCTACTTCTCCAGTGGTCTCGACCATCCCCTACAGCACGACACCATCGGTAAAAGAAAAGGATAAAGAGAAAGAAAAAGATAAAGATAAAATAGCTGCTCCCGTTGTACAGGAAAGCACAACGCCGCTATCTTCGGTTGCTGCGCTAGATATTCGCAAGCCGCTTCTACGCAAGAACGGCGATAAGCTGAGCCTTGAGTTTGATATGATTAACCGTGAATCAAAGAATAAATCCGAGGGTTATGTTTGGGCCATTGTGAATCTTAATCTCGGCGATGGAAGTCAGAAAAGTCTAGTAGCCCCTGCTTCGGCAAGGCTAAATAAATCAGGCGCAGTGGACAATCAGACCTCTGCATATCGTTTTAGTATTCAGCGGTATAAGAAAAAAGATTTTGCGTTCTCATTACCGGCAGGAAATGATCTAACAATTTCAGAAGTGAAAATTGTTTACTCAGATCTAAGTGGTAAGGACAGACATGAATCGATTGTTCCACCAGTTATTGATAAATCTGAGGCCGCAGCCGAGGAGAAAGATCCCACGCCATGATGGTGTCTCGTATCGTATCTATAGCTGTTTTTATGCTGTTTTCGAGTTGTGTTCGTCAAACGAGCATTACTCTGAAAGTTCATGTCAAAACGCCCGAAGGTGAAGATATCAATGGCGCTCACGTGAGTATGGACGGTGAAGAGGTTGGCGAGACGAATGCATTTGGAACTTTTGCTTATGAGTTTAAGGCGGACAAGGAATCGCTTCATAAAGTTGAAATCGCAAAAGAAAGCGAGAGCTACTATTTTGCACCTTTTGCAGCCTCAAAGAAGTTACCAAAAATAGCCGCGTATGAATGGGCGGTGGATTCGACTTTATATATGGTTCCTAAACCGAGACCCACCAAGTCGAACTTATCTGCGGATATAACGGTTGATGAACAGTCCGCATCAGCAGATGCGATTTTGCCAGGAAATATTGCCGCTGGTTCGCGGGATGCAGGGATCTTAAATGGATTTCCGTTTCTCGAAGAAGGATTGAATTTGAGATCGGAAATGGATCTTACTCTTTCTTCTGCTGAGAGGAAGTCTGCAGATACCTCAATATTAGATGCAGCTCCACTATTTACGGTTCATACCTCGGTCGGATCGGAGCTTCTAGCAAATACCGAGGTCTATGGTTGCTTCGCTGGAAAAGCGCCAGAGCTCTTGTGTAAATCGAATGATCGCGGGCGTTGTGTTGTTCGCCATGCCACTGCAGGAGATCTGGCTTCTTGGTCTTTAATTGTGAAGCATCCAACGTCAAAAACTCAAATTGTAACTGGACCATTTGAACGCAATGCCAACCTCAGGGTTTCGATGGTCGCGGGGCGGAGTGAAGATTATGTTTTTTTGTATGATGACATTGGTTCAAGTCCGCCAGCGGCAAATGTCTCGGTAGCAGTAACTGGTGATCCAGCGGTGTTGATTTCCTCGGCCTGTGGATTGGTGTCAATGACCCCAAAGTCAGTAACAGGCGACGCAAGGCATATTCGGGTCACTCATGCAGCCCTCGACGGAAGCGTCAAAGAACTTGATATGACGCTGAAGGCAACACCGTTTCAGGAAGTACGCCTTAAACCAGCAAAGAAATCGATGCCACGCCTTGTCTTAGAACCCTTACTTCCAGGTCCTAATCTAACGGATGAAGATTTTAAACGATGGTTTGAGGTCTCTTTGTTGCGGCGAATCACCGATGATCTCAAAAATCTGGTGAAAAGAAGTGGTGTGGAAGCGGTTAGTTTGGAGACGTTTCAGGACAGAGAGACTGCAGTTGTCGAACGCACTGTGAATTCTTGGAGTCATAGTCCTAATGCTCTCGCGATGGCGTCACACCGCGTGCGTTCTGTGTTATATCGTTCACCAAATAAGCTGTCATCAGCCTTATCTTTATCTTTTTTAGTATTAGATGCGAATGGCAAATCGCTTTTTTCTGCTCAGAAGGAGATCTTGACGACAAATGATGTTGTCGTGGCTGAGAATGCCTTTATTCAGTCGTTTACTGCTGCTATGCAGAAAGATCTTCCCCTAGAAAAGGACGGGCAGATCGATCCCGTCGGTAATTGGTTGGTGGTCGCAAATACAGGAGAAGCGAAACCTCCACTGGTAGTCGACGGATCTCATACTGTTCGACTTAAAGCTCCCGAAGGCCGTCTTGATAAGTTGATTAAAACATCTTCGGACGCCGTAATGACGGTCGTTTATGCGCCGATTACATTTGAAGAAAATATTGTTGAAAAACTTTACAGTGAAGCATCACACATGAATGCCGGCCAGTTGCTTAAGTTGGTTCTTGATATGAAAAAGGACCGTATTCAAAGGCGGGAGCTGGATCTTATCGCGGCGTATCTAGAATCTCTTGTCCCAGAATCAGATCGGGCGCATTTAACAGCATTGATTCAAGCTAAAGAATCAGGCGTGAAGGAAATTAATCGCGGCATCGCACTTGTTATGATGTCGGTGCGTGAATCGGAAGCCAAAGAAGAACGTATTAAGAACGCCTCCGAGGCAATTGCTATCTTCGATTCAGCGTTAAATCATCCAGAAAAAATTATTGCGGACAGTTTGACAGCGTTCCAACGTCGCGTGGTCTTGCTGAATCGTGGTCAAGCAAAATCAGTTGTAAGCGGACTCAAAGATGATGCGATGTTATCAATGGATGCAGAAGCTGATATTCGTGAAGTAATGAAAACAAATAGCGATAATTCACAGATGACTTCGGACGAGCAACGTTTACGGGCTGCGGCGACTAAAACACTTAAATCGCTTGAGACACCAGCGCAGTAAGTAGAACGGTGAGGAGAGTAAATAATGTCTGAGAAGCTTGATTCTAATACAACGGATACCAAAGACGAAAAGGACAAGGCCGGCAAGGGTCAACAAGCGCTTGTTGATTATTTGCAGTCACCGCGGAAAAAGCGGAAGAACTTCGTCGTCATTGCTACCGGACCGTCGGTTGATAACGAAACTGTGCAAGCAATGGTGCGTTTTGTGAAGACAGCTTATCCAAAGTGCTCAATCGCAACTCCGCAGTCGCCGGACGAGTTTGTTAGACAATTTACGCGGAATATCGTGCTTGCGATTATCGATGATAATTTTGTTGGTTTGGAAGATACGCTTGAATTAGTAAAAGCAATGAAAAAAAAGAAAAGCGATGCACCCGTGCCCGTTCTTTTTATGACCCGCGAACCAGACAAATTGATTAGTGGATACCGCGATAAGCTTGCGCTTTGGCAGGAGGTCGATGAGTATGTTGTGCCCGCAGCAGTTTCCAGGGCTTATTTGTTTGCAAAAATAAAAAGTGGTATTGATGACCGCTACCGCCGTAAGAGTCGCAGATATAAAGTTCAGTTTCCTGTTATGTATACGATCCTTGATTCTGGCGACAAAAAATTTCGCGGCACCATTGTGGATATGAGTGTGCACGGAGCTTTGCTAAAGACTGAGGATGAGCACACGTTTACAGTCCGTGATCAGTTGACCATTCATATGCCCTACGGCATGTTTGTTCCAGAGACTGAATCCGACATCATGCGGATATCTGCCAAGGTGCGTCGGATCTTTATTGCGGGTGATAGGGCTGGGGTTAGCTGGGAGCATATGTCCGATATTAAAGTCGAGCAGCTAAGTCGTATGCTCACTTCTATTGTCAATGTTCATCTACATAGAACTGCGTCGGCGGCGAGAGGTCGCATCGCAAAAGCAGAAGCTGATGCCGCTAGTTCGCATCAAAATCCCTTAAAAGACTAAGGTAACTAGCTGAATATATAGATATTAATAAGTAAAGTTTATCTTTTTAAAACATCTACCGATAGTTCCTTAAGTCGCGGTCATGCGAGGAATTCGCAGCACGTTGGCGAGGCTATAATAGGGGGTAGGTTAAAATGAAGACTTTCGAAAAAGGTAATCTCACATCATTCAAGTCTCGCGGGATTTTAGCATTACTGATGCTTGTCACAGCGGCTTGTAACACGAACGATCGCGGCGGCTTAAAGGTTGCTGGCGGTACTATCGATGGTAGCGAGGGTTCGGTGAAATTCCCTGCCACAGTATATGTTGAGATGAATGGTAAAGACTTTAACGGTAATGCGAAAGTGATTCGCAACGTTGGTAACTTTGTCGATGTCGGAGTAGCAAGTCAACTAGGTCTAGTACTATCACTAGCCGATGTTTTCGATACCTCTTCAAATTTACCTCTATTTAAAACGGTTGATTTAACGATTTATCTTTCCAATGGACAAGATTCCATCGTACTACCGGGGTTATCATTTCAAAATGATGGATCGATGCTAGATGGCAAAGGTAATAAGTACATAATGGTATCCGTCGGTCTCAAAGCGGAAAAGGTCGGCAAAAGCGATATTCCCGATGATAAAGCGCGTTCTGTGATGCAAAAACTTTTTGTTGAAAGTCCGCTTGTAACAGATAAAGGTTTAAATGTCCGTGATCCTCAGACATCTTTCCAAATGATTTCAATTCCACGAGCAGCGCACGCTTCTTTGGCATCTTTAAAAGCACCTAAAATTGTGCCAGCTGAATCTAGGCCAGTGGAATCAGCTCTGAGCAATCTTAAAATGGTTGGATTCGGTGAAAATATTGTTGGTGGTGAGAGGAAAAGCGACTTCGCATTATCGGCGAGTCTCCCTGCAGTCATGAAGCGTAACTATGCGGACGTGAATCCACTTAATATGAGTAGTACGGATGTAACTCCCCTACGAAAAATGTTAGCAAACACACCTGCAGCTGTTCAACAGATCTGGGAAGTCTCCGGATCGGGTCTATGTGGCTCAAAAGATGGTTCTAACTATGATACTGGCGCTGGTGTCTATATCGGTACCGATCAATTTGTTGGTTTCGCGGTAGTCTCATCGGCTAAGAGTTCGGGTTATAAGGGTAAGCTTGACTGTGCGGCGACAGGTCGTGACGATATGGCGACCGTGATTGTGAGTCCAAACAGTGAAGTGATTGCTAAGTTTGTATCCTTGATACCTGGAAAATAAAAAACACTGAATAAGGAGACTATATTATGAGATTTCATTTTCAATTCCTAATTAAAGCCCGTGCTATGATCTTGTTGACAGCGATTATCTCGAGCAGCTGCGGTGCCTTAGGCGGACTCATGCTATCGGATAATGAACTGATGGCGACCTCGAATGACAATACTCATGGTTATAAAATTAGTTCCAGTAATGTACGCGATCTGAACGCCGATGCTGGATATCTTTACGGAATTTGGAAAGTCACACCTTAAGTTTTAGCATCAATCCCCAATATATCCACATCCTGTCCCGCGGCTATTAAAGAGCGGGGCAGGTTTTTTTTCACGGCAACTGCAAGTGCCTCGATAGCTGGACGCTTGAGTTGCAGTCTTCGAAAGATCAAACCAATCTCCCTTGCGGGCATGGGCTTGGTAAATTTAATAACCTTTGCCGACTCATCGGATTCGCCAGCTAAAGCAATAGCAAGGTGAGGAACAAGGGTATACCCGAGGCCTCTTGCGACGAGACGTTTAAGGGTTTCAAGTGAGCCGCTTTCAAATCGAACATTTGAGAGGGCAGGCCTTTTACCGCGTAATTTACAGGCCTGAAGGACTTGGTTACGAAAGCAGTGGCCTTCTTCTAGGAGCCACATCTCGCGACCGTCGAGTTCGGTGGGATCGATGCTCTTGCGTTTGGCGTACTCATGATCTTCATGCACGTAAAGGTAAAAGGGTTCGTTGAAAAGAGAGATTGTCTGGAGCGCTGACCCTTCAATCGGTAAGGCAAGAATACCAACATCGATCGATTCTCGTGCAAGCGCCTCGGTGATTTCTCCCGTGGTCATTTCGCGGATTTCAATTTGAAGTTTTGGATAGGTGCCTGCGAACTCTTCGAGAAACAGTGGAATGAGATAGGATGAAAGAGTTGGAATCACTCCAATGGAAATTTTCCCGACAATTTCTCGACTTGATCCGGCAGCAAGAACCGATATTTTTGCGAACTCTGCGATGACAGTGCGGGCCTGTTCGATCACCGCAATTGCGTCTGAGGTTGGCATGATCGGCTGAACGGATCGGTCGAAGAGTGCTATTCCAAGTTCTTCTTCAAGCTTAGCAATGCCGGCGGATAGAGTGGGCTGAGTTATATGGCAGGCTTTCGCGGCACGTCCGAAGTGACGATGCGTGTCGACTGCGAGTAGGTACTCTAACTGAGCAAATGAAGGCATAAAATCCCGTATATATTCAACGACTTGGTTTTATAATAGATAGAATCTATTACATCATAATTATAATCAATTTTATCTATTTGGTCAATTGCCGTTAAGGTTCTTGTAAGGCAACTGAGGATTGGTTCCTCAGAGCCGTAATGGATCTCTTCAAAGATCCCCATTCAAAGGAGAACTATATGTTAAGCGTTGGCAAAAAATTTCCGGCATTCAAATTAAAAGCAGTTGTGTCGAATGACCCCAAAACTGGAATCATCGAGTATGCGTCCGATCAGCTAAAAGGCAAGTGGGCCATCGTGTTCTTTTATCCAAAAGACTTCACCTTCGTTTGCCCAACAGAGATTAAAGCGTTCGGGGATTTGAATAAAGAATTCCAGGATCGTGAGGCTCAGGTTTTGACAGCAAGTACGGACAGTGAATTTGTTCACTTGGCATGGCGTAGTCAGAAAGAAGAGTTGAAGGATCTTCCGTTCCCAATGCTCTCCGATATCAAACGAGAGCTTTCTGGAACGCTCGGTATCCTTGATGAAGAAGAAGGCGTAGCTCAACGTGCGACCTTTGTGATCGACCCAGAAGGCATTATTCGTCATGTGTCGGTTTATGATTTGAACGTTGGACGTAACGCCAAAGAAATTCTTCGTACCCTTGATGCGCTGCAAACTGATGAACTCTGCCCCTGTAATTGGCAAAAAGGTGATGCAACGATCAAATAAGTTTTAAATTTAAGGAGGAGTATATGTCACTCGAAAAATTCAAAGACCAACTTGGTGATCATGCACGTGATACCCGTGTGAACCTTGGGAATATTTTAACAGAGGATGGCGCACCGGGACTGACACTGCGGCAGATTCAGAGTACAGCGCTCGCCTGTGTATATGCTGTGGGTTCGGTTCCATTGAGAGAAGCACTCGAGGCAGAGTTCACGCAGAGTTTGGCGGCTGAAGATATTGCTGCCGCCAAGGCAGCCGCTTCGATCATGGCAATGAATAATGTCTACTACCGGTTTATGCACCTAGCAGAAGATGAAGACCTAACAAAACTTCCAGCCAAACTTCGGATGCAGGTCATAGGTAAACCGCCCATTGATAAAGCGAGCTTTGAGCTACTTTGTCTCGCGGTTTCGGCTTTGGCAGGGTGCGGTAACTGCATCAAGGCGAATATTCACGAAGTGAAAAAAGCTGGCCTGACCAATGACGCAGTCCAGTCTGCGGCCCGAATTGCGTCGGTCATCCAGGCGGCGGCGGTGAGCCAAAGGATCTGAACTCGATTATTTGTTAGCTATTTAGCCTAAATTCATAAGATCCGAGGTCATTCTCGGATCTTTGTCTTTCCAAACCCCGGAACCAGGACTATATTGGAGGCGCAAGACTCTTTGGGGGCCGTCACGGTTTCGACAAGTATGGCCGTCGAGTCAAAGCGCATGTCCGGGGTGGGACCGTCAGCCGGTTATAAAGGCGGGCCAACGCTTATTCGGCAACGAATTCGCACTCGCCGCTTAATTAGCGGCCGTTGAACTCAAAGCGGCTACGGCTTTGGGGGAGGCGTCATGGATGTAGCTTGGTACACGAGACTTCCATCTGGAGTCTTTGGTATGACGACAATCAGGTTGCGGTTTTTTGAGCCTGTCCGTGGGCGCTTAGAACAAGAGGATAAATTACGAGACTAAACATGTAGTGCTTTTTCCGACGCGTATTTGGACGCGGGTTCAATTCCCGCCGGCTCCATTTTTCGGGAAATAAGACAAAAAATCGAGTAACATCGAATCAAATTGTCTTTAAATTTTAAGTAATTAGACTTGATTGGGAAAGTTTCGATCAAGTCTAATTACCCGATGTGGACGCGCCATGGCGAAACGTAAAATCGTAAAAATTATTACAGCTGTAACAGGCGATCAGATTATTGTTGGTGAACTTGAGCTTCGCCATGCACAAGAACACTTTTTGTTGCCAGATGTTATTTTGCTTGAGCTATTGGAATTGGTGTTAAAGGATCGACCGAAAATTTTGGTTGATGATCTGAAGACTCCCAAGCTCTATCAGCTGTTTTATCGACTGGAAAATAAGCGATTTCTTTGCGCTATCGTGAAAGTCACGTCCGCCGGAAGTTTTTTCGCTTCAATGTATCCAACCGGCACATCAATTCGAAACCCTCACAAAAAGTTAAAGAGGCTGAAGCTATGAAACATAAGCCAAAGGTTTTTTTTAATCCGATTGAAGGTTCAGCCCCTTTGTCGATTAATTGGTATCCAGGACCATATGGTGATGCTCATGAGTCGAAAGAAGGTAACGGCGTGTATTTCACGTCGCCAAACGGTGAGCTTTTAGCCGTGCAGTTTGATGACGTGGATGAAAAGCAAGATCAGCAAGTGCTGACGACAAAAACAGGTTCGCGCATTTCGGTATCTGTCAAATCGGGCAAAGTCACTGTTAAAACGAGTCGAGTTTCAAAAAAAGCTGCTTAGTAATCGAGTAGAAATGATAACAATCTCAAATTGGATAATTGCAAGTACGCT
>CAZUYQ010000006.1:16728-39506 GCA_964624705.1 uncultured Polynucleobacter sp.
ACAGAGTATAGGTCGTCCGAAAGTTAGTTCGTTTTGGTGTCGGTTTGATGGTTGGCGCCAGAACACTATTTGCAAAAAATAAATCTGAAAAATGGATTACGCAATCATTTGATGTTGGCATTGAATTGGAGGCACCAGGAACTTTAGACAACGTTGGTAAAACGGATGCTGGCAAAGGATCTCTATTCCAAACATTTTCGCACGATTACGAAGGTGGAATCTCAATTCAACTCCACTCGGTATCCTTCCCTACTGAGGAAGGCCCAAAATATTCCGATGATTTGTTGATAGCGTCAATCCTTGAAAAGGCTAAGTGCCATCCACTGGATAAAAGCCAGCAAGGAGAATTTACCGTCTTGTCTGGACGATGCGATTGGGAAGGAGATCAGATGATTTGGATGAAATATGGTCGACAAAAGGACACACAGGTCGTGGTATTGTTCTATGTTAAGTATAAAGACCGGCAAGTTTTTGAAGCATCGGCACAAAGATTTCTAAAATCTGTCAAATGGAAGAAGTAGCTTGGGCCTATATGGACATGGGCGAGCTGGATGGTGCATCACTAAAGACTTTTCATTCGAAACACTACATATCCAGTTCTTATGTAATCCTTTTGTTCTACACTCGATTTCGTTTCAAAAAATGTTCTACAGCTAAAACCGATGGTTCCAACTCTAGCTGAGTGATAGATTGTGAGCAGTGAGTTCGAGAACGCACCTTTAAGGTGCTAATAATTCAATGACTTTTTGAAATTGCGGCAGTGCAAGTTGTAGAACAATTCCGGGGCTAATACACAAATAATGCATCACATATTACTTACTTTTATGGGTTCTATCGTGTTGGCCACTGCAGGGTTAGCTGGTCATCCAGCGATCCGACAATGGGAACAAGATGGAAAAACCTACGTCGGACGCCCCATTGGCACAGTCACCTATTGCCCAGCTGACGATCTTACCCTTAGCATTCGTGTTGGAGTTGAGCAGCAAACATGCATTGAGAATCTTAAATTGCAAGCGGCTGTGTCTAAAAATGACGTCATAAAATGTTTTACCGTACAACGGCTTAAATATTTCTTTGATCAACTTCAACTAATGGCACTCCCCGATTCTTGTCTAAAGCAACATATGGAACACTGTATGAACCACAGCCAAGAGCCTGGATCGTTTTTAGCCGCTGTTAAAGACGCCGGATACCACAACCTTTTTGGCAATAACGATATCGACGACGCCTGTAGAAGCTTCATCTATCCTTAATTTGACTCCACTTTAATGATCTTGAAATTGTCTTGTATTCCTCAGCCAGCGCATCGCTGATTTGATGACAATTCATCACTGTAACTGCCATAATTTGTGCCGGTACCCACCGCCTTCTAAAGCTCGGCAACATTCGTTTCGGCCAGCAATTTCGAAATGTCCGCGATGATCCCGATCAAACTGAAGTCTAAAGGACCCTCAATTTTCAACAACTTCCAGCCACCTTCTGACGTGATGTTCTTGGGAGCAAATGCCTCTGAACATATGACCGACAGCTCATCCTTGGTTTTGCTCACCGAAAAAAAATCACCGGCATAAGCCCAAGACGCTTCTGGTCTGTAATTCGGAGGAAACCGACATATAGAATATAGGTCAGGAAGAATGTTTATTTTATACATCGTTTACCTTTGCAATATTGATGAATCTTACGAACTACTCGGCGTTGTTGCTATTGAACTGTTCACAATCTAGCTTGATCACTGTCCGGCTTGCATCGAAATCACTGTCCGGCTTGCATCGAAATCACTGTCCGGCTTGCATCGAAATCACTGTCCGGCTTGCGCCGAAATATGCACAAAACAATGCGTCGGTATTTTGGTAACAATATTGATCTCTATGGTTGGAAGAAAAGGTTTTGTCGATCTTATGCTTGCTAAAGAACAAACTATAGAAAATATTAGTATTTGGATGGGACATTCGACACTTGATCGAACCTGGAAAAGTTATAAAGACCGCCGTCGTTTTCATTTAAAGGGCGCATAACTCGACTCGCGGTGTCTGCATAAAGGATTTTAAGATATGAAATCAAAAAAAGAAAAAAAACAGCTTATGGTTCGCAATAGCACGGCGGAATTTTTAATTTTTACTTCACAAGCCAAAGAGCAAGGTATCGAGGTCCGCTATGAAGATGAAAATCTTTGGCTTACACAAAAAATGATGGGTGAGCTTTTTTCCGTCACAAAACAGACCATTGGTCACCATCTTATAAGCATCTTTGAGTCTAAGGAATTGAACGAAGATTCAGTTGTAAGAAATTTTCTTACAACTGCTTCCGATGGCAAAAACTATGATACACATTTCTATAACTTAGATGCAGTAATTTCAGTGGGTTATCGGGTCAATTCAAAAAGAGCGACCGAGTTTCGTCAATGGGCCACAAGAATTTTAAAAGAGTTCTCGATTAAGGGATTCGTGCTCGATCGGAAGCGATTAGAGAACGGATCTTTTTGGGGCGAAGATTATTTTGAAACATTACTTGAAGAGATCCGTGAAATCCGTCTGAGCGAAAGGCGGTTCTATCAAAAAGTAACGGATATTTATGGAACGAGCGTTGACTACAATGTTGAAGCTGAAACTACGAAGGAGTTCTTTGCCAAGGTTCAGAACAAGTTTCACTATGCCATACACGGGCAGACGGCCGCAGAAGTAATTGTTGATCGTGCGAACCACGAAAAACGGCATATGGGTCTGACAACCTGGGGAAACGCTCCATCAGGAAAGATTTTAAAGACGGATGTTTCTATTGCTAAAAATTATTTGAGCCAAGAAGAATTGCAGTCATTAGGGAGAATCGTGAACTCCTATCTTGATCTGGCCGAAGACATGGCTCGTCGAAAAATTCCGATGACGATGGACGATTGGGCAAGCCATTTAAATGATATTCTGAAATTAAATCGCCGAGATATTCTCGTCGATGCGGGTAAAATCAGTGCAAAAGCCGCAAAGCTTTATGCCGAAAGTGAATTTGAAAAGTATAGAATCATTCAGGATCGGCTGTTTGAGTCAGATTTTGACAAGTTATTAGCATCATCTGCCAAACTTACAGGTCCGGTCATTGCGACCAAAACAACCAAAAAGAAAAAGCCCATTACGAAAAAATAAGCTACAGGAACTACTGCATGATTTATGACTCTTTAAAAATTAGAATAGCCATTGTTTTAAGTATCATTTTTTGGTCGTCATTCTTAAAATCAAATTTTTACTTTCTGATCTCGATGGTGTCATTCGCCACTACCCGCCCGAACGCATTGTAAATATCGAGAAAAAGTTTGGACTACCTTCTGGTTCAGTTTTTTAAATCGCATTCGAGGAAAATTTACTCGGCCAAGCGGTTTGCGGTTTGATTACAGACGAGACTTGGAGAGAGCAAACGATCGAATTTCTTTCGAAAACTTTTGATCCACAAGCTTCTAAAGATGCCGTTTTAGAATGGAGTCATTTTCCTGGCAAGATTGATTACGAATATCTTACCTACATTGAGTCAATTTTTCCTGAAGCTCCAATCGCGCTTCTTACTAACGGCACAAGTCGTCTGAATAAAGATCTGGCGAAGCTACAAATCGACATGCAAACCCGATGAGAAAATCTTTCAGCACGTACTTCAAAGCTTAGAGTGCAAGCCAGAAGATATTCTGTTTATCGATGACTCTGCGTCGAATGTGCAAGCCGCGATGGAAATGGGAATGGCCGGTCATCATTACACTTCGATCGATTCTTTAAGAGCACGCATTGTCAACTCCGAAGTCGGCGGTATAAAAACAGGCAGGTCTTAGTTTAATTTCTTCATCCAGTTGTGGCAAATTCTGCAACGACTAGGTTTCAACCTATTGAGTCCTTCTCTCTTGATGCTGTATATAACTAGGGACAGCGCGGATTTTCGATTTTGCCGAGGTTTTACTTTATGTCGATAAATTTCAGACGCCTGATCTTGGTTTCTTTTCCCATATTGAGCGCGTGCGTGACATCTTCAAAAACGGTACAACCCTCACCGGTTCAACTTCAGTCCGATTTCAGCAAGACGGAATGGGTCAAGACCTTTGAGCCTAAACAGAGCCTACCTTGGCGGCAAGGAGCTGCCAGAACTCAGATCGTTTATGACCCAGAGCGCGATCATAAAGTTTTGGAAATTAGCTATCCTGGTGGTGGTGTCGGTCCCTCTAATGGCGGCGCGCAGTGGATCAGCGACCTTCCGTTTCCTTCAGATAAGTTAACGGTTTCTTACTGGGTAAAATTTGCGAAGGACTTCGATTGGGTGCTTGGGGGAAAACTGCCAGGACTCATGGGGGGAAAAGATGAAAAGACTGGCTGGCCTATTACCGGCGGGATTCGTCCAACTGGTGTAAACGGTTGGAGCGGTCGCATCATGTGGAAGAAAAATGGCGAAATCATTCAATACGTTTACCATATGGATCAGCCAGGAAAGTACGGTGACGAATTCAAATGGACTGTTAACGGACAGCCAGCAAAATTTGAAGCTGACGCTTGGCAGAAGCTCACCACCGAAATCACGTTGAACCATCCCGGAAAAAAAGATGGTCGGATTCGGTCGTGGCTAGGTCAAGAGCTTGCGCTCGATCAGGGGGGCTTAGCGTTCCGATCTACCCAATCAGTGCAAATTGATGCTTTTTGCTTCTCAACATTCTTTGGTGGGGAAGATCCCGAATGGGCTCCTTCCAAAGATGAAACAATCCGATTCGATGACTTCAAAGTGATCAACGGCTCATTGCAAAGCTCTATAACCTTTTAAAAACCTAGACCTGAGAGCAACATTAAGCATTGCCAGGCTTCAATAGGAGCAATTCGGCACGATTTTGTTTATGCTATAAGTGAGATCTCTAAGTGGACGCGTTCTAAAGTCGAAAGTTCGACTCCACCAAGGAAGCTATGAAACATAAGCCAAAGATTTTTTTTAATCCGATTGAAGGATCTGCTCCTCTATCTATCAATTGGTACCCGGGGCCCTATGGTGATGCCCAGGAGTCCAAAGAAGGTACCGATGTTTACTTTACATCGCCAAACGGTGAATTGTTGGCCGTGCAATTTGATGATGTTGAAGAAAGGGAAGATCAGCAGACGCTGACGACCAAAAGCGGTGTTTGTGTTCAGATCTCTGTAAAATCTGGAAAGACCTCGGTTCGAGTAGCTCGAAAATCCAAGAAGGCGGCGTGAGGATTCTCTGCGTAATAGGTACCGTAGATAAATGAGGTTCAAGTTTGAAAAACTTCCAGGACTACCAGCATACGGACTAATGGCGAAACGTTTTTCAGATGAATGGGGAAGATCCGGGCAAGAAGGTGCAGTTATAACTCCCCACCAGGTGCGATCGAATAGTTTTGAGGTAGCATTCAAATTGAGAAACCACTATGTCTAACATGCCGAGATCGACTGCATGAGGATTTGCGATGAAACTTATTGGTAAGAACGACTTCCACATTAAAACACCTCGCCTGCATTTGCGCCTTCTGACATCAAAAGATTACCGCGCATGGCTTAAAAGCTATCAAGAAAGATTGCCGAAGCAAAATCAATTTGATGACGATGCGGTACCAGCAAAAGATCTTACACGCGAAACATTCGCTAAACGTCTTAAAATTTATACGAGAGGATTTGACAAGGATCGCCTCTACAAGCTTGCAATTTTTGATCGCAAATCTGGGGATATGATAGGTGCGATAGATTTATTTGTTATCACGCGAGCTGCAATTCAATCTGCTAATATAGGTTATGCAATTCACAATCAATTCTGGGGAAAGGGATATGCAAAAGAAGCTACCCGCGCTGCCGCAGCATTCGCATTCAAAAAATTGCATTTACATCGTATCGAGGCTTGCATTGACCGAGAAAATCTCGCGTCAATTGCAGTTGCAAAATCAATTGGGATGCAGTTTGAATGCACCAGAAATAAATACATATTCGACCCATCGACAAATAAGTGGGACGATATTGATGTTTTCGCTTTGATCCCAGAGAACCTTAATTTCAATTCTAAAAAACCAGTTTATCGAACCAAGCTAATAGACGTTCTCGTTTAAATTCTTATTAGCGTTAAATCAAAGAAATGACTTCCCGACCTAGGGTGGACAAGCGTTAGGCTAAAACACGTTAATAAAAGGATTTTACAGCGGCTTTAACGGCAGCTTTTGAGACAAGTAAACTTTCAACTCCAGTCAAATAAATCAAACGAGAGCTGAAAGACGTCTTCGTTCGGCGCCTTGCGAACGACTCTATCGAATTTTTTGACGAACTCTAAGAATTCTTGACGGATCACATCCCGATCTTTTGTGCTTGCCGTAAAAATAACTGAATAGTTGTACGCACGATCAGGTCCAAGCTTTCGGATCTGTTCCTGTGATCTGAGGCGTAGTAAGTTTTTGTATGGTGCCTGAAGAGGCGAGTCAGAAGCTAAATGAAGGTTTCCTTGAATGACCCGGTACTGCTTCTTTTCAACAGTGATCATTTGCAGTTGTAGAAGTCTCGTTATAATTTGCGAAAACCGCTCTTCAGACAGTTCAAGTTTTTTGCGAAGAGATTCGGCATCGCGTGTGTATCGATCCAAAGAAAAGAACATATGAACAAGTTGAGTGTCCGGGTCAAGATAATAATCAGTCAGCGCTTGCGACGTGACGAGCGTGGGTGAGGCCGAAACATGTAAATCCGTTCTTAAAAATTGCTTCTGAAGTTCTTGAAGACGCTTCTTTAATTGCGACTTTCTGGCTGGAAGATCTGCTCTCTGCCACTGATACAAAAGATCCAAGTAGTCGCGCTCTTGATCAGGGTAACCCAAGAAAGCCATCGCTAGATAAAGCTGATCAGGACTAAGGTGAGTTTTAGAATCATTGAAAACTTTTGAAAGATATGTCTTCTGAACGCGGCACTCACGCGCAAGATTTTGAAAGCTATAAAAGCGATTTTGGCTTTTAAGTTCAAGGAGCCGCGCTTTGATGGCCTTTTTATAATCGTTTTCCGTCAAAATACTCATTTTAGAAAGTTAATATTTTATATAACTTTAGTCAAAATAATAATTTCTATTTAATTTACAATTGTGGGCCTCACGATTGACAATAATAGTCACCAGGAGGATCTCACATGAACAAGATCATTGCGTCGCTACTACTGATACTTTCTTCAATCGCATCGGCTGATGAACGTGAATTAAAACCTTGCGGACAACAAGGCTCGACAGATGAGCGTATTGCGGATTGTCGGCATGTAAATGGCGATCCCGCCAACAGACAGAAATACTGGCACTTGGTTACCAAAACGGATCAGCCTTCACAGGAGTGGTGGCAGGACTCTATCACCGACTTAACATGGGGTCCAAAACTCACCTTTCAGATGGACCATGGTGATGCCGATTTATTTAGTTTCAAGGGCTCAAGGGAGGCATGCGCAAAATTGCAGGCAAGTCTACCCACGGTCGAGGATTTCATGCTTGCCGAGCAGCACTATGCGTACTTAGGGGTCTTGCCCGACTGGGAGCGGAGTCGCTATTGGGCAAAGTCCTACTCCGACAGATATCCAATTGCCTGGTGGTATGGTACTTGGAATCCAGATAAAGTCGAGACTCCTATACTGCTTTCCGGCTTAACAAATGTTCCTGCTAAAATACGTTGTGTTAGTCGTTAACGGAGACAACTATTTATGAAAAAGATCCTAATCTATTTAATCTTTATTCTTTATGGCGTACGTCCTGCGTGGGCCGGCAACTCGACCGGGGGTGGTGATAATTTTCGTTTTGCGGATGAAGCGGCTTGGTTTACTGATTCGCAAAAGATTATTTTCGGATGTGTAGAAAGTTCCCCCACATTCGGCGTTTCCCTAGACGTCGCACGAAACGAAATTGAACACGCCTTCGCCACCTGGCGACAATATATCGAAGCGAAAAGGGTTTTTAAACATTACCCAGCAGCTATAGGCTTCGCTACAAATTTCAAGTTCTTAGAGCATTGTGATGGATCAGAAGACATTAAATTCTATCTCGGTGTCATTAACGATCAGGTCACGCGCGCGAAAGTCAAATATTATAATCCAACTGCCTTTGTAGAGAGAACGTCTTTTGACGAAAAAAACAAGTGGGGTAAAGGAATTGTTTGGATCGCAGATACTAAAAGCGTGGATATTGGTTTTGGTGTGGGACGCTTCCCAAATTGGGATCAGAAAAATAATTTGCTTGCGATTCTGCTACATGAAGTTGGGCACGTCTATGGGATCGATCACGTAGCTGGCACAATTATGACCTCAGAGATTAGTGATATTATATCCTGGGGCGATCAGTGGCAATCAACGAAAGCAAAGATTGACCACACACGCGAACTTTATAGCTGCAAATCCTGTGAATTAGATCTTTCAACGACTATTAGTATCGATGATAAGGCCAATGGCTGGAAAATGATGAAGTCTTTGATAGGCAGAGCCCCTAATGACTTTGCGAAGATCCGCATAGTGCGGGCAGGAAATTCACCAATTGTGTCTGCTGTGATCTCAGATGGAACTGAAAGCAGTGTTTTTAAGTTCATCATCAATTCTGAAATTATAGTCACGAACGATGCGAAGGTTTTTCGAAGTCCGCTGGGTATCTCTCATGAGAACTACTCGTCGATAAGTAACGCGACGACCCTTGAACCAATTGGAAAGCGCCTTGCTATAACTCTTGAATACAATATGGGAAGTACAAACGGGATTGGAAGTGCTCCATTTGTGCTGACCGTCCTTGATGAGGGACGAAGAGTTGAATTAGCGCGTTTTTCGGAATTGATTCCTGATAATTTCCCTTAATGACTAGAAGAGGTGTTTTGTGAAACGTTGTTACAGATTCGTTTACTGGCTTTTAGTGCTTTTAAGTCTAGATGGCTGTTCCAGCATTGATAGTAAAATAAGAAAAGATACATCGAACCTTTCACAGAGTAGGTCAGTTCAAACTTTAATTTCATGCAAAGATATGGTCGAAGGTGATGACTTGGGTGGAAGATTCGAATCAATTGCTTCATTTGATTCGACAGTACCATTATTGAACACGACGATAACGGTCGCCCTAACCGGAAGCGAACCTACAATTACGAAGACGACGTTGCTCTCAGAGGACTCTGTTTGTGAGCGTCCTATTGAATTTGCCAAGTCCTGCCAATTTAAGGAAGGCTCCGGACACTTTGATGATTATAGCTATACGTTTAATTGCGGAACGGAGATCTCGTTTGGAGAAGTCTATTTTTCAGACGACGCCATTACCTTTAGATGTGAAGGTCCAAAGGTTGATCCTAAATATTCGGGTGGTGGTATTCCGATATTGGGCTGTCTTTTGAAGAGACCATAACGTCATCGATATCTCACGTCACACAGTGGCTGCTTTAACTGCCGCAACTTGTGTCAGAATATTTTATTTGAATCGATCTACAAGCGCATTACTTGCAATTAATATAATTCGAAAATTGCACTGCTTTTATAGTGTTCCGCATAGAATTCGCTTGTGACGTCCTTTATGAACTGAACATCAGAAGACTATCAAACGCTTTACAATTTTGTTATTTTAAACACGGTTTGCCAGGTCCTGTTTTTGACCTTGAAAAAATTTTGACCCTCATGTCTAGGATTTTAAATTCGATGACTCATTTTATACGAGAGATTGATAAATTATCTGCATCAGAAGTTGAACTAGTGGCCGCAAGGATGCGTCTAACGTTGGTCGAAGTTGTTGGACCAGGGCGAGGTGCCTCAATGTACAGTCTTGATTGGCTACGAGATCGTGTGCTATGGCATCTTGATTCGGGTAACACGAATGCGAAGGTCTTTTTATCCGAAAATCAACAAAGCGAAATTACAGGTCAGGCAATTGCAAGAGTTGAACATGATGAAGTTTGCAATCCTTACGGCTACTTCTCAACTCTATATGTCGATCCAAAATTCAGACGTATAGGTGTCGCGACGCAACTTCTATTAAAAGTAGAAAACTGGTTTCGCTCACTAGAGATGCCGAAAATTAATTATAATACAGGATCCGAAAACTCAAAATTAATCGACTTGTTTAAAAAACATGGCTTCATCATTACCTTTAGTGAGGGTGAGATGGTTCAACTCACTAAATTTCTAAGACCATAGTCATTCGTAGGAGCTGCCATGAACTGCGCTTTTTGTAATTTGACAGAAATACGCAATCGAGAAGTTTATCGGGATGAGTTCGTAAGGGTTTTCCCGACAAACATCCCGATTGTTCCAGGCCACATACTGGTCTGTCCAACACGTTGCATTTCGTCTATGGATCTGCTCGAAGCTCGGGAGCGTGAAGCTATTTTTGCTGTATTGACTAGGCTAAAACCTGCCTTAAAGGAGTGTTTCCAAGCAGAGGGTTTCAATTACGCGTGGAACGAAGGCATTCTGGCGGGACAAACGGTTCCACACCTCCACATTCACGTTCTTCCACGAATTACCGGTGATGCAGGGATTCACAGATACGACCCACGACAGTTTTTATATAGACCTGGATCACGTATCGCTGCTCAAGAGGAGGAACTTCTTAACATTTCACATAAAATCCGCAACAGCCTTAGATTATAAATGAGCGAGTTCACGAGCTCCCATTTTACGCCAATAAATTTGAGTTTTAATGCGGTGTTGACGAATTAGGAATGTCAACTTGTTGGCATCCAATAAAGCATGGCTACATATTGTTCTCGACAGGACCGAAAAAGTCGAAGGAGTATATAGAGTGCGACTTTTCGGTCATAAGATCTGGTTTCTACTAGCTAACAAAAATTTCAAAACTTACTTTTGGAGATGAACTGTGGACCCGTTAATATTAGAGACGCCACGATTGATACTACGACAACATCGGATCAGCGATTTCGAAGAATGCGCTGCGATGTGGGCAGACCCAAATGTGACTCGCTATATAGGTGGAAAACCTTCGTCTGAGCAGCAAACCTGGGCCAGACTCCTAAACTATGTTGGACATTGGTCGTTGTTAGGTTTTGGTTATTGGGCTGTTGAAGACAAATCAAGCGGTCGTTTCATTGGCGAGCTTGGGTTTGCTGATTTTAAGCGCCAAATAGATCCTTCATTCAATGGTATGCCTGAACTCGGCTGGGCCTTTGCGTCTCATGCTCATGGGAAAGGGTACGCCACCGAAGGACTAAAGGCGGCGATTTCATGGGGTGATAAGAAATTTCGACGTACACGGACGGTCTGTATTATTAATCCGGATAATCTGGCATCTATTCGCGTTGCGACAAAGTGCGACTACAAAGAAATTGCTCGCACCACATATGCCGACTCGCCAACCATAATTTTTGCTCGTGAGCCTATATCCCGCCATTAAACTATCTGACCACTCAAGTTAATATCGGCTCAACGGTTGGGTTCGACCTATAAAAGCTGTAAACTAAATCTGCCGTACCGGTTATATTAGTTGGGGAAAAATGCCAAGTATCATTCACCCTATTAAATGAAATTCGCAGAAGGAGATTATCTAAATGTTAAAAGCTTACGCCTGCATCTGGTCGAACAAAAGTGCTGCCGAAATGGTAAAATTTTACAAATCGGTTTTTAAAGATACCAAGGTTGGCAAGTTCGCTTACTGGGGTAAAAACCCTATGGGCGTTAAGGAAGGTTCGATTCTTACTGCACACATTACTGTCTTGGGGCAAAAGCTTATGCTCTTGAACGGATATGTAGATATGCCTTTCAACGAGTCGATTTCTTTTGTCGTTCCTTGCAAAACGCAGCGTGAGATCGATACTTATTGGAAAAAACTTTCGGCTGGCGGCGGCAAGCCTGCGGAATGCGGCTGGGTTGTCGATAAGTTTGGTGTTCGCTGGCAAATCGCGCCTGCAGATTTCGACAAGTGGAACACCACAAAGAACAAGGCGAAGAAAGAAGCCATGATGGTCGAGATGTGGAAGATGAAAAAGCTCGACATCAAGAAACTAAAAGCGGCGTTCGATAACGCTTAAGCTCGTGCCGGGATGCCTCTAGCTTTCCTGGGCTCGGTAGTCATATCAAGCGTGAAATGAAACATTGTCGTTTCCTTCACAAAGCCCAGTTTTTCATAAAGTCCCTGAGCTTGAATATTGCCATCTGCAGTTTCCAGGACGAGTTTAGATGCTCCTGTTTCTTTGGCAAACTGGATTGCATACTCGGCTAGCTTTCTTCCGATACCGAGCCTTCTATGATCATTTTCAATATACAGATCATTTAGTATCCAAACCTTGGAAATTCCAATGGACGAGTATGTTGGATAGAGTTGCATAAATCCAGCTGGTCTTCCGGAATGCAAGGCCATAAAGATTGAAGACTCTTTGTTTTTAAGGCGAGTTTCTAAAAATTCTCGAACGTTTTGGCTTTCTGAGGGCTGCTGGTAAAATTGCCGATATTCATTGAACAATCGCACAAGGTCCTCGATAAATTCGGTTGCAAAAGGAACGATTTGTATTCCATTTGATTT
Source organism: uncultured Polynucleobacter sp. (assembly GCA_964624705.1). GTDB lineage: Bacteria > Bdellovibrionota_B > Oligoflexia > Oligoflexales > RGVZ01 > CAMDKS01. Next base: position 29,194 of record CAZUYQ010000006.1, read on the forward strand.
TGGACCTCGTTTGGGTCTTGCTAATAATTCGCCGTCACAATTTGGGCATACTGCATTCAAATGTATAAAACATTTCGAACAAAAGGTGCATTCATAGCTACAGATGAATGCATTTCCGTCCTCGGGTAGGTGGATGGTACACTTTAGGCAGTTCTTTTTCATTTCCATCGAATGTTCCCATCGTAGCTTAATATCATAATAAATATTTTTAAAGTGTGTTGCATAATGCATAATTATTGCAACCCAAATTTGTACCGAAGATTTTGCTAATCATTTCTGGATGGATCTGGTCGCACTCAAAAAGCAAAGGAGTACTTGTGAGAATTAAACCAATCGGCACAGTCGTTTCCACGCGAAAAGAGGCAGTCGACGATAATTGGGACTCGGTCGAAGCCTATATTCAATTGGATTCCACACAATTTGGCGCAGAAGCACTTGCTGGTTTAGAAGATTTTTCTCATGTAGAGATTGTCTTTCATATGGATCAGGTCGATATAAGTAAAATTGAGACTTCAGCGCGTCATCCTCGCAATAATGTTGATTGGCCTAAAGTTGGAATCTTTGCTCAACGAGGTAAGAATCGTCCTAATCAAATCGGCATTACCATCTGCCGCATTATAAAAATAGATGGGATCAATCTTTGGCTTGAAGGTCTAGATGCTATTGATGGGTCTCCAGTTTTAGATATTAAACCTTGGGTCATAGAATTTGGGGCACGAGGACCTATCAGACAACCGCAATGGATGAGTGAGCTGATGACGAAATATTGGAGAGGGACCTGAACGTAAATACAGATTATTAAGCTTAGGCTTGGCTTAGATCAAAAACATAATCACCGGCCTGAATCGGCTGCTGCCGATGTGATGTGATGATGATCATGCGGTCGCCAATATTAGCTTTTAATTGCGTTAAGAAAGCATTCTCTCGCTTAAGGTCAAATGCCGATGTTGGTTCATCAAATAATAGTATACTTGCATTCGAATACAGAGCTCGCGCAATAGCGATACTCTGCATTTGGCCGCCCGATAATTTAATGCCGCTAGGCCCAATCACTGAATTTATACCCATGGGCAGTAAATCTAGTATCTCCTCACTCAGAGAGACTTTTAGGGCAAAGCTGAGGCGAGCTGCGTCAGGATTAGGGGCGAATAGCGTTATATTCTCCAAGACGCTCGCAGTGAATAAAATTGGATACTGCGGCAGGATCGCGATCGCGTCACGCCAAGTCGAACGTTCCAGCTCATGGAGATTAAGTTTACCATGCATAACTTGGCCAGAAACTGGCAGTAAATCCTGCATAAGTAGTCGGAAGATAGTCGTCTTACCAGATCCGGTGGGCCCTTTAATCACGTTTAGTTTTCCGGGTTGAAACTCTGCATTCAAATTGCCAAACAGAGGAAGATCGCTATACCCATAGGTTAAAGATCTTAGAGAAATTGTTTCTGCGGTAATCGGCGTGCTTTGAAGTCTCTCGCCGCGCATAGGATTGGACTCATCGATAACTTTAAAAAAGTCTTGAATGCTATGTGCTCCTTTGAGGCAGCTATCGACAACGCCACCTAAGAAAGCAAAAGGAAATAAGAATTTGCGACTTAAAAATGAAGTTGCCGCAAAAGATCCGAACGATAGTTGTCCTTGAAAGACCAGAATAACCGCATGAATCAATATTGCAAGAGTGCCAAGATGAACGAGAATACGAGTAAGGGGAATCATCGCCGAATTTAAATAGGCGGTTGTATGACTTTCTTGAAGGAGACGTGTCGCAGCAGCTTCGAGGCGTTTAAAAAATCTCGATTCCAGACCAAAATCTCTGACTACCGAGATCCCATCAATAAGCTCATCCACTTCGCGATACATCGAGCGAGTAGCCCTCTTTACAGCATTATAGCGTGGTCGAACTCTTCGCTGTAAGAAAACAGACAAAAAATAAGTCGGGACAATCGGAATCAATGCATAAAGTAAAAAAGTTGGCGCAATATAGAATAAAATAGGTCCGATTAACACTGTTGAGAAGACTAATCTAACGAGTTCGTCGAGCGATTTATTGACAAAACCCTCTGCGGTTTCGATCTCTTGGTTGGTACTGCGGTGATCACCTCTTAATGTTTCGGTATCGGTCCCGGAAGTCGGTTGTTTAAAAAGATTGTGTGCCAAAATCGATTCACAAAGCAGCATTCGCATCTTGAATTGTAGGTGCCCAGCAGCTTTTTTCCAATGGAGCGAGCCAAGAAATTGAAAAAGATTTTGACTACCCCACACCAATAGAATCAAAACCCCAATTTCATAAATAGAGATTAGTTCAGGGGGCAGGAATTTCTTTGACAGGAAGCTTCGATCTTTGTGAATCGCTAGGTCGATCATAAGACCAAAAAGAATATCTGGAGCAGCTTCGGTGACCTTAAACAGGAAACTAAAGAGTGTTCCTATGATCATATGTCTTTTGCAATTCTTATCGAGGCGAGCGATCCTTTTAATCTCTCTCAGCATAGGACTGACTCGTGGCAGAGTTGATCGAGATAAGTTTTGATATGAGATGCGACGAACTGAACTGATGTGTCGTCGCGGAAAATAGTATTATGTGAGGCATCAACCGAGATCGTCTGGAGATGAGCCGACCGGAGTGCAGACGCCCAACCATTGAGTTGTGTGCTAAGTTTGCTTGCCTGCGTGTAGTTCACGTCTTCACGTTCTATGCGATGGCACCGAATAAAAAGACAATTCCCGTCATAAGATGCTGGCTGATATTTGACTACGAGATCGCGATTATGTTCCAGTTGCCGATTAATTTTCCGAGCAAGATATGATAGTTGGTCTAAGCCACTAAGCTGAAGTTGGTTTGTATTATAGGCCTCGCGCTGCTCTTTGGTACTAGTATCTTCGAGCTTAAAACTATCGATTAAAATTAACGCCAGAGGTTTGATACCTTGTTCTTGCATTTGTCTTGCCATTTCAATTGCCACGGCGCCACCAGTACAAAACCCGCCAATAATATGGGGTCCATGAGGTCTCCGCTCTAGCAGGACTTTGAGGTAGGCGCTCGCCATATCTTCGATGGATTCATAGGGATGGTCAACCTCAGCAAAACGATCATTGTTCAACGCGTAGAAATCATACTCTTTTAGGGAGGGTGTTAGACCTTGATAGCATTGCGCTAGTCCCGTGGCTGGATGAATGAGGCATAGCGCAGGCCTGTCTTCCGCAGCATTAAAGTTGTAAAGATTTACGACCTTGTGCTGCGCTTCAATAGCCTGTGCTAACTCCCTGATTGTAGGCTGCTGAAAAATGAGATGACCCGGGAGATCGCTATTCAAGTAGCGGTTGATCTGATCCATCACCTGCATCGCAATTAAAGAATCACCGCCAAGGTTAAAGAAATTAGAATTCGTCCCTATTTTTCCTGGCGGTAAAAATTCACGCCAAACCTGTAAAATCGATAATTCAAGGGGAGTACTCGCAAGCATTTTCCCTTGACCAAAAGTACGCCCGTCTAAAATGTTGCGTAATGCTTGGAGGTCTAACTTTCCCGACGGGTTAAACGGCATTTTTTCAAGAATCACGAAATGCTGCGGCGTCGAGGCGGCGGAGAGTTTCTTAAATAAATGGCTTTGTATAGATTCTACAAGGATTGTCTCGCTATAGTGTGCTTCCTTGGGGGTGACGAAGGCAAAAAGCTGTGGAAAACCGTCCAGTGTGTGCACCAAAACTTTGGCATCTAGTACTTTTTTGTGGGAGCAGACGACTTGCCTAATCTCTTCAAGTTCGATGCGGACTCCTCGAACCTTAACCTGTTCGTCAAGTCGGCCGACATACTCGACCATCCCATCGGGATAAGTGACGACTTGATCTCCAGTTTTGTACCAACGTGTCCCGTTCGCCAGTGGTAGGAATGCCAAATCAGTTTCAATTGGTTTGTTTTGATAGCCGTCTGCTAGAACAGGACCGGAAATGTAGAGCTCGCCACGAACCCCGTGCGGAACGGGTCTCATATCGTGGTCAAGAACTTGAAATAGGGTCGACCGGCTTTGGCCTTCAATGGGAATCCGATCAGGGAACCGAGAAATATTGGCTTGATCGATTCTGAATTTCGAGCACGTCACTGTGGTCTCAGTTGGGCCATAAGAATTATAGAAAACATGAGTTGGATATAACATTAGCCATGCAGCGGTATTTCTTGAATTCATCTCCTCGCCACCAATAAGCCATTTCAGTTGAGGAGAGCAAAGAGCTTGAGCCTGCTGCGCTTCATGCAGGAGCAGACGAAAGTAGGAGGGCGTGCATTTACAGAGATCAATTTGCTTATTCGCTAAATACTTAAGAAAAGCCCTTGGAGACTGCTTTATAGCATCGGAACATGTATAGATAGAGAACTCGTGGCCCAGTGCAACTAATGTCGTGGTTATCGCAGCATCAAATGTAAGATTGGTAGAAAAGTCGCATCGTTGAACCGAATCTTTGAATTCAAGCGAACCAAACCATGTAAAATAGCTTAATAATGCGCCATGCGAAATTTTTACACCCTTGGGTTGACCCGAGGTGCCAGAGGTATAAATCATATAAGCAAGTTGGTTTGGATCAATTTTAGGTAGAGTGGCCTTTGATATTTCGTCAGTCGTGATTTTACTAAGGACAACACGGTCGAGATTATCTCCAAAGAATACAATGCCGTGCTCAATCCTTGCCAGAGCTTGAGAATCCTGTAGCGTATAAGTAACGCGGTCTTGAGGACCGTTGGGATCATAAGGGACGAACGATGCGCCTGCAAAAAGTATCGCAACTATATCACTTAAAGTGTCGAGACAACGTTGACTAGAAAGTCCAATGCACTCGCCTGCAGCTAGATCTCGCTTAAAATGGATTTTGAAGCTATGACGGAGATTTTTAGCCTTTCGTAATACAAGGTCCCAAAAATCTTTAGAACTAAGATCCTTATCTTCAAAGAAAAGAATTCTACGATCGTCGGCACTATTTAAAAGCCCCTGGAATACATCGACAATCGTTTTTTCTTGAATGCTAGCATCCCATACCCGATTTGGTGAGGTCGGGTCTCTAAAATTTATATCATATTGGCCTATAGGGTATTCAAGATGAGCCATAATATAGCGCAGTGTCCCAAGATAGTTGCGAGCAAAGTCGACCATCAGTGCGTGGTCAAAAATCTTAGAGGCATAATCAAAACGGATTTCCAAAATATCTTCATGAGTAAAAAGATCGACACTGAGATTATGTTTAACTTTGCCCACAACTAGGGTGTCTCTAAGATTTTCTACGAACGATAAAAAGTTATGCTTTAAATCCAGATTCTTTCGTAAATTAACTGTATCGACAAAAAACTCTACGGATTCGTCCTCCCCTTGAGGAGAAGAGTTGCGAAAACTCGCCGCTTCGAGATCTGTCTTCTGAGTGTAGCGTTCAAGCAGAACGCAAAAAGCAGCTAACATAATATCGAACCGCGACGATCTGCATAAGTCGGCGATAGTATCTATTTGTGCTAGAAGATCGCGTTCCATAGTGATGGAATATCTAGTGCCCTCGTTCGAACGAGGTTGAGAGATGGCCTTCAGTTCAGTGGTGAATTGCATGTGATTCATTGAATAGTTCCATGCGTTCAACGCTACCGACTGGGGCGCGATCATTACCCACGGCAATTAAGACCAAGTCTGTTGTCGCATCTATAGCATGCGGAGCGTTGCCAGGGATAAGGTAACACATACCTGGATTCAAGTGGTGAACTTCGTTGTAAAACGTAACTGTACCCGTGCCGCTTAGCACGAATAGAATATGATCGCCGATATGGACATGTTTTTTTACACCTTTGCCGGCTGCAAATCGAATAAGATCGGCACCAAATTTATGATGCGATAAGAGTTCTTCACCCGTACCATCGCTATTTACCATGCGTATAGGTCGCTCGGACGCGTCCACTGAAATGCTGCCATCAGCTGTAACTTCAGCCCAGCGGTTCCAAGTGAGCGAAGGGGCGGGCTTAGGCCAAGTCTGTAAACTCTGCTTTGACGGCAGAGGACTGTCTTTAGCAAATTGATTTAGCTCTCGAAGGGAAATATTAAGAGTTTTCAATACTGTATTGATAAAATACCAATGTTTAAGCCGGTCTTCCTGTAGGTCGCCAAATGTTTTTACATATAGCGAAAACCACTGCAGAATTTCAGTCGTCAGCGCTTCTTTCGAGCGTTCCTCTTTATACTCACTAAAAGGCATGCTCTGATGATGGACAAGTTCACCACCAGGTAGACTTGCACAAAGCTTTTGATAGTAAGTTGTCTGAAGAATTAATTCATGCCAGAAATTATCGATTTCCTGAGTTACAGGAATAAAGGAGGCTTTTAGTTCGCGGTGCTTAGAAGAAAGATACAAAAACTTTAAAAGTTCTTTGATACAGATGGTGCGTTCTTCTGGTTCATAGTCGTGAAATTTTTTATCAAGATGCTTTCTTAGAAATGGATCGACCAGGTCTAGGAGATCGTCTTCTCGAATCAAATGTTCGTCATTCATTATGAAATGATCCTCTTAGAAATCTGGGCGTCAAGACTACTTAGTGAGACGCCCAGATGATCGACTTCTTATCCGACTTGGCATGACCCACAATCACCACTACCTCCTCCGCCACCACTGCCTCCGCCGCCGCCACCGCCACCGCCACCGCTACCGCAGCTACCGATGTTTCGTTCTTCGTCGCGGATATACTTCAACAGACGCTCGAAGTTTTGGTTCTCACATAGTTGCTTTACTAAATTTTCCATGTCGGCTCCCGATGGTTTTCAGATTTTTTAAACATTATTAAACAAAAAGAACTATTGTTTAGGGACTTCACTTTAACAAAATTTTATGGTGATGCACCTCCGCTACTATCACGTCCTCGACGAGATCACGAATATCGCCAGCAATATCTTTAATACGCTCCTGATCGTAAAGCTCAGTGCAGTACTCAATCCTAAATGTAAAAGAGTCACCAACGTCGTATATGTCGAAGGTTATTCCAAATTTTGCAGTTTTACTGTCGATAAAATTAACGTCACTTTCGAACGATTTTGACACTAACTTTGTCAAACCTTTCTCGAAATTATGAAAGCTCACAACGACATCAAAGAGTGAGAAATCGTTGGGCATCCGCGCGAGCTTTGTCTTTTTAACGATATGATTGATGGGGACGTTGCAATACTGCATGGCATCCAAGATCGTTTCTTTGACCTGATTCAATAGCGACGAAAATGTTTCTCCAGGATTAATCTGGTTTCGTAGAATGACCATATTGGTGAACATGCCTATGAGCTGCTCTTGGTCTTGATGAGTTCTAGTGGCGAATGTTGATCCGACAGCGATGTCAGTCATCCCGGTATAACGGTGGAACAAGATTGTGAGAATAGACAATAAGCCAGAAAAAATACTTGAATCTCTTTGGCAACAGACCTTCCGCAGTGCTTTAGCAAGATCACCCTCGATTGAAAATTGAAAGTGATCTCCCTTGGACGGGATAGTTCGTCCCGAATTGTTGCGAAAAGCTAGAATTAGCGGACGATACCCTTCAAGTTTCTCTTGCCAGTAAGTCATAGCTTCGTGATCAGCGGTATCCGAATTTCTCTGTAATTTCGCAAAATCGGCGTACTGCATCGTGATCGCAGGAAGCGATGGCGTCCGGTCACTTGCAAAGGCTTCATAACAGGCCTTCAGCTCATTCAAGAAAATAACAATCGATTGTCCATCGTGAATGATATGATGGTGGTGAACCAGTAAGATCGTTTGCATGGTTTCTTTTAATTGAAACAGACGGATTCGGATTGGTGGTTGAGTCGTCAAATTAAATGGCGTTCGCGTTTCTTCAAGAGATTTTGTCCGGTACTCAGCTTCACTTACGACCTCTATTTGCAACTTTAATGAAAAATCGACCGCAACTTGTGTTATTGCTGATTTGCTCTCTCGGAAAACGCTCCTTAAGATCTCGTGACGGTTCAACAAATAATTCAAGGCTCTTTCGAGGTGATTTTTATCAATGATCGTCTTAAAACTCAGCGCGTATGCCACGTTATAATGAATGCTTTTACCGCCGTGCAGGCGATCCGCCAGCCACAGGCTTTCTTGCGCAAAGCTAAGAGGTGAAGGTTCGTCGGTGCGTAAAGATTTTTCGGTTAAGATAGCAGACTGTTGACTTGCTTTTTTGCAATCTTGTTTAATCAACTCGGCCATTTGCTCGATTTGTGGTTTTTCGAGAACATGGCGAAGTGTTAACTTGGTTTGGAACTCGCTATTGATACGGTGAAGTAAACGCATCGCAATCAAAGAGTGTCCGCCCAGCTGGAAGAAATGAGCTCCGGGACGAACATCCTTTGCCTCTAACAATTCCTGCCATAATGCGGCAAGTTTCGCTTCAATCGGATCCATAAAATGTTGATTGGAATCTGAACGAGACAGCATAGCAATCAGCTGATTTTTATCAACCTTGCCTCTTATCGTAAGGGGCCATGCATCTAGGATTTTGATACGAGTTGGCTGCATATAAGACGGCAGATTGCCTTGAATATAGGTTTGCACCTCAGATAAGTTCAATAATTGTGTCGACTGCGGCTCGATAAATGCTGCGAGAATTTGCTGGTCGCCTTGGCTGTAACAAATGACAACTGAGCTTTGTACGCCTGGGCATGAATTTAAGACATGCTCCACTTCACCCAGTTCGACCCGATATCCCCGAATTTTCACTTGACGATCGTCTCTGCCGATAAATGCCAGAACTTTCTGATCGAGATTGTTTTCGCTTTCTAGCCAACGAACTTTATCGCCAGTTTTATAGAGTAGTCCGGCTCTAGTTAGGCCTTCCTCCGGCAAGCCCAGTTGCTCAAAAAAACGCAGCTTTGTCAGTTGTAGATCTCTGATATAACCGGGACTGACTCCTGGTCCGCCAATATACAATTCGCCCGCAGCACCAATGGGCAGAAGCCTATGAAAGTGGTCGAGAACAAATAAATGTGTGTGACCTAAAGATTGACCAATAAGACTTTCTGTTGTGCGAAGCTTTGGATACTTGCCGAGGTCACATACAGACGCTGCGATGGTGGTTTCGGTCGGTCCATAAGTATTGACAAGTTTGATCTTATCGCCGGTAATTTCATACCAGTCTGCAAGAGAATCGGGCAAGACTTTCTCACCATAGATCAGCACTGTCTTAAGCATCTTGGGCAGCATGAGTGAGAATGCTTTTGCGTCTTTTACCAGCTGCGCCCACAAGGGTGTCGGTAAATTTAGTACAGTAATCTGTAGACGTTCACATTCAGTGAAAAATTGTGCGCTGGAATCAAGCATGCTCTCGGTACGCATAACGAGGCATGCGCCCGAGCTCAAGGCATTGCATATTTCTGCGAGAGAGGCATCGAAACTATGAACCGAAAACTGCAGAAGTCGGTCAGTATTCGTGATCGGAAATGTTGACGTTGCGGCGCGGGCGAAGTAGGCGAGCGCCGAATGTTTGATTTGCACGCCTTTAGGAATACCTGTCGATCCTGAGGTGTAAAGGATGCAGGCGATGTCGCCTGGTCGGGCCTTAAATGCTTCTAATTTGGATATATCTAAGTTTGTAGATGATGAAGATAATAACGCGTCAGCCGATATCCAGGGGCGGGTTTGGCAGAGATCTCGGTGTTGAGCAGGTTTATCCAGAATTAAAAGACTAGTTTGCGCATCGTCTAATATTTTGCGAAGTCTCGACTCGGGACCGTCCTCCGGCAAGGATAAAAAAATCATGCCGGCTTTCATGATACCCAGCACCAACGGGATATAGGCGTAGCCCCGTTCTTGAATCACGGCCACGACTGCGCCACGGCCTAGATCTCTCTGAATTAAATTCCTAGCTACATGGTTGGATAAGTCGTCAAGCTCTTCATAAGTGAATACCTTATGAAGATCAACGAGGGCGTCTGCCCTAGGGCTAGCAAGAACATGTTTCGCAAACAAGTCAGTTATGGTTGTAGGTGACCAGGCTCGGTTACTTTGCAGTCCTTGTACAAGAAGATCTTGACGCTGCCTTTGATTCACCAAGGGAAGTTTAGAAATGCAAATAGACTTGTTTTTTTCGGCGATCTGCAAATAAAAAGTAAAAGATTGAATAGAATAAAATACATAACCCCTGTGCAGAGGAAGAGGAAGCTGTTTTCGAAACGGCCTTTTTTCATGTACACCAGGTGGGAATACCAGGGCAGGAAGACGGTGGTCAGTCCGACCGACCCCAGGAACAACAGTGAGGCTGCACCGGGCATATGATTTAACTTTAAGATGAAACCAATGGTGCTTATAAACAGCGAACCTGCTCC
>CAZUYQ010000006.1:39516-41445 GCA_964624705.1 uncultured Polynucleobacter sp.
ATTATCCAGTAGTGCGCTTACGCGTGCTTCTGCATAATAAGTGGAATGAAATGAAACAGAAAGGTTCAGATTGTCCAGACTGTTCTTATTAATATGAAAAACCAACTGATCATCCATCTGATCTGCACGACAAATCTCTTCGCTGAGCTCAATCACGAGCGGCAAGCCTCGCATCCATTCCGATAGACTAGGATCGGCACCCTGAATAAATTCTGAAAAATCACCACCCATTTTTTTTGAAATATTGCATTTATTCACAAATTTACGAATAAACTCATCCATTGGTTCGTCGCCGTTAAACTGACTCACGACGGGCGTGGAGCCCGAAATAAATGCGAGTTCATTTTCCTGGGTCACACTATGGATGTAAGACAGTAAGAGGCCGCAGCACTCGATGCCGGAAAATTCTGTGTTTAAAGATATGATTTTTTTTCGAAGAAGCTTTGCTTCTTGGAAAAGCTCTTTGGGACCGCGGAGAAAATTTAAATTCCAGGGATTTAGATTCTTAGCAACTGATGTCCAATGATCTTTACTAGAGTTTGGTGTGTCATCCGTCAAAATTCCACAGCGCTTAAGAAATAGCATGATGTTGACGGCAACCGGATGCGTGCCAAGCATTTCCTCATTGTCCAACGGATATTCTGGGTATGTCTCATAGAGAATGGTTTCAATCTCTTGAGGTGTAAGATCCAATTGGTTTAGTATCGTTCTGCCATTTTGAATCTTGAGTTCGTTGCTAAGATACTCGTGAATAAATTGTGGTACGAGCGAGCGCAGTACAGCTTTGTCGACGTCCGGAATTTCTAGCCATAGATAAGTCAAGATTCTGGTAAAAATAGCCGCATGGCGAGCTTCATCGCTTCTATGGTCAGAGTTGACCTCACTAAAGAACGGGTTAACTTCGGCGTTCTGGGTGAATTGAATCAATTCAGACGTAATAGAATTTTCTGCGATGCAAACCGCAATCATCTCAAAAAATGCTTTACGTTGCGGCGAAAGTCCCCGCGTTGACAGCTGAATAGCCCTGCTAAGTGACGAAGTTTGAGTTACTTCCAACGGTTTGATGCCAGTGGCGACCGAAAGTTGATAGATAAAATCATTTGCGACGTAAGCGTGATACGTCTCATCGATGATCACAGTGAGTAAGCTCTGACAAATTTCATCGGGGAACTTGATTGGCGATTTGCCGCGAGCGATCTTGGTAGAAATATCGCAGATAACATCGGTCTCTAATAACACCATGTTCTTCATAAAAATATAGGCTGCTTGTGTCAGGATATAATGCTTGGTTTGCTCGCCAAGACTGATAACAAGCGGATGCAGACACAGTGGCTGCTCGACAGGAGGAAAAAAATACTTACCTTCTTCCAAAGCGAGGATGCGCTGCGGGCGGTTTCTAATAGTCGATGTTTTTTCCCAACTCTTAGTCAGCTGCATGATTTGCTTTATTTCGGAAGATCGGAAGTTAGGCATGGCATAAAGTATACTGCCTAACTTTCCGTTGTTTTTGAATTCTCAGTTAAGCGTACGCGCGTTCACGGGGTTGAACTTCAGCTGTATGATCAAGGGTGTATAGCTTCGCGCTGATGAGTTTTCTTTCTACGAAGGAGCCATCTGGACGGAATTCGATGTAACCGCGATCTTCGTCATAAACTAGGATATCAGCGTCGTCAAAAGCGAAGAATGGATTATGGATGGACTCAACTACAAGCCCCTTTTCTCCGGAATACCATGTGTGGCGAATGTCGCGCGGCATCCAAACGCGATCGCCAGGCTTGACCTTGATACTCTTAATGGGTTGATCGAGGGGTGCGATCAAAAAGCTACCTGATCCTTCGATTACTGTAATTAAACGATCTGAATAAAGATGAGTATGGAGGCGGTTGTCTTCAGCAATATTTGGAGGGAACTTAACGTGAAGAAGCCCCC
>CAZUYQ010000006.1:41455-48483 GCA_964624705.1 uncultured Polynucleobacter sp.
TTAGCTTTGCCTGCATATATTTTTCATAAGGAACCCAGGGCGTCATCTCTGCGAGCGAATCGAGATATGGGCTTTCTTTCGAATATGGAGTTTTACCATGTTCCAAAAAGTAGTTTTGTGCCCATTTTTGATGGGTATCTATTTTCAAATCAGCAAGATTGATCATGTAACACTCCCTATGTTGTCGCATCATTTAGATGGTCACCACAATGGTACCAACAGCAAACTCGGCTCAACGAGATGCTAGTTCAGAAAACAATCGCTAACAACATTTTTTCTATTCTGTTGTAATTCACAATTCTACCCACATTCGTTCTTATGAAATTCTCATGTTTGTTGCGATTCCGTCATCTGAACGTGAGAGACTTCTGGATCCAATTTTTGTGTTTGTGTTGGCGATGCGATCTATGAGATCGTGATTCACTCAAATGATGAGCTATGATTGTTTTTCATGACCACGCGTGTAGGTACTGTAAGTTTCAAAACATCAGAATAGGGAGTTTCTATGAAAAAAGTTTTTTTCGTTATGTTTGCTACATTCGCGACGAATCTGCATGCGGCTGAGTTCAAAAATGCTTTCAAAACATGTACCAGTATAAAGCTTGAGAAGGCGAGCATCTCGGCAGTTTGCGTTGCAGAAAACGGCGGGAAATATCAAACGGCGATTCGGCTGCGTGGCGTCAATAATCAAGATGGTCATCTGACAGTGGATGCCAACACAGCGGTTTTGAGCAAATTTCATACAACCTGCGAGGACACCTCGGTGGATTCCCGTGGGATGCTGGCGGGACGTTGCAAAACAAATGATGGAGAGACTGTTTGGAGTCTTCTTGATCTTACAAAAATTATCTATAACTATAACGGGACACTCGTATATCCGCTGACAAAGCGTACATTGGAAGAATAGTTCAACCTTGGGGTGATCCTATAAAATGAATTCATATGATCTGAAGCTGTTTCATAAACAAGGTTTTGTAATTCTCAAAAACAGTGTTTCAGAGTCTTGGCAAGAGAGACTTAAGGCTCGCGCACATGAAATTGTCGAAAACTGGGACTTTGATTCAGAACCAAGATCTATTTTTTATGGGACTTTATTGCAGAAAAGTTTAGAAGGGCAGGCGTATATTTTCGAGAGCCTCGAGAAGGTAAGTTGCTTTTTTGCCCGGGGTGACGAAGCTTTATCTTATGATGGAAAAAATCATAAGATTATCGAGATCGGCCATGCGCTGCATTGCAATGATCCCCTGTTTCATTCTTTTGCTAAGAGTCGCATCATTGTGGATATCGTACAATGTCTTGGCTATTCCAAGGCGATGATGTTCCAGTCGCGTTATTTTATGAAGCCGCCAGGCTCACGTGGTGTTCCTCCTCATCAAGATGGAAGTGTTTTCTACACCACCTCGCCTTCCTGCATCACGCTTTGGATTGCGCTGGAAGATGCGACCATAGAGAACGGTTGTGTCTGGGCTATTCCTGGATCACATGAGCTTGGCCTACAGTCTCGCCGGATTATTGACCCGACGTCAGGGCTAGGCGTGTTTGCGCCTGTCGAAAAAGATAACGAGATAAACTACGAAGGTAACTACGTTCCGTTAGAAGTGCCTGCTGGAGGGATTATTGTAACTCATGGCGGATTAGTGCATCGTAGTTACCGTAATAACTCATCATCGACCAGGCAAGCTCTTGCCTTGCATATTTGCGAAGCGGGCGCTATTTTCCCAACTGATAACTGGTTTCCTCAACCATCTGCCGCAAGTAGTTTAATGCTTTAGTCTTTGTATATCAATCTAAGTAAGTATGAGGAAGTATATCTCACTATAAAGTCCTGTAATTGCCGCTGATTTTGGACAAACAGACTTCAGGCCAGATAAAATAATCGTGGTATGAAATTTGTGTTATCTCGGAGGCGGACAGATGAAATGTCATGACAGGGTTCTATCTAAGTCGAGTGCGTTATTAGCGATATTTATTGCTATGTTTCAATTTTCCTGCAGACCGAGCGATAAAGAAGTTCCTGCTCCAGTGAGTGATGTTTTAATAACTGAACCGTCCGTTCCGACTACTCCTTGTTTTCGAAGTGACGACGACAACGATATTACGATCATTAAGGGTGTGATTGCCCCAATGTGTTTGAACGTTGATGGAAGTTGCAACATTTATACCTGTAATTTTCGCGATAGTAGCGTTGTTAAACACGATCGCGATGGCAATTTGGTTGGCTGGCTTGGTAAGCGCACAGATGGAACACTTACAAATGGTTGGGCGCTATCAGGTGACGCAATACCGGGAGCGCGTCCAGGAGCCTTTTTTGAACCGCATTCCGTTGACTTTGATAAAGAAGGTAATCTATTGATCGACAGTTATGCGAATAGTCGTTTACAGAAATTTACTCCTGACGGAAAGCTGATCGGTGTTTTTGGGCGCTACAAAGATACCGGTGAATTTACTTCTGGATTCATTAAAGATGCCAAAGTTGTTGACCGGACCCGTAAAGGATTGATGGAAGGTGTAGCGTCTGCATTCTACGGCGGCGATGGCCATATTTATATTGCCGATTTCCGTGGAGAATCCGTCATCAAAATTACAGAAGATGGTATGTTTGTCGGTTGGTTGGGATGGGATGCAAATAGCCCTGATTTTAAGGGTTGGCGTACTGAAGGCGTTCCAACTGGTTCGGTAGAATTAGGTGGTTTTTTTAAACCACATGCTTTGATCGTAGCAGATGAACAAACATACTTGGTAGTAGATGCATACAATCACCGCATTGTTAAGTTTTCGAAGGATGGAATTCCACTCGGTTGGCTCGGCCAAGATATCGGCGGTGAAGTGGCGAGCCAATGGCGCACGACCGGTTACTCAGCCCTATCTTCAAAGCATGGTGGCTTCAATGCACCAGTGGCCCTGACGCTGGATTCGGATCAGAACATGATCATCACTGAGTTCCATAACAACCGCCTACAAAAATTTAGTCCGTCCGGAAAATTTCTCGGCTGGTTAGGCTGCGATAAGAATGGAATCGGTAGTGCGACTTGGCGAACCGACGATGTTGATTCTGCTCCCGGAGATGGTCCTGGATGTTTTACTGATCCCTATTATGCGAAGTATGTCGGCAATAGGTTATACGTGGCTGATTTCGGGCAAAATAGAATTCAGATATTTAAACTCTAAAAGTGCATCTAGGTTGCTACCTGTAGTCGTTATCTCGGTAGGTTGTTGCGTGCGACTATAACTATTCCTTATATTGCAAATACGGAAAAATTATTTACATTATATCGGTATATTGACTAAAAGAGATTTCCATTCAACAAGGAACGGAAATTCCAGATGCCACCAAAGATTTATCGGGCTTTTCTCTTAACCGTTATTTTTAGATTATTCGGCAGTTTTACAGGCTGCGCCGTAGCGGAAACAGTAAGCAGGCCTCTTGCTCATTCTCAAAGATGGCGTCCTCTCGTTGCGACGCTCTCAATTCCAAAGAATTATTCGGGAGAGGCGCTTCCGTTTGTCTCCCATGTGGGGCAAGGAGCATTTGATAATGCGTTAGCTCTTAATTTACCTCCAAAGCCAATTGCGGAAATGCGGGAGAGTATTTCTAAGTTTCTTGGTCGCCCTTTGATTTTTTTAAAAGACTGGTCAAACGATGGCGAAGCCCACGTTACGGTAATTACGCCTCCGGAGTATCACAATATTTTAAGTCGTTATCTTACGATGGAAGATATCGAAGCGATTGCGCAGGCTAACCAGATACAATCAGCAGACTTAGTGATTCAAGGTATTGGATCTGGAAGAAAGTTGATACAAGGAAACACCGAAGAAACGTATTTTCTTATAATCGAGTCTTCAAAGTTAAGATCCATTAGGCAAGTGATATGGGAAGAGTACGTGAGTCGTGGAGGTAGTCCTAGTGACTGGGATCCTGGGCACTTCTATCCTCATGTAACGATAGGTTTAACGAAACAAGATTTGCACGAACCTGACGTCCTGAAGGATGTTAAGCATTCTTATGACTCAAGATTCAACGTACGGATGATTGCGCGATAATCGTCATTTTCTTAGAAAAGAGACTTTCTTACGGAGGTCGGTTTTAGCGACCATATCGGCAAGCCTATTGACTTTAAATTACTCCTAGAAAGACCTACTTACCTGTATGGCAAAACAAAAGCGTCCTCAGAGATGACTGAATAATTTGTCATCCGTGAGGACAGTAAGCATTCACGCCAATAAATATTCTTCCAGCTTGTCAAACGATCCGGTCCAACCCAAGGTCATACCATCTTTCGCGGCATGGAACATATCCCGCTCTTCTCTTGTGGCTTCGCCGAATACTTCCCAAAGAATCGTGACGCGTGTTTGATCGGGTCCTTCTTCTGTTAAAGTCAGGGTCGTGAGCATTGTCTCTGGCCAAGTCGGTGCAAACGGGTGCCGTGAGATATTCTCGTGCTCATCACAGAACTGTTGAGTATAAACCACGCGATTTGGTTTCTTCAATTCTAGGTATTTCGCTCGTCCATACATGGTGACCTTGTCGCCGTCAGTCATAACGTGGAAGGTTGTTCCACCCTCACGAATATCGGACCTTATAAATTTCATTGTGAAACCTGTTGGAGGTAGCCACTTCGAAAGGTGCTCAGGATTCGTCCACATTTCATACATATTCTCAATGGAACTATCAAACGTGCGGTTGATGACAAAAATATCTTTTTTGGTTGATTCCGCTTCGAGATACTCCGCGAGTCGATCCCAGGTACCGTTACCTCCAGCCTTCTTGATAAATTTACGTGTTTCTTCTGCAGCCTCGGGCGTCGCTAAGCGCATGGTCATATCCATGGTGGTCTTGCCCTTGCTTTCGCTAAACAAAACCGTTACGCGAAACAGTGGCGCCTGCTCGTCATTGCCTCCGTGATCGTAGACTAATTTTTTAAGTTTTTCGACTTCGTGGTAGAGGGTTTTGTTTGGGTAGTCCGTGCCGTCGGGTCCGTGCATCGTGTAATGCCAAATACCACCAACCTTTAAATCCTTGCTATGTGTAGTAATAGTAAATCCTCGTGGACCCCACCATTGAGCAGCTTGCTTTGGATCGGTCCAGGCATCCCAGACGGCTTTGACGGGAGCATCATAAATCCGAGTGATTTTGATTTTGTTAGAGCTACTTTTTGTTTTTGCCATGCTTCTTTCCTTTCGCGTTTTCTTTTTTTGTTACTGTTTTTAAGTATTCGTCGAGACGATCAAAACTTTCTTCCCAGTAAACGCGGTATTCTTCCATCCAATCGGCCACTTCTTTAAAGGCGGCACTATTGAGTTTGCATGGACGCCACTGCGCATCTTTGGTTTTTGTAATGACACCTGCCTTTTCCAATACCTTCAAATGTTTGGTAACGGCCGGAAGGCTCATATCGTTTAAGAATGGTTTCGCGAGATCGGAAACACTGGTTTCACCGAGCGCAAGGCGAGCGAGCATGGCTCTTCGAGTTGGGTCTGCTAAGGCAGCAAATGTTTGGCTTAAGTGATCACGCATATATTACCTATCGGTTAATTAACCAATAAGTTAAATATAGGGAAAGTCGGATGAGAAGTCAATGGTAGCTAAATGACTGATATGAAAAGGCGAACTCACAAATAGCGACGCGCACGTAGCTCCCATGAAGTTATACGTGCGCGTTGATTGAAGATGAGAAGGAGCAACTAGTTAGCTGGACAAGCCTCTGCAGGAGGAACACCGGGACATGGGTCGGCGGCACTTGTACTTTCAGCTATACGGAAATGACTATGCGAGAAGTTGACGTTCAAAGAGAATGAAGCGACTGCAAAACTGATGATACCGAAAAATTTTACCATGATTAAAATTCCTTTTTTAATTTTGTCTGTCGGGACATCCGCTAGACTGTTTGTCATCATGTAAAACTAGTTTGCAGAAAACATGCCATGCTGGCATGCGTGCTGTGGGATTTGATTTCTAATACATAATTAGATTCTATTTTATTAATAGCGATTAAACTGCATGATATGCGTGCATTTATTGTGCAAAATTTCGTCTAGAAAACTGGTTCGATATTGATTTCATTGATAAGACTTGGTCTACTTTTGTCGTGAATCGGCCAAATTGGTACACAAATGAAACTTAAAGCTGAGTGAGGTTTATGTGAGGCTATATTTATTAATGAATGGATTGATGTGTTGGCTGCTGGTGGTGGCTGCCACGACTACAAAGGCCGATGACTATGTATCCTGCCAAAATAACCCAGAGCTATTGAAAAAAAGTTCGCAACGCCTTCAAGAACTAGAAAAGCAAGATCAAGAAGACCGTAACTCAGGTATACCGTGGGAGATCATTCTGACACGAGACCGCGAACGCCGCATCGAAGTTGCAACAATCTTCGCGCGCGGGTGTATGTCAAAGAAAGAAGACTATTCCAATGCCGCACTTATCTTTCAACATGGTGATCTCGATTTTCCAGATCATTTTTTTCAAGCATTCCTATTTGCGAAACGTGCGGTAGAATTAGGTTCGACAACAGATAAAGATATGATGGCTAATGGCATAGACCGCTACCTAATTAATAAAGGACACAAACAACTGTTTGGTAGTCAAGCTTTGTTGCCAAAAGGCGAGACCTGCTATTGCTTGGCACAGGTCGAAAGTTCTTTTCCCGACTCTTTGCGAGTGGAATATAAATCTAAGACTTATCTCCAAGAATTGGAGTGGGTGAGTACCATTAATCAGAGTATGGGATTGAACTGTCCTTTAGCAAAAGAATGTGCTTCTGAGCTACGAGCTTCGCCAGCAGGTGCAGTTCCTGGATTTTGGTGATTCATTCCTTATGAAAAATAACCTCCCAACCTTTGAAGACCCTCTGCTTACGAAGATCGTCGAAAAATTAGTAAAAAAGCACAAATGTCACACGGTACTTCTCTACGGGTCGCGAGCGAGAGGTGATGCCACTGACCAAAGTGATTACGATGTCATGGGTGTTTGTAAAACTGGGAAGAAATTTCGCGTCGCTGAGAAGCGTAAAGGCGTTTATCTCGAC
>CAZUYQ010000006.1:48493-56794 GCA_964624705.1 uncultured Polynucleobacter sp.
TTTCCCGAAAAGGATTTAAAGGAGCTGGGTGAAAATCATCTCTATATGTTGGGATCCAAAATTTTATATGAGAAGTCTCATTTCGGCTCGAATTTTTTGCAAAGATTGGATGCTGCAGGCAAAATAAAGTATAAGCCACTGCCGGCGGATGAGATAGAAGTTCGAAAGATTTGGCTGCATAAAATGTTCGATCGCATCTCCGTCGGGGATATTGAAGGAAACTACCGGAGAGCTTGGCTTCATGAGGCTTTGCTTTATGAATACTTTGCTATCAGGAAGAAACGATATTTAGGATCCAAGCAGAGTTTTGCATGGCTTAAGGAAAAAGATCCTGCAACCTACCGTCTCTTCGACACTGTTTTAGCAAACCCATTAGATTTAAAGCATCTGAAGAGGCTTGTAGTCAAAGTGAGTAGGATCAAAATTTAAGTTCCGCGACAATGGTATAAAACCGGCAACCTACCTGCCGCTGGTATTTCTACCTAAGGGTATACCCCTATTAAATGGGTAGTAAATACAATAAGTTAGATGAATTAAATCAAGAAGTTCATGCCTTCTCCGATGAATTTAAAAGTCGTTGTCGACGCACTTTTATCGCTAGGGGAGCTTCAAAATGTCAGACCAGTTATCTAAGTCCATTGCCTGGAACAAGTCACTTCGAACCAAAACATTCTTTGCTCTGGTGATGGGCGTTGCAACCTTAGTTGCAACACTTTACCTCTCTGGCCGCTTCTATCTGGTTAAAAGTTTTGAGGGTCTGGAGCAGCGCGAAGGACGGGCAACGATGGAGCGTGTTCGTCAAGCCGTCAAAGAACAGGAAAATTTCCTTCTGACGAAAGCGCAAGACTGGGCATATTGGGATGATGCTTATAAATTTGTTCAAGATGGTAACGAGGCATTTAAAACCTCAAACTTAACCGACAATGCGCTTGGTAACTTAAAGATCCATATCCTTGTCTATCTTAACGCCAAAAACGAAGTTGTCAGTTTTCTTCAAGGAAACTCGGAGGACTTTAAACCAGCTCCGCACTCCAAAGGGGCAGACCTCTTTCTTAATACTAAAAGTCCCTATCTTAATTGGGGAGATAAAATCGATGCGGGGGTTAGTGGTATCGTGATGTTGCCTGAAGGTCCAGCTCTTATCGTGTCGCGTCCAGTTATTACGAGTGAACAAAAAGGTCCAGTGGCCGGTACTCTCATCTTTGGTCAGTATTTAGATAAGAACCTTGTAAAACGTATCTCCGAACTAACAAATCTAAATTTATCACTGGATGAACTAAGTACTGCTACGAGCCCTGTCTATAAAACTCTAAGCGAAGATCACCCGATTGGCCTTCAGGTTAGCGACGCTGATAACGTTGCTGGCTACGCTGTGTTTCAAGATGTCTTTGGCAAACCAGCAATCGGGCTATGGTCACCGATTCCACGAGAATTGATGAAAGAAGGTTTGCAAACCATTTCACTGTTTACGAATATCGTGGCCGGTCTTGGGCTTTTGTTTGTGATTCTTATGGTCCTAATTATCGACCGAACCATGGTCGCTCGCCTCATCGGCCTAAGTGGTGAAGTTTCTCAAGTGGCTCCCGGAGCTTTGTCGAACGGCAAAAAAACGACCAGTGTAACAGTTCTGGGTGACGATGAGGTTGGACTTCTGGCAAATGAGATTAACAATATGCTTTCCACGATTGCGAAGCATTCGCAGGCCATGACTGATATTGTCGAAAATGTTAGCTTTGGTTTCTTTATTTGTGACATTAAAGGGTTTATCCGACCTGGCTTAACGGCTTCCTGTGGAACTCTCTTAGAATGGGAGCAGAATAGCCTCGTTGGTAAGTCCGTAACCGAAGCGTTCCGCATGAACGCTAAAGATGCCGGATGGTTTATGACCCTCTATAGTCAATTATGTGAAGATATTTTCCCTGAAGAGACATCATTATCGCAGATGCCAAAAAGATTTATCGTTGCTTTTGGATCAGGTCACCGTGTTGTGCGGTTGGACGGAAGGCTCTTACGTGATGAATCAAAAGCTCCTCGCGGTGTGTTGTTCAGTGTTACGGATATTACAGAACTGGAACATGCCGAAATTGAGAATCAAGAAGCAAAGACCTTGCTGAAAATTCTTCAAGCACCAACTGCATTCACGGATTTTGTTACCGAAATGAAATCACAAGTAAAGACACTTGCAGAAGCGGTTCAATCTCAGGATGGAAAAACAGCTCGAAGGATTTTACATACTCTTAAAGGCAATTTCTCATGTTTCGATCTTGAAATGATTGCTCGCGAAATTCATGCTGTCGAAGATCGATCGCAGATTGTTTCGGAAGATATTCATAAAATTGAAACTATGGTCCGTGGCTTTCTGAATAAGAATAAAGCGATCTTGCACCTTGATTACGATAAACCTGTATCAAATCACTATACGTTGTCTGACCAAGATATTGATCGACTTGAAAAGTTAACTTATGCAAATCAGCTTTCAATTGAGCAGAAGAATACTGCAATCCAGGCACTTGTCGCCGATTTCCGCAAGAAGCCAGTCATTGAGTTAGTGGGGCCCCTTGCAGATATGGTTCAACAGACTGCAGCAAAACTTGGCAAAACTGTTAATTTCCAATTGATCGGAGCTGATACCCGCGTCGAACCAGAGAAATTTAAAGCTGTGAGTGATATCCTCCCACATCTTATTCGTAATTCTCTAGATCATGGTCTCGAACTTCCGGAAGAACGCGAAGACGGCGGCAAAGTATCCGTTGGAAGTGTTCGTCTTGAAGTAAAAGAGGCATTTGCTAGTGCTGACCGAGTCGGTCCAGTTGGAGTCCAGATTACCTTAAGCGATGATGGTCGCGGGATTGATCAAGATCGCGTTGTGAATAAAGCGCTGCAATTAGGTCTTGTCAATGAGGATCAAATATCGACCATGACTCATGAACAGAAATTAGAACTTGTTTACTCAGATTCTCTATCTACGGCAGAGGAAGTATCTGAGATTTCTGGAAGAGGATTTGGCATGGCGGCGGTTCGTGAAAATATTCTCAAAGTTGGCGGTAGTATTAAGATCGAAAGTAAGCTTGGTCATGGTTGCACATTCGTCATGTATATACCCTATGCAGTGAAAACCATGTCTGCAGTGAAAACTGCGGCCTAGTAAGGCCGTTAGGATGACGGGCTCCTTTCTTTTTGATATCTTCGGCTCCTTAGATTTTTTTGCAAAAAACGGGAGCTTTTTATGAGTCAGCTTTTCTCGGCGATAAATATCAGAAACGAGACCTTCAAAAATAGAGTTTTTATCTCTCCTATGTGTCAGTACTCAGCGGTGGATGGAGTGCCGAATGACTGGCATCTCGTGCATCTTGGCGGCTTTGCTAAAGGTGGAGCCGCTCTTGTGATGGCTGAGGCGACGGCCGTAACTCCCGAGGGCCGCATTTCACCTGGTGACACAGGGATTTGGAATGATACGCAGATGGAGTCCTTTAAAAGAATCGCTCAGTTTATTCGCGATCAGGGCTCGGTGCCTGCAATTCAACTTGCCCATGCTGGAAGGAAAGCGTCGACAGATCTCGGATGGCGTGGTGGAAAATCTCTGACCCCTGATCAAGGTGCTTGGGAAACGCTAGCCCCTAGTCCGATTCCTTTTCATCATACGTCAATGACCCCGCGTGAATTAGATGAAGCTGGTATTCAAAGAATTATTTCTGCATTCGAAAAAGCAGCAGAGCGATCGCTTACTGCGGGATTTGGTGTGATTGAATTACATATGGCGCATGGATACTTAGTGCATCAGTTTCTTTCGCCCTTATCTAATCATCGTAAGGATCAATACGGCGGCAGTCTCGAAAACCGCATGCGTTTTCCATTGGAACTAGCTCGACGTGTCCGAAAAATTTGGCCGAACTCGAAACCTTTATTTGCCAGAATTTCGGCAACTGATTGGACCGACGGTGGTTGGGATCTCGAGCAATCGATTGAATTGAGTCGACGTTTGGGCCAAGAAGGAGTCGACCTCATTGACTGTTCGACGGGCGGAAACCTTCCGCATGCGACCATCCCTGTTGGTCCTGGGTACCAGGTGCCTTTTGCAGCGGAAATTAAACAGAAGGCTGGTATCAAAACAGGTGCAGTTGGTCTTATTACGGAACCGGAACAAGCAGAAAAAATATTAGCTGATGGTGCTGCAGATATCGTGTTCCTAGCCCGCGCCGTTTTACGTGACCCTCATTGGGCCTTGAGCGCCGCTCATAAGTTAAAATCAGACATTACTTGGCCCAAACAATACGAACGCGCAAAGTTACCTTTCTAATTGTTTAAAAATGCAAAATCTTGGACAGCTAACACCGCGGAGTTGATTGCAAGGTGTTGGCACTCATTTCAGCCGAGACGCCTGGAATATTTAAATGTTCCATACAATGATTCATTCGCTTTATCCATTTATAAAAGATATTATCGAGGACTACCTTACAGCATTTAAACAAGTTTATTGAATTTCACACTGGGCTCTGTACTATCCGCCTATTATTCACGGATGTAAAGGATGGGCGTTTTGAAAACAGAGCTTGCTGAAGTGATCGCTCTTCGAAAAAACGGTCAAGCCGAAGAAGCATTAAAGATTCTAGATAAACTTTTAGTCGAAGATTCTCAACATCCAGATATTAATTATCAGATGGCTTGGACCATGGATTCATTAGGTAGGGAATCGGAAGCCGTACCGTTTTACGAAAAAGCTATTGCAAATGGTTTGGTCGAAGATAGATCTGGAGCCTTGCTAGGATTAGGTAGTACATATCGTTGTTTGGGAGAGTATGAAAAATCTCTTAAGATATTCGATCAAGCAGTACTTGAGTTTCCCGAGCACCGGGGATTACGCGTATTTCGGTCATTGACACTTTATAACTTAAGAAAGTTAGAAGATTCTTTTGGCGAGATCTTGACATTGCTACTAGATACGACGAATGACGCGACGATAAAGTCATATGATCGCGCACTAAGGTTCTATTCCGATAAATTAAGTGAAACTTGGCAGTAGCGCCTATTTCTTGTTCACAGGGTGCTTTTCCAGTAAGGATCTTTTATGCAGCAACTAAAACCATTCCTATCAGGAAAAAAACATATTATCTGGGACTGGAACGGGACCTTACTTAATGATGTAGATATCGCGGTCAGGGCCATCTCAAAGATCTTGGTGGGCAAAAACATGCAGCCCCTTGGTATCGAAAAATATCAAGAAATCTTTGGATTCCCGATTAAGTCTTATTATGAAAAGTTGGGTTTAGAGACAGATGATAAAAACTTTCACTTGTTATCGCATGAATTTCACAAAAATTATGACGATGAATTTTCATCCTGTGGACTACATCGTGGCGTGGAGGTCTTTCTTCAAGAAGTGAAAGCTTTGAACATTACCCAGTCGATTCTATCGGCGGCCCAGCAAGAATGGTTAGTCAAACAACTTCGGCATTTTGGTATCCACGATCATTTTAATCATGTTTTCGGACTGACAGATTTTCTCGGTCAAAGTAAAGTTACTCGTGGGCTTCAGTTGATTGAGCAAGCAGGTTTTGATCGGACGGCAACTATTATGATTGGCGATACGGACCACGACGTGGAAGTTGCCAGAGAGTTGGGTATTGATGTCGTTATTTATGCGGATGGACATCAATCTATAAATCGATTCGTTCATTTGAAAGTCCCGGTATTTAACCGCTTGTAGGATAAGTATAAACCTCTAGAAAAGTTAGCGAAGTTGACCGTGTGCTCTGGCATATGGTAAGTTTTTATCTAACAAAATTGGGGTGAATTATGTCAAAAAAAATAGGTCTCGGTCTTCTCGTCGTTCTTGTCCTCTTTCTAGGTTATGTCTCGACGAGACGAGGTACATTTTATTACGAACGTAGTGGCCTGATTAACGCTCCTGCAGAAAAGATCTTTCCTTACCTAAGTAATTTTAAGCTGGGTTCGCAGTGGTCTCCCTATGAAAAGATAGATCCAAATATGAAAAAAACTTTTACCGGTAACGACGGTGAAGTAGGCTCCGTTATGGAATTTGAAGGCAATAGTGATGCTGGCTCTGGCAAGTTAGAGATGTTAAGTATTGTTCCCAACCAGCTCGTAGATATTAAACTTACGATGACGAAGCCTATTTTTGCAGAGAACTTAATTCAGTATAAATTAACGCCGGAAGGCCCAGCGACCCGCTTTACATGGTCGATGTCTGGTGACGGTGGGTTTATGACGAAGCTGATGACTGTTTTCATCGATTGTGAAAAAATGGTCGGCGATCAATTCAATGCAGGTATTGCTAATTTGAAGACCATTGTCGAAGCTCAAAATTAGTCGATGACAGGGTGTGCGGCAAATGCAGCATACGGTAATCAGATATTTTCTGAGAGGAGCGGTGCCTCGTAGGCCGTTATGCTAGAATTTTTTGCATCTCTATTAGATAACACGAGTTTTATGCCTCATGGTCACTGCTATCTGTGGCAACCCGGTGTTCTATGGCTCAATGTAGCCTCTGATTTATTGATCGCTTTAGCCTATTTTTCTATTCCTATTGCTTTAGTAACCTTTGTCCGAAAGCGGAAGGATCTTTCGTTTAACTGGGTTTTTAGAATGTTTGCGGCATTTATTTTTGCCTGCGGCATGACCCATCTCATGGAGATTTGGACAACTTGGCATCCGGACTACGTGCTACAAGGCGTTTTAAAATTTTTAACGGCGATGATTTCTTGCCTTACCGCCTTCTTGTTATGGCCGCTGATGCCGAAGGCTTTGGCGCTACCGAGTCCCGATGACTTGAAACGTGCGAATGAAGACCTGAAAGCAGAAATCGTTGTCAGAAAGCGAGCCGAAGCGGAACTTTTAGAAGCAAAAAAAGACCTTGAAATGCGAGTTCAGCAACGTACTTCGGAATTGCGTCGTGCCAATAAGATGAAGGATGAGTTTCTCGCAACTCTTTCGCACGAACTTCGGACCCCGTTAAATGTCATTGTGGGTTATTCAGATCTTCTGAAAATGGAGATGCCATCAGATCCGGCGGTTGTGGAAGCAATCAATGCGATTTCAAGGAATGCTCATATTCAGGCAGAACTGATTAATGACCTTCTTGACGTATCACGAATCATTACAGGAAAGATTCAACTTGATATTCAGCTAGTTGATCCTAGCTCGCTCATAGAATCGGCTCTTCAATCAGTCCAGCTTTCTGCACTAGCAAAAAAAGTTAAGATTGAAACATCATTTGATAAGGTTACGGGTTTAATTTTAGGTGACGCGACACGACTACAACAGGTGTTTTGGAACTTGTTTTCAAACGCAATTAAATTTAGTCCGAAATCGAGCACTATTAGGATTGCATCAAGGCGTATCGATTCAAAAGTTGAAATCACCGTGCGTGATGAGGGACGTGGAATTGATTCGGAATTTCTGCCCTATGTTTTCGACCGCTTCCGGCAAGAGGATAGCTCTACCACGAGAGTTCATGGTGGTTTAGGGCTGGGTTTAGCTATTGTAAGACATATCGTCGAGCTTCACGGCGGGATGGTTTTTGCAGCAAGTGAAGGACGTGATTTGGGTTCAACGTTTACGATCATCCTACCGGTGATGTCTGCCGCGTCCATTGAAAACGATAAAGAGCGTGCGCAAGAAAATATCCCTGCAAGTCTTAGATTGAATTCTGTTGAGAACAATAAGGTGTTAAAAGGTTTCACAGTGCTTGTGGTCGATGATGAACTTGATACCCGTACGTTGCTGTGGACGATTCTTAACCGATGCGGTGCCGACGTGAAAGTGGCGGAATCGGCGAGCGTCGCGCGGGGTATTTTAGAAAGTTGGACTCCTGATGTGATCATCAGTGATATTGGACTCCAAGAGGAAGACGGTATTGAGTTCATTAAGAAGATTCGGGCGGCCACCGATAAACCTGCGTCAGAGATTCCAGCGATTGCTTTGACAGCCTATGCTCAGCATGAAATTAGAGATAAAATTATTGCTGCTGGATATAATGCGCACGCAAGTAAACCTATTGGTGCACCTCATCTTATTGAAGTCATTTTAAGAGTTATCGTGCGTAAAGGAAAACCAACTTAAATATCGCTAGCAGCCAAAGTTCGATTGGTGGAAATCGGGATTTTAACTTCAAACATAGAACCGACACCAAGTTCACTTTTAATCGATATGTTTCCGCCGTGTGCTTCAACAATCTGCCGGATGATATAAAGCCCTAAGCCGAAACCACTTATATGTCTGGCGGAGATTGCTCTTTCGAAGCGATCAAAAATCCGTTCATGATGTTCTTTGGCAATTCCAAGC
>CAZUYQ010000006.1:56804-61795 GCA_964624705.1 uncultured Polynucleobacter sp.
GAATCGCATAATCTTGATTTGAAGAAACTGAGATCTCAATTACTTTATCATCACCGTATTTTATTGCATTTGTCAGAAGATTTTCGACAACTTGTGCGATTCGACTGGGGTCTACGAAAATTCTAAGGTGATCGGGTGTCTTAATGTTTATGGGGATATTGCTAGTTATACTTTGAATCTGAAGTCTAGTGACGACGTCAATGACTAGAAGTACGAGATCGACTTCGCTGATATTGAGATCTAGTTTTCCCGATGAGATTCGAGAGACATCTAACATGGTTTCAACTAACTCGGTCAGACGATTGATTTGACGATGAAACAATGAAATAAAATTATTAATAGTTTCTGTTTCCACCTTTAGCGTAGGTGCTTTTTGTAAGTGTCTTTCGATCATTTGCGTCTGTAGTTTTAGAGAACTAATAGGCGTCTTTAATTCATGGGATGCGATTGAGATAAATTCGTCGCGAATACGGACATTTTCAGCCATTGTTAACGCCGTAACACGTTCTTTTTCAGCGGCTTTCCGATCACGGATATCTTTAACGGTAACGAGTCTTGCTAGTTCATTATGATATTTAAAAACTCTGGCTCGGACTTCTATCTCAATCGAAGTTCCGTCTTTTGTTAAACCTTTTGTTTCGTAAGGTGGAGAGACTTCTTTATTCATATTGTTGGCAACTTCGTCTCGATAAGCTGGATCGATGATATCGAGCACTGTTTTGCCACGAAATTCTGTGCTGGAAAATCCAAGCATTTTGCATAAGGCATCATTGACATCAATAATGCGCCCATTTTCATGGAGGAGAATGCCCTCAAAAGCGGTATTGAAAAGTAAGCGAAAGCGTTCATTACTCTCAATAAGATTTTTGATAATGCCCAAGCGAAAAAACAACCCAATATTTGCCTGGATAATGATTGTAATAAGCCCGGGTAAGAAAACAGAATTTCGTAACTGGGGGAGCAAGTACGTGAGTGTGAGGGCCAGTATGATTACAAAGATTGAATATGAGATAAGTGCAGCATTCGAGAGAAGGTAAAGATTGATTGCAATGATGGTAACATAACAGCCAATCGTCCAGTTTATATCTGTTGCGTTATGATAAAAGAGATAAAAATAATGTAGGGTAATAATCCAAGTCGAAAAGATGAATAGAATGCGGACGTGACGTTTGATTCGTTCTAAGAAGTAGCTTAAGCCCAATAGGCTATAAATGGTGAGAACTACCCATAGTCGACTGCTAATTGGATTGAATGCATCTGGTAGAAGAGCTTCTACACCGAACCACCATAAAAGATAAACTGTGGCGGCAATAAATAAAAGCCTGCGGTAGGTAATTAGTTCTTTATTATTTTCTTGGTAAATTTTCATGGATAGCATTCAATTTAAGAAAATTATTTAACTTCTACAACCGCTAAGCTCTTGTCGGGGAGAAATGTAAAAATCATTTTCTAATGAAACATGGTGAATAGCCACTAGCTATAACTACGGATATAATATTGGCTGGACACTGAGCGTTACATACTGTTGAATTGCCTAGAATTTCCGAAGATTCTGTGAGGTGCATTCGTGAGTGTCGTTGAACATACACTTAATAAACATATCCTGATTGTTGAAGATTCACCAGATCTCCAGATGCTTTTATCACAAGTATTTGGTCTGGAAGGTTATCCCGTAAGCCAAGCCTTTAATGGTAAACATGCATTAGATTTACTTCATTCTTCGGATGGTCTCCCCTCACTTATTCTTCTCGATATTATGATGCCGGTGATGGATGGATTTGAATTTCGTCACGAACAAGAAAAAGATCCTCGATTGGCTGCTATTCCAATTGTCGTCATGACGGCCGATATTGACTCACAGGCAAAGGCTAATAAATTGGGTGCGGTCGGTGTCATCCGAAAGCCCATGTTAGATATTGATGCTCTTCTTGGGATCGCCGCACGTTATTGCACTCATTAATGGTTGTACCGCTCCTCATTAAAATGATTGCGTTAAATGACTCATAAAGTTTCTTTTGATAATTATGTCAAAATCGCAACATATTGCTCAAAATAGTACCTGATTTGAAAGTCTCGCTCAGGTAAAGCTCTGCAATGCAGGAATATTTATGAGTAGCAGTATCTGTGCCAATAATTGCACAAACTGTGTTCTAATGAGAGCATTCTTAAAAAATGGTCTGATTATTGCATTGTTAATCGACATTTTGCTGTACATGCAATTGGTGTTTTGTATGTAGGCGCTGGGATGAAGATGGACACGGGCAACTCTTTAACGCTGTGCAAGCTGATTGGGCCAGAAACTTGAGCGATCAAATTTTAAAATTCTCATTTTTAAAACTAGGAAAAGAAATCACGGAAGGTCTTAGGTTTAAACTAACTCAGGCAAAAATTTTCTGCTCAACGCCAGGTGATTTCAGCTCTAGGCTATTATCCTGTCGCACAACACAACTAGTCGACGAACAACCGCTATCCTGGGAGCTATTTAATCTCGAACAACTCAATCGACATGCCTCAGCACTGGCAAAATTGCATCGGGTTCGCAAAGTTCGTAGAAGAGATGAGCTCTTAGCACGCTTAACATCGAACGAAAAAGTACTTCTTCAAGCGCATGTATTGCTTGGTGAAACGATTAAAGCAAAAAAACGCATTTCTCCTGCAGGCGAATGGATTCTTGATAACTTTCACTTTATCGAAGAACAAATTCGCCTAGCTAAAAGACATTTACCCCAAGGCTACAGTGCAAAACTCCCTCAACTCGATGGAGGTCCGTCGGATGGCCATCCCCGAGTATATGACATAGCTCTTGAGATTATCGCTCACGTGGATGGTCGTATCGATCAAAACAACGTAGCAAGTTTTGTTTCGACCTATCAGCAAACGGCACCCCTCACCCTAGGTGAACTTTGGGCGATCCCTATTATGCTTCGCCTCGCTTTAATCGAAAACCTACGCCGGGTTGCTGTACGTGTCATGGCTGGATTAGAAGACCGTAGTACAGCTGAACATTGGGCGCGTGTTATTTTGGAGTCGGTAGCCAATGATCCAAAGAATTTAATTCTTGTTGTCGCAGATATGGCGCGAGCAAAGCCACCCTTAACCAACTCCTTTGTCGCAGAATTTACTCAACGGCTTCAAGAATTTAGTGGATTAGTCGATATTACGCTCGCCTGGATTGACCATAAGTTCCTAGAGAGCGGTTCCTCCATTCAGGAAAAAGTGCAACACGAGATTCAGCAGCAGGCCGCTAACCAGGTTTCGGTGAGTTGTAGCATTGGTAGTTTGCGTTTCTTAAGTGCGATTGATTGGCGTGAATTCGTTCAAGATATGAGCTTGGTTGAACAGGCTTTAAAAATGGATCCTTGTGGTATTTACGGAAAAATGGATTTCTATACTCGAGATCGCTATCGCCATGTGATTGAAGACCTGGCGAGAAAACATGATCTAAATGAAATTCAAGTTGCGAAAGCAGCGATTCAATTATCTCTGAAGGAACATAGTACCAGTCCACTAAAAAACCGGCGTTCTCATGTTGGTTATTATCTCATTGATAACGGCTATAGGGATCTTCAAAAATCTTTGAATTCAAAAGCACCTTCTCTCACCTCTCGCGATCAAACCTGGGCCGTTATTTATTTTTCTACCATTCTGGTTATTACACTAGTAATTGCGGGTTTGATGATTGATACAATGATCATTGCTGCCTGTCTTTGTAGTAGTCAGGTGGGGGTAGCGATTGCAAACTGGCTTGTTACTTTACTGAAAGCACCTAAGATTTTACCTCGTCTCGATTTTTCAAAAGAAGTGCCGAGCGACTGTCGCACCTTAGTAGTGGTGCCCACTCTTCTGTTTGATCTGAATAATGTTGAAAAATTAATCGAAGGTCTCGAAATACGCTACTTCGGCAATCGTAATCCAAATGTATACTTTGCATTATTGACTGATTTTGCAGACGCAAAAACTGAGAAAACTCCTCAAGACGATGCGGTTCTTTTTGCTGCTCGTAATGGCATTGAGCAATTGAATGAGCGGCATCGTTCTCCAAACGTCGGTGAATGTGAAGACAGATTCCTAATTTTGCATCGCTCCCGCGAGTGGAATCCTCGAGAAAATGTTTGGATGGGGTATGAAAGAAAACGCGGTAAATTAGAGGCTTTGAACGGACTGCTCAGAGGTAAAACCTGCCGAGAGGGCGCATCGACGCCTTCGTTCTCAATGATCGCTGGCAATGTTAAAATTCTGCCAACGATTAAGTATGTCATAACGCTAGACACTGACACGCAATTACCGCGAGATACGGCCTATAAACTCATTGGTGCAATGGCTCATCCACTTAATATTCCTCGTTTCGATCCAGAGAAACGTCGCATTACCGAAGGCTATGGAATAATGCAGCCGCGTGTAGCCATTAACTTGCCTTCGACAAATAAATCATGGTTTGTTCGCTTATATGGTGGTGATGGCGGTACGGATCCTTATACCTTGGCCGTCTCTGATGTCTATCAAGATTTATTTGCCGAGGGATCTTTTATCGGTAAAGGAATCTATGACGTCGACGCATTCACTCAGTCTTTGTCTGCGGTGTTGCCTACGAATTTAATTCTAAGCCACGATCTTATCGAGGGCGCCTATGCGAGAAGCGGGCTTATCAGTGATGTCGTACTTTATGAAGAGCACCCCAGTCATTACATCGAAGATCTAAAGAGACGTCGTCGATGGATCCGCGGTGACTGGCAAATTCTTTACTGGTTACTACCAAGAGTGCCGTTGAGAAATGGCACATGGGAGAAGAATCCGCTCTCTCTCATTTCACGTTGGAAAATTTTTGACAATTTGCGGCGTAGCTTAGTTCCGATTGCAACGCTCGTTGTTTTATTCTTAGCCTGGTATGAATTAGAACATCCAGAGTTTATTACGCATTTGGTGTTAGGTGCTTATTTTTTATCAGCATTTTTCAGCGTTTCGTTTGGATTTCTGAATAAGCCATCTTATTC
>CAZUYQ010000006.1:61805-72877 GCA_964624705.1 uncultured Polynucleobacter sp.
TATTCTAGGATTACCACGCATATAAGATCAGAGTCACGTGCCGCTCTTCAGCATATTATACACGCAATTTTGACGTTAATGTTTGTGCCTAATGATGCGATGACAAGTATCAGTAGCATCACTAAATCTCTAAAACGAATGTTCTTCACTCATAAAAATCTCTTGGAATGGCGATCAGCGTCGGATCCTGGAAATTCTGAGGGTTGGTCTATCGCTCATTTCTATCGATCGATGCCAGCTGGCCCTATCGCCTCGGTTATTGGTGGTGTGCCACTTTTCGTCAACGAACCTGCAACGATACCCTGGTCTGCCTTGCCGCTTTTATCGTTATGGTTCTTTGCTCCATTTGTCGCGAGATTTCTAAGTCAAGATTTAGCCAGCAAAGATGCTGAACTGAAACCCGCACAGAAGGCTGATTTACGACGACTGGCGCGGAAAAATTGGCGATTCTTCGAGGATTTTGTCAGCGAAGAGAACAATTGGCTACCACCGGATAACTTCCAAGAATATCCACAACCCGTTGTTGCGCAGAGAACGTCGCCCACGAACATCGGTTTAGCGCTATTGGCGAACTTAACGGCATATGATTTTGGCTATATATCCTTATCAACTCTTCTAACACGAACAGAATCCACATTTAGAACGCTCGATAAACTCGAGCGTTTTCGAGGCCATTTTTATAACTGGTATGATACAAATAGCTTAAAACCGTTGCTGCCAATGTACGTTTCAACTGTGGATAGCGGTAATTTTGCTGCACATTTGATTATTTTAGAGACCGGTCTAAGGTCCTTAGCCGAAGCTAAGATTATTCCCCCGCAAATCTGGCAAGGCCTCTATGACGCGGTTGAGATTCTTGAAATGTCGTTAAAGGAGCCTCAAAGTCAGAGTTCAAATATTTCAAAAAATTCTGCTTTGATTCACCGTGTATCCTTACTAAAGCAACAGCTTACTCAGCCTCCCCAGACGCTAAGTGGTGCCGCTCTACTTTCAAGTAATTTACATGCGGATTGCGTTTTCTTTCGCCAATCTATTCCAACTGAACAGAATGAGATGCATGAATGGTTAAAGGTTATTATCACTCAATGCGAGGATAATCTTTTAAAACCGCTTCGAGATTTCGCGCCGTGGATTGAACTATCACAAGAATTGATTGCGGAAAAAAAGGCATATTTATCGGATCTTGTTACATTAGACGCAATCCCGACTTGGCGTGATCTTATGTCGATTCATAGCCGCTATTCGGCCAAAATTCAGGATTGGATGATATCGGATTCTGTGAGCGCTCCAAAACTTCTGACATTGGCCTCTGCGCTAGAAAGGTGTCAAAATGCTGCGAAACTTAGATCGCAAACGCTTGAAGCTACGGCGGATCGATGTATTGATTTTGCCAAATTCGAATATGGATTTCTTTATGATTCGAACAGAAATCTTCTGACGATCGGTTACAATGTGGGCGATCATCGTCGTGATGCCGGATTTTATGATTTGCTTGCATCTGAAGCGAGACTTATTAGCTTCGTTGGTATTGCGCAGGGCGAGTTACCACAGGAACACTGGTTTTCTTTAGGACGTCTCCTTACCTCGTGGAATGGTGACTCGATGCTACTCTCATGGAGTGGTTCGATGTTTGAGTATCTAATGCCACTACTGGTTATGCCGACCTTTAAAGGAACGTTGCTAGATCAAACTTACTGTGCGGTAGTTCAAAGGCAAGTGCAGTATGGTATTCAAACGGGCATTCCTTGGGGTGTTTCTGAGTCGGGTTATAACGCAACTGACGCCCAATTAAATTATCAGTACAAGGCTTTCGGTGTACCTGGCTTAGGCTTTAAACGAGGCTTGGCTGACGATCTCGTGATTGCCCCTTACGCGTCCATGATGAGCCTGATGATTGCGCCAAAGTTGGCCTACAATAATCTCGAGAATATGCGAAAACTAGGCTTCGAAGGCAAGTATGGCTTTTATGAAGCAATTGATTACACGCCAAGTCGTCTCGTGAGTGACCAATCTTATGCAATCGTTCGGTCGTTTATGGCCCATCACCAGGGGATGGCATTCTTATCTTTAGCATACTTGCTTCTCGATCAACCGATGCAAAAACGTTTTCATGACACGGCAATTCTACAAGCGACGGAACTTTTACTACAAGAGCGTGTTCCGAAAATCGCGGCATTTTATCCGCACGCTCAAGAAGTATCTGAGGGCCCTCAGCTCGAACGTGATCGTGAGGCAAGTCTTCGAGTTATTTCTACGGCGGCGACACCGCGTCCGGAAGTTCATCTCTTATCGAATGGTCGCTATACAGTGATGATGACGAACTCTGGTGGTGGCTATAGCCGATGGCAGAATATGGCGTTGACTCGCTGGCGCGAAGATCCAACGATGGACAACTGGGGTATGTTCTGTTTTGTGAGAGATGTTGAGACGGGAGATTTCTGGTCGAGTACCTATCAACCAACGCTCAAAGAATCTGAGCATTATGAGGCCATTTTCCCGCCGTCGCGAGCTGAGTTCCGTTGTCGTCTCAACGAGCTTGAACTTCATACGGAGATTGCGGTCTCTCCTGAAGACGATATAGAGATGCGTCGTTTTAGTATCACGAATCTCTCTTCAAAAAAACGAGTTATCGAACTCACGAGTTATGCAGAAGTTATTCTTGCTCCGCAGGCGGCCGATGAATCTCATTCGGCTTTTAGTAATCTCTTCGTTCAAACCGAATTGTTGCCGTCAAAACACGCCATTCTTTGTTCAAGACGCGCTAGATCGGATCGCGAAGATAATCCACTTATGCTCCACTTGATGACTGTGCATGGTCAAGTAGTAGGCAATGTTTCTTATGAGACAGATCGCAGACAATTTATTGGCCGTGGTCGCACGATTGCATCACCAGTCGCTCTCTGTAGTAACGGCGGCAGTACAGCAAAAAATCATGATCTAAACGGAAGCGATGGTTCTGTGTTAGATCCTATTGTAGCGATTCGTTGCCGTGTCGAAATTATGCCAGAAGAAACAATTACCGCAAATATCGTGACTGGCGTTGGTCGTTCACGCGAGGCGGCATTGAATCTCATAGAAAAATACTATGATAAACATATGGCTGATCGTGTGTTCGAACTTGCTTGGACCCATCGACAAGTGGTTCTACGTCAGCTCGATATTACCGAAAGTGACGCACAACTTTATGCACGCCTTGCCAGTTCGATGCTCTATGTTAACCCTGCTCTTCGTGCAAAAACCAGTATCGTTACCAAAAATCGCCGAGGTCAATCGAGCCTTTGGGGATACGGTATTTCGGGGGATTGGCCCATTCTTCTTATCCGTCTTGAGTCCTTAGAACAGGTTGAAGTCGTACGTCAAGTGGTCAGAGCGCATAGTTACTGGCGGATGATGGATTTGACAGTTGATGTCATTATTTTGAATGAAGACCCCTCGGGTTACCGGCAGGATTTACAGGATCAGATTCTTAGTGTCATCGCAAGCTGCAATGCAGCGTCGCTGCTAGATGTCCCAGGTGGAATTTACATTCGTCGCTTAGATCAAATGGCAGAAGATGACCGTATACTTGTACAGACGGTTGCACGTGCCATTATTCTCGGTGGAGGTGGAACCTTCCGCGATCAAATAGAACGGCAACCACGTCCCTCTGTTTTACCGGGCGTATTGGCTCTTAATGAATCGTCTCTCGATATTGCGGCTGAGCATCCCGAACCGTGGAAAAATGATTCACGGAATTCTCTGATGTTTGCAAATGGCACTGGAGGGTTCTCATTAGATGGTAAAGAATATGTCATTACAACCACACCAGATCATGTAACACCTGCTCCATGGTCTAATGTCTTGGCAAATCCGTATTTTGGTACTGTGGTCTCAGAAAGTGGTGGGTCTTATACTTGGTGTGAAAATGCGCACGAGTTCAGACTTTCTCCTTGGTATAACGATGCCCTTGCTGATTCCTCTGGCGAAGCATTTTATATCCGCGATGAACAGACAGGGAAATTTTGGTCACCAACGCCGTTGCCGGCGAAGTCGAGCAATCCATATACTTCGATTCATGGATTTGGTTATTCTATTTTCAGAAATGTAAACCAGGGCATAGCCTCTGAGTTGACCATGTTTGTTGCGATCGATGCACCTGTGAAGATGATTACGGTGAAGTTGACCAACCTCACACCTCAGAGCCGGCGGTTGTCTGTAACTGGCTACTGCGAGTGGGTTCTTGGTGAACTTCGGCATAAGTCGCTTTTACATGTGACAACCGAAGTCGATGCAGTAAATGCAGCAATTTTGGCACGTAATACCTATCACCCTGAATTTAGTAGTCGCATTGGTTTCTTCGATGTGAGTGAACGGACGCGAACATTCACTGGCGATCGCAGTGAATTTTTAGGTCGCAACGGAAGTCTTAAATCTCCAGCTACAATGGGTCGTGAGAAGCTTTCGGGTAGGGTTGGGGCCAAGTATGATCCTTGTGCCGCGATGCAGACGGTTTTTGATTTAGGTGCTGGCGAAGAGCGAGAAATTACTTTCATTTTCGGTGTCGGTCGAGACGTCGAGGATGTTCGAACTCTGATTCGAAGATTCGGTCGTACGGAAGCTGCTAATGCCGCGCTTCAGGAAGTGCGAAGTCATTGGCTGAAAATGCTAGGTAATGTGCAAGTAGAAACGCCCGAGCCACAAATGGATGTTTTGGTGAATGGCTGGCTTCCTTATCAGGTGATCTCTTGTCGATTATGGGCGCGCAGTGGTTACTATCAATCCGGCGGTGCTTTCGGGTTTAGAGATCAATTGCAAGATGCCATGTCATTAGTTGCCACTCAGCCGAAATTACTCCGCGAGCAGATCCTCAGATGTGCAGCCCGGCAATTTCGAGAAGGCGATGTTCAGCACTGGTGGCATCCCCCTTCTGGGCGTGGCGTAAGAACACATTTTTCAGATGATTATCTATGGCTCCCGCTTGCTGCGTGTCGCTATGTGCTGGGGACTGGAGATACAGGAGTCCTGGACGTGCGCACTAACTTTATCGAAGGTCGCCACGTGAAGCCTGATGAGGAGGCTTATATGGATCTTCCCCAGACGTCTGTGGAATCGGCGACACTTTATGAACACTGTGTAAGAGCCATCCAATATGGGATGAAGTATGGTCGCCATGGTCTACCGTTAATTGGTTGCGGCGATTGGAACGACGGCATGAATTTAGTAGGAGAACATGGACAGGGCGAAAGTGTTTGGCTTGGGTTCTTCCTTTACGAGGTACTTCAACAATTCTCGAAGGTCGCGGTTATTCATGGTGATGAAGCGTTCGCTGAGCGTTGTCGCACGGAATCTTTGCAGTTGCAGCAAAAACTTGAACATGAGGCTTGGGACGGTGAATGGTATCGTCGAGCCTATTTTGACAGTGGAGAACCCCTTGGCTCCAGTGAAAACTCAGAATGTCAGATTGACTCTCTTCCCCAAAGCTGGTCGGTGCTTTCAGGTGCAGGTCATGTGGACCGCCAGCGTCAGGCGATGGCAGCAGTTGAGCGCCGACTTATTGATAGACCGAACGCACTGATAAAATTATTTGATCCACCGTTCGATCGCGCTTCTCCGAATCCAGGCTATATCAAAGGCTATGTTCCTGGGGTGCGCGAGAATGGTGGTCAGTATACGCACGCGGCAATTTGGACGGCGATGGCTTTCGCAGCTCTCGGTGACACCGACAAAGCTTGGGATCTGACGCGTATGATAAGTCCACTCAGTCATTCACTTACTCCCGAAGATACTGCTAAGTATCGCGTAGAGCCTTATGTGATTGCGGCAGATGTTTATGCAGTGTCCCCTCATACGGGGCTTGGCGGTTGGACTTGGTATACGGGTTCCGCAGCCTGGATGTATCGCTTAGTGGTCGAATCCCTCTTGGGAATGTCTATGCAAGGCGAGTTCATCTCGTTTGAGCCCCGACTTCCCTCCAAGTGGAATGAGTACAAGCTCCGTTATTGTTATCGGAACACTTACTATAATTTCCATTTGATTCGAGGAAGTAATAGATCCGATGTGAGTCAAGAGTTAGAAATTGTCGCAGATGGTACTCCGATTGCGGGCAGCAGATTCAAGCTTATCGACGATCTTGTGGAGCATAACATCGAAATTCGTTTTTAAATGAATGGCGAAGGTTTGCTAAGGTAAGTTGGCATAGTTTTCGCAGAATACCTCTTGGATAGAAAATTTTTATTCCCGGAGGATTTTTTATGTCAAACAGCCTTGTTCATTCTCCCCAATTTTTCCAAGATGGTTATTCTGCTGACAAACGTTTAAAAGGTTTACGTCTCAAGGCAAAGAGTGAAAATAGCCTTGATAAAGAGCGTATTCACTGCCGGGAGTTTGTTCTGCTTCTATTGCAAAAATTAAAAATTGAAAAGTCTGGATCTGGGACGTCGAATAAGCACTGAGCAAGGGTTTGAGGTATTTGTCGCTAAATAACTGCAGTTGTACGTAAATCTGGACATAAAATTCGTCGACATCATATTAAGTTACTAAAATGCGGTTAAAGCCGTTTAAAAATCAGCTGGCATAGAACTTGCTCACCTAGTGGTATTACAAACTTATTTTGAGTGGGATCACTCAAGGGAGCCTTTCATGTTAGTGAATAAGAAATTAATTGGTGTTGTTGGACTACTTGTACTATCGAGCTGCGGACGTTTTAATAAAGCAGACAGTGAGCAAATCAATACTCCTGCAGGGCAAAATGATTTGGGCCTTGTAGGCGCATGGGAGCGTGGTTGTGAGGCTGTTAATCTTCTCGGTCTTCAATCTCATAAAGTCCGTCTTGATTTCAATCCAGCTTTAGGTTTCTCAAGAGAACAAACCCTGTTCGGAGGCGATGCTTGTGCTGATGAGCGTCTTGTAGAAAAACAAGTAGGAACGTATGGTCGTGTTGGTGACGTGGACGGTGTAGCTGGCGCTCACCAAATCAACTTTACCGTAACCGATGCCTATGTGACGCCAAGAAATGATCAAGGTGTTGCAGATCTAAACAAAGATAAATACTGCGGTATTTCCGACTGGGCCAAAGGCGTGGAACGCAAAGTCACCGGTGTCGATTGCAAAAGCGGTTACAAACAAGGTCAGGTTCTGTTTGATATCTACAAAATCGATCAAAACAGCCTGCAGCTAGGCGAAGCCGGTTTTATTCTAAATGGAACTACAGACGGCGCACGCCCTGCAGCACTCGATACTGCTAAACCATACGTAAAAAAATAATCAAATTCTTTAGAAGGAGAATCTCATGCGTCATTTAATGATCAAAGCTCTAGTTCTAGTGACAGGTTTCGCATTTTCGGGAAACTTAATAGCCCAAACGACATCAGATAAGATCGATGTCAAAGTTAAGGAAGCATTTTATACGGTTGTAGATAAAACCAACTACACTGTCGATTTCAAAAAAGGCAGTAGTGCAGTCAGTAAAAGTGCCCAAAATAGTCTTAAAGCCTTATTTACCAGCTTAAAAGGCGAGTTAACTGGCGGTGACATTGTTATCGCCGGTTGGTCTGATAAGGATTTTCCTTTAAATCCTGATACAAAATTAACTGATGGTGACAAAAAGCTTGCGGCCGCTCGTATCGAAAATGTTCAAAAAGTAGTCAAAAACCTTGGTTTAGCGAATGACATTCAGACGATTAACTTAGGAGAGCAAAATACACTCTTAGGAAAGCTTTTTTCCAGTACCGAGCAGCAAGTTAAAGATCAGATCCAGAAAGGTGAGACCGATTCCCGTAAGGTAGCTGCTATCACGAAAACGTTAAAATCTGACGGTGGTCCGCACAAAGTCGTGGTTCTAGTTCGTCGCCTAGTAGATCAAACAAGTGCCGAAGCCACTAACTTAGTTTGGGTATCAATTCAGACAATTGCTTGTAGTTGTTTAGGGTTTTAGATGAGATATGGGTAGAAGACTTGAATCTTCTCCCCATATAATTTATACCCAATTACGCCGAAAAGTTGCGAAATTGTAAAGGTAAGCTATGCCCACGAAATCTAAATATGCCGGTAGGTTACTTGTTGTCGATGATGATCCAGTCATTACGACCCTCTACGTCAATCTTTTTGAGAAGAAAGGCTTCATTGTTGATACCGTAAACAATCTCCAAGCTCTTCAAGAAGAAATTCAACACCAGACCTATGACGCGGTGTTACTTGACTTAGGCTTAGATAAAGAAAATGGCTTAGACGCCGTGCCGATTATTCATAGGCATGCACCATATGCAAAAATTCTTGTTCTAACTGCTGAAGGATCGATCGATTCTGCAGTTGATGCGATGAAAAAGGGTGTTGATTCTTACATTACTAAAGATCGCCCTGTGACGGAAGTTGTTGCGCAGATTGACAGCTTTTTCGAATCGACGAGAAATGCTCCAAAACCTGATCATACACAGGCATTGAGCGCATTAATTGGTGAGAGTGCGGCGATTCAGGAGTTGAAAGCACAAATCGAAAAAATTAAAGACGTTAACTCAACTGTCTTAATTTTAGGTGAATCTGGTACAGGTAAGGAAGTTGTTGCACGTTGTCTGCATAATACTTCGCTCCAATCCAAAAATAGGTTTGAAGCAATCAATTGCGGCGCAATTCCAGAAAACCTTTTGGAATCCGAACTTTTTGGCTACAAAAAAGGTGCGTTTACGGATGCTAAGGCGGATCGTAAAGGGATTTTCGAACTATGTAGCGACGGTACGTTACTGCTTGATGAAATCGGTGATTTACCGCTGCTTCTCCAAGCGAAACTACTGCGCGTATTGCAAGAACGCGTCGTAACTCCTATTGGATCATCAACAGCTATCCCGATTAATACACGTGTTATTGCTGCCACCCACCGCAATATCAATGAAGAGGTTCATGCACGTAGATTTCGCGAAGATTTATTCTTCCGCTTATCGGTTGTCGTATTGCATATTCCCCCTCTGAGAGAGCGACTCGATGATATACCTATTTTGGTAAATCATTTTCTTGAGGTTTATAATAAGCGTTTCAATCGAAACGTTGAGCGGCCACCGCAAAGCTTGTTAACGCGCCTTCAATCCTACGATTGGCCTGGAAACGTCCGCCAGTTGCAAAACTCGGTCGAACGCGGGGTGATTTTTGCGGTTGATGATCAGCTCGATCTTAAGAATATGCTTCAGCATCTTTCTGATCGCGAAATTAAACGCGGGAGTGAC
This sequence comes from uncultured Polynucleobacter sp., assembly GCA_964624705.1. Classification (GTDB taxonomy): domain Bacteria; phylum Bdellovibrionota_B; class Oligoflexia; order Oligoflexales; family RGVZ01; genus CAMDKS01. The sequence continues at coordinate 70,997 of CAZUYQ010000006.1, forward strand.
CTCGATAACGAATATGATCCAATCTACGAAATGAGTTTGACCGAAGCGAAGCAAGCTTTCGAAAAAAGATATATCGAAAATTTACTGAAACATTCGAGCGGAAATATTTCTGATGCCGCAAGAAAATGTGGAAGATATCGGGCTGATATTTACCGCATGATTGAGAGATACGGAATAAACCAGGTTCAGTTTCGCTAATTGTGTCACTGAGTTCCTGCAACTGTCTTTTGTTGAGGACAGTATTTTTCATATATTAAGCGCAGTACCACCGTATAGTCGGTGGTACTGTTTTTGCATGAGTGTCCTTAGGAATTTACTAAGAAACAAGCTCATGCGAGTTCAAGTATTCGAAAAGAGATAACAATATGGATGCCATTGATAAAACTCTGATTGAAGATCTAAGACAAATGTTGGGAGACGACGACGTTTTGAATAAAAGTTTCGTCGCATTTAGAGAGCAACTTTGTTCGGAAAGTGAAAAGCTTGCACAAGCAGTTGAGACGAAGAATGTACCAGTAGTCTCGCAACTTCTAAGAAAAATAAGGGTTGAATCGAGACAGTTTGGCGCCGTGACATTAGCGGATAAATGCAAAGATCTGGAAACAACCCTCGGCGACGGCAAACCTTTTGATCAAAGTTCATTTAAAAAAGCTCAGGAAATTATGGCTTGGATGGTGGCGGTCGAGATGTTTGTCGACGATGTTTTTGTCGCCGGTCAGCATCATAGCACCGTCTAGCCCTTTTCCATTACTAGAAAGGCTTTAATGACTAAGCCCGCCTTACAGTGGCGGGCTTAGTCATTTTTATTATTCATTCGAAGAATCAATTGAGCGAACTAATGCTTAGTCGCAGTACCGGTAACTTTGACCGAAGCCGATGCGGATCTTGGAGAGTTATATTGATCTTCATTCATGTTAGCAATGAAGTCATCAACTTCTCTTTCAGCCTGATCTTTTGCGAAACCGTAGCGTTCTTGTATTTTTCCAAGAAATTTGTCTTTTTTTCCTGCAATGACTTCGTAATCTTGATCTGTAAGTTTCCCCCATTTTTCACGGACAGAACCTTTAAGATTTTTCCACTGACCTTCAACTTGTTCCCAATTCATATAAATACCTCCGAAAAATATATTATTAAGCGCGGCTTCGCGCTCTATACTAGACATCGTTGCATTTAGTGTGCCAGGCACAATCATTGGTAAAATCGCTTATGGGCCAGGTTTATGTCTTTATTTTAGGACAGACGAGTATTGAAAGCACGACACCAGAGAACTTATGGCGAAACTTGTTTCTTTATTTCGGTTGTAAATTTCTCGGCCAAGTTATTAGGAATCGGGAACGTTAAATGATACTGCGCGATACGCCAGTGGTGATTTATTTTACGGAGTACTCCCGATCCTCGGCTGGTCCCGTAAACTTTGCTATCTAAGATTTCATCAAACCACGCAATTTCTTCCGAAGGTGAAAAGTTGACATGGCGCGTTTTTTTAATATAGGTCCAACCTTTACCATTTTTGAAATGAGGCTCGGCATATTTTTTAAATTCTTCGACGATCCAACGTTCCGTTGCGTCGGTTCCAATAAAGACTCCGTCTGGTGTAAACAAACTAAAGTATGTTTTACCATCGGCTTTAGATGCGGCTTCATGAAATGAATCGAGAACGTTTTCTACTTCTGCCGTCGTTGACTTCAATGGGTTGTTGTTCATGCCAGCTGCCTTCTGCAAAGAAAAAATGGTGATTATGATCATGGTTAGTGTTCTATTTGCTATTACATTCATAATTTGCGCTTCTCATTCTTGGAGACTAGGTTGCTGAGATAGATCAATTGTCTAGGCTCTCTACAGAATTTGGGCTTGACGTAAGAGGTTGACTTCAGAGGGATA
>CAZUYQ010000007.1:0-22619 GCA_964624705.1 uncultured Polynucleobacter sp.
ACTTTTTATCGAACCAACAGAAGAAGCTGTCGAATGGAGTCATAAGCTCGGTGCTCTGGCGGTTGAATTTCATACCGGCTCTTGGTGTCATCAAATGGCCACTGCTAGGACCACCCAACAGAAGACTCGCTTAACTGCGGAGATTGCCATTGCTGCTCACGCAGCAGCATCTATGGGGGTGCAAGCTCACTTCGGTCACGGACTCAACTATACAAATGCTTCTTGGTTGCAGCTTGTTCCTGATGCTGAGGAAGCAAATATTGGTCACGCGATCATTGGGCGTGCAATTTTTGTCGGGCTCGTAGAAGCAGTTCGAGAGATGAAATCTCTTCTTAACGATTCGCGTCACTGCCCCTATGTCGCCCTCGCGGAAGCAAGCTCTTCGAAGAAGAAGACCGGCAAGAAATGACTTTGATCTTTGAAAAAATATTGCGTGAAGAGCAAATCGAAGAGGACCTGATTCCGCAGGTTTGTACGCTTCTCACACAATCAAAAGATTCTTTTTGCCTCTGGCTTCGCGGGGACCTTGGGGCCGGTAAAACCACTCTTGGCGGAAAGCTTCTACACGGCCTAGGTTTGCCAGCAAACGTACCCGTGTTAAGTCCAACTTTTACTTATATGACCGAATATAAAACATCGACAGGTCTTATAGCCCACCTTGATCTTTACCGCATGGTAGATGGTGATCTCGATTCTGTCTCAACATTGCTTGCCGATAGAAAATTTGCGGGAATGGTCGTGGAGTGGCCTGAACGCTGTCCCGGTGCCGAAGAAATTTCTCCAACACTGATACTTGATATTTCATTTGCTGAAAGCAATTCTCGCAAGTACCGATTGACCAGAACTCAATGAAGTTTTAGCTGATTATAAATCTCAACTACGGCGTGTTTTGGAGTGACTCCCACCGCAATCGCTCCTTGAGGAAGCTTGATCACTACTTCCTTTTCGTAGCGACCAGGGCCAAGATCTTTCGCATCAATTACGGCTTGAACGTCCTTGGTGCTCAAACGAGACATAGAGTCCGGTCCACCTTGAATCGTTACCGAAACATGATGAGGCCTCACATTCGATAACCGCTCTGAGCCAGTCACCTCAATTGGAACCGCATCAAAGGTTTTATTAATTTTACCTTGACCAAGCGTGACGTGAACGACCACTTGCTGGGATGAATATCCGAAATCAGCAACATTTGATTTCGCTAAAGGCACAGGAAACGATTTACCCTCGGCAAGTCCATTCACATCGATTGCTTCCGTTGAAACATCGAGCTGCTTCTGGACTTCACTTTTGAGGCCAGTAATCGTTACCTCAGCGGGCTCTGCTTTAACCTCTTGAATAGTGGCGCCTGCTTTAGGCACTCCTTGGAGCAATACTTTCACGGGCACCGAACGAGAAGCTCGCTCGTCTGCAAATAAATTCACGATGGGATCGTGAACCGTAATTTTGATACGATTATCCCACTGAGGAATATATTCTTTATCAATTCGGTACCTCAGATTGCCACGTTTACCGGGAGGAATTCTAATAACTGCCTGAATTGGCTTACTTGAAAAATCACTGAGTGCAACCCGCGGTCCGCGTAAGGTGACGTCACGCGAAAAATTCTTTTCTTCTCGCAAAGCCATCCCTTGTGGAACTTCAACCGAGATATCTAGGCGTCTATTGATCTCCAAAATTTCTTCGCCCTGGACAACATACCACACCACGCAAGCGATCGCGATCGCCAGAAATTTATAAAGGACATTGGAAAAAAGCCGGCTGACGAGTGTTCTACGTTTCATTTTTGATTCTCCTCCTGGCGACCACTGCCACGAAGAAAGCCAATCACTTTTGTTAGTTTTGTCGCTCCTGGAATCGCCCTCACCGAAACTACGTTTTGGTGGGCTGGGTTTTCAGCTACGAGCAGTTTCACCAAATCATCTTTCAGAGTTTTGCCATCGGGTTTGCGGACTACCCGCCCTTTCTCCACCAGTGCCATGCTTGCGCCTTCTTCGGACACGATGACAACAATCGCATCTGTCTCCTGCGATATTCCAATTGCAGCTCTGTGTCTTGTCCCGAGGTTAGGGTCAACGTTCTCATCTCTTGTAAGTGGAAGAAAACATCCCGCCGCCGCAATCCGTCCTTGCTGCACAATAATCGCACCATCGTGAATGGGCGAGCTCGGATGGAAAATCGCCATTACGATTTCTTTTGAGACCCTTGCATCTAAAGGAATTCCAACATCAACATAACGAGACAGCAAAATATCTCGTTCGATAACGATTAGCGCACCAATGCGTTTCGCGGCGAGTGCTGATGCCGCTCTGCTGATTTCTTCTAATACGAGCACACTGATTCCTGTTTCCGAGCCATGGAGTAGGGGTTTTCGTCCCATAGAGCTTAGAACATGGCGGATATCATCTTGGAAAATAATAATAACGATCAAAAGAAACGAGGTGTAAAGCTTACTCATCAACCAGTGAAGAGTCGTAAAAGGAAACATGCTCGATGCAATAAACAATGCAACGATCAAAAGAATACCCGTCAGCATCTGGGCTGCCCGTGTTCCGCGGAGCAAGAGTAGTCCTTGATAAACAATCACTGCGATAATTAAAATATCGAGCGCCGACCATATCGTAAATAGCTCAAGAATCTCCCTCACGACGTCGCCTCCGCAAGAAGTGTTAAACACTTCGCAAGCGAGGCGACTTCATGAGTCCTAATCATTCGTACACCCGCGAGAGCCAGGGCTGTTTCTGTCACTTTTGAGACGGGATCACGGTCTTTTGGATCTTGAACACCAAAGAGGCGGCCAAACATACCTTTTCTTGAAATGCCGACAGCCAGTGGCCAGGTACTGCTCCAAGAAGAACATTTTGCCATCAGCAAAAGATTTGCCGCGTCTGTTTTGCCAAAACCTATACCTGGATCTAGTAAAATTTCTGCTTCGCGAAAACCCGCAGCTTTAAGATCTTCCATCGCCGAATCAAAAAACGCAGAGACCCGCTTAACCGCGCCAGCAGGTGAAAGCGGATTTAAGTGCATCGTCAATGGTTGGCCATGCATGTGCATTGCTACAAATCCAATCTCGGAATTCCATTTCTTAAGACTCAGCAAAATTTCGTCATCGGGTAATCCACCAACACAGTTAATCCAGCGCACACCCAACTCTGCAGCTCGCAGCATCGTCTTAGGATGCCTCGTATCCACCGACACGCGACTGATGATGCCGTGAGCTTTGATTTCCTGTAACACAGGTCCAAGCCTTAACCACTCATCATTCTCTGAAACAGGAACTGCACCAGGCCTTGTGCTTTCTGCACCGATATCGATGAAGTCTGCGCCAGCTTCGAGTAGTTCCTGAATCCGATTCACAGCCAAATGCGTAGAGTCATAATCACCACCATCACTGAAAGAATCTGGCGTCACATTGAGGATCCCAAAGATCCAGGGTCGCAAGAATTTCAGTGAGTGTGGTGCTTCTGTCATTTAGGTCGCCGATGGTTCCGCCATTAACTCGTTCGCAGCAGCTGTCGTTTTGTCGCCACGTATATTCAACATATGTTCTTCATGGGCTTGCTTGCGGCGATCAGATTCTTCTTTTGCCTTAATGCGACTTTCGTCATATTTTCTGCGATCCTCTGCAGTGACCACTTGGCTACCTGCCAGAACTCGTTTCATATCCTCACCGTCAATGGTCTCTTTAATAAGAAGGGCCTCAGCCAGAGCTTCCAAGCGATCTTTGTTATCTTTTAAGATTTTTGACGCTAGTTTCGAGCCGTAGGTCACGAGGCGATGGATTTCAGCGTCAATTTCTTCGGCGATTTTTTCGCTGTAGTTACGTCCTTGACCACCAAACTCACGGCCCATAAATACTTCACCATCTTTCTTTCCAAAAGACAGTGGACCTAGTTTTTCGCTCATACCCCATTGGCAAACCATTTTTCGAGCGATATCGGTCGCTTTATTGATATCGTCGCCAGCTCCAGTCGTTTGACGATTGAAGACTAATTCCTCTGCTGCACGTCCACCCATCGCATATGCAATCATTCCTTCTGCATATTCTTTGGTGATAGTTAGACGATCTTCCTGAGGAAGCATGACGGTCACGCCCAATGCTTGGCCGCGTGGAATAATCGAAATCTTGTGCACAGGATCAACATTACCTACAAGTAGACCAACGAGGGCGTGCCCTGCTTCGTGATAGGCTGTATTTCTTTTTTCTTCTTCCGTCATAATGAGGCTGCGGCGCTCTGGCCCCATCAATACCTTATCTTTCGCAAGCTCGAAATGATGCATGGTCACTTCTTTGCAGTTACCACGGGCTGCGATCAAGGCTGCTTCATTGACTAGATTTTCAAGATCCGCACCAGAGAAACCGGGTGTCCCTTGAGCAATGACCTGAAGCCTGACGTCGGTGGAAAGCGGAACTTTTTTACTATGCACCGCAAGAATACCTTCGCGACCACGCACATCAGGTTTTGAGACCGTAACCCTACGGTCAAATCTTCCTGGTCTTAGAAGTGCTGGATCGAGAACGTCTGGTCTGTTGGTTGCTGCAATAATGATGACACCATCATTGCCTTCGAATCCGTCCATCTCAACAAGCAATTGGTTGAGAGTTTGTTCTCTTTCATCATGTCCACCGCCCATTCCAGCCCCGCGGTGACGACCGACTGCGTCGATCTCATCGATGAAAACAATACACGGTGCGTGACGTTTTGCTTGTTCGAAAAGATCTCTAACCCGACTGGCACCTACGCCGACAAACATCTCGACGAAATCTGAGCCAGAGATCGAGAAGAAGGGGACACCTGCTTCGCCGGCAATAGCCTTTGCCAAGATCGTTTTTCCGGTTCCTGGTGAACCGATCAGTAGTACGCCTTTTGGAATACGACCACCAAGGCGAGTGAACTTTTTCGGATCTTTCAAGAAATCGATGATTTCTTCGAGTTCTTGTTTTGCTTCATCAATCCCAGCAATGTCTTTAAACGTAACTTTAGCGACGCTATCCGTCAGCATCTTGGCCCGGCTTTTACCAAAACTCATGGCTTTACCACCACCAGCTTGGACTTGACGCATAAAGAAAATAAACAAGAACAAGAGAAGCAGCATGGGAAGACTGTTGATCAAAATTGTCTTCCACAATGAGGCTTCTTCTGGTGGTTCATAGTTTACCGGAATAGCAGCCGTCTGAAGTTCTTTACGCAGTTCAGCGTCTGCAGGGCCAAATGTTTTGAAGGTAGACTTGTCATTGCGAATACCAACGATGATGTTTTCACGAAAAGTAACCTCGGCAATCCCATTAGGATTGTCCTTTGGTAGCTTCACCGCTTCGGAAAATTCCGAGAATTTTATAAACTTTTCCTCTTCCGCAGGCTTTACTAACAGGTGAATCATAAGAAAGCCCATGAGAAGCACGCCGATAAGCAGCGTCATCCGCATCTGAGCTGGTTGTTTTTGAGGTAATTTAGCCATTAAATGCTCCGTCTAGGTTCTTGCCTGATTGAAACAGTTTTACAAGCTGCCCTTGCTTAGTGTGCTTCGTTGTAATAACCACGAAACGCATTCGATCCGAAACAGCTATCTTCCATTTTTGCATGAGATCTTTGAACTTAAAAGAAGATGCCTGCTCGGCAAAACTAACCTTGTCATCAGATCCCGGCACCTTCACCAATACTTCATTGGATTGCTTATCATTTTTACTCTCAATTTTGATTGTCATCAATTCCCTAGATGACTGCGAGGTAAAAATTGCCGGTTTTGCCACAAATAGTTGGCATTCCCCAGATGTGACTGCCGAAACGCGCGGTCCATCGATACCGTGTAGGTGTTGCACAGCTCTGGCAGCGCTTTGACTCTGCAGATTATGAGAGACTTTCTTATTATCGTTGCTTTTGCGGCTGAGTATAAATCCCGAGCCGAGGTCGATAGACTGACCCATGACGCCCGCACTTAAAAACGAGCGGACAGCTTCGACCTTTTGGCGCGATAGATTGTGATCTGCCAGCGCGACATCGAGTTCCACTGATGAGTTTTGCTCTTTTTCGTGTGAATTATAGCACCTGCGCGAGAGCTGGTGACCGATGTCGGCAATACGCTGAGTTGCGCCAGAAGAGACCTCTTCGAGTACGCCAAGAACATCGTGACGGATCTGATTCCGAGCGTATTTTCTCGATAGATTTGAGGAATCTTCACGCCAAGGATATTTGGCCTCTGTCATTGCTTGCACAATATCTTTGCGAAGAATCGCAATCAGGGGCCGCCAAATATGCAAATCTTGCCGACTCATACCCGCAAGATTTTCCGGCTGAGAGCCTCTCGCTAGCCTAAAAAGCACTGTTTCAGCTACATCGTTCGCGTTATGAGCGAGGGCAATGCTGTAACCTTTGTCATAATATTCCTTAAACCACGAATGACGGACACGCCGTGCCCACACCTGAATAGACTCGCTCTCCTGCTTTTTAAGGTCTTTGCTAAGATTTTGGCAGTCGAGACTGAAAAAAGGCACGCTATACTGACCCGCAAGCTCTTGGCAAAAGAGAAAATCATCCTCCGATTCCTTGCCTCGGAGCCTGTAGTTGACATGCAAAATGATAAAATTAGAAATTTTTTTTAATTTAACAAATTCACAAAAAACATGAAAAAGGGCTGTTGAATCAACGCCTCCAGACATGCCTAGAGCAACCTGTTGATTTGACTTAAGAAACGCCTCATTTTGATCGATCAATAAACGAGTTAACTGTTTGAAATTCAAAACGAAATCCCCTATCTCACTGATACCTCGAACGAATCATCCGGAATTTTATCGTATCAAAAAAAGTTTTAAAGCTTTTACCAAATCCAACGAAGAGTCCTTTGTAAGCTCCAGGGTGGAGCCTACTGCTGAGCAGAGAATGCACAGCACATAAAAATGATTCAAGGAGGATTTCTATCATGGGTATGCGTATCCGCACAAACGTTCCGTCGATCACTGCTCAGCGTTACATGGGCGAAAACAAAGATGCAATGAACAAAAACATCGAGCGCTTGTCTTCGGGTTACCGAATCAACAAGTCGTCTGACGATGCTGCTGGTCTTGCAATTTCCGAGTCTCTTCGCGGTAAAGTTCGCGGCCTTAACGTTGCAAAACGTAACGCCAACGACGCTGTCTCTATGGTTCAAGTTGCCGAAGGCAGCATGAACGAAATGACTAACATTATGATTCGCTTAAGAGAACTGTCGGTTCAAGCTGCTACCGATACAATCGGCGACCGCGAACGAGGCTTCCTCAACCGTGAATACACACAACTTGCTGACGAATTAGACCGGATAGGGAACAGCACCGAGTTTAACGGCATCAAGATCTTTGATGAAACCGCAGACCGTGATCAGTTCACTATCCAAGTAGGTACTAACGGTACTACGCCCGATCAGAACCAGGACACGATCAGTATCGACCTCAAAGGCCTTAAATTCAGCACCGCAAGCCTTGGTATCGGCAAAGGCAACGAGATCGGACCTAGCGAACTTGGTGGTGAAACCCCAACTCGTGACGAAATCGCTACGCGCTTGACCACTCTTGATGACGCCCTAAGCCGTATCGCCAACGAACGCGCAACATTAGGTTCTGTCCAATCACGTCTTGGCTCTGCACTCTCGAACTTGTCGGTTAGCGTTGAAAACATGGAAACCGCAAAAAGCCGCATCAAAGACGTGGATTTCGCGTCAGAGACTGCCGAACTGACTCAGAACCGAATCCTTGTTGCCTCTACGACAGCTGTATTGGGCCAAGCTAATGCTGCTCCAGAGCAAGCTCTTCAGTTGTTACGCAGTTAATCATCTTGAAGGGCGCTAGCCCTTAAGGATCTTTCCAGGGTTTATCACAAGTTTTTACGGCGCAATGACACGTACACGCGTGTCCTGCAGCACCGGAGTTCTGCATTCAAAATCAGCCAACCAAGGTGGATTGGCTGAACCACACACACACGGAGGATTGAGTCATGGGTTTAAGAATTAAAACAAACGTCGAGTCTCTAGTCGCACAACGTCGGGTCAACGAAAGCCGGAAAGCCCTCGGTGAATCGTTTGAGAAATTGGCCTCTGGTCAACGCGTAAACAAATCTGCCGATGACGCGGCGGGTCTTGCGGTATCGGAAAGAATTCGTGCAAAAGTCCGTAGTTTAGACGTTGCTAAACGTAACGCCAACGACGGTATTTCATACATTCAAGTTGCTGAAGGCGGCTTAAACGAAACCACCAACATCGTCGTAAGGATGAGAGAACTTACAAGTCAGGCGGCTTCCGACACGATCGGTAACCGTGAACGCGAATTCTTGAACAAAGAATTCCAACAACTGCGCCAGGAAGTTGGCCGAATCGTCGATTCTACAGAGTTTAACGGTACGAAAGTTCTAAAATTGGATGAACAAAGACCTATGAAGCTTTTCGTCGGTGCTAGTAACCGCGGAAACGATCAAGACGGCAACGCACCGGATATTGATCCTGATCTTGATCCAGATGTCTTGACAGTCGACTTGAAAGATCTCTCCTACTTCCGCGACGCACTAAAAGGCGTTGTTGATGATGATCTTTCGATCGTCCCAAGTGACTCTGACGGTGGCGCAAGCGACCTCGGCCCTAGCGGTACAAACGACGTATTTAACCGTCTAGATACCATGCTTGACTCCATGGCAAGCTACAGAGCGGTTCTTGGTTCGGTTCAGTCTCGCTTGAATTCAACTGTTACCAACATCGATATCACCGGTGAAAACTTAAGTGCAGCGCAGAGCCGGATTCGCGATGTTGACTACGCATCAGAGACTTCGAAACTTGCTAGTAACAGAATCTTAACTCAAGCAGGTGTTTCGGTTCTTGCGCAAGCAAACCAGACAAGTGATATGGCTCTTCAGCTGCTACGCGGCTAAGACATATAGGTTTCTGAACACATCTCCAAAATTAAGCCCTGCTGTCAGCGACATGACAGCAGGGCGATTTTACTTTTACCCTTCTTAATTGGTATCAATAAGTTATATCAGAGATATAGTTATTGACGTCAATTTTTGCGAATGATTTGAAAGCCCCTTGGGTTTTCTTAGTGAAAGGTCCCTTTTCAAAAAACACTTGCACGCCCTATCACTATATGAGAAACGTAAAAGTCCTACCCATAAAAAGCATCCAAATCAAAAAATTAGTTTCGAAAACCGAGTAAGAAGTTCGTCTTTTCGCGGTCATTTGTCTGCGACTAGCCATGCTTTTGCTCAAACAACCAAAACCTTTTAGGAGAATGATAATGGTATTAAGTTACTCACACAGACGTCGCGTCAAATTAGATGAACTCAGAAAAAAATCATTTCAAGAGTTAATCCAAATTGCTGCAACACAAAAGATTCTTGTTCAATCTAATTTGAGCAAATGGGAATTGATCACGCAAATTTTGCGCTCAGCCTACAACGCCGGAGCACAACTCAGTGTCGAGGGCGTTCTGCAGATCGAACCCTTAGGTTACGGCATGATTAAGGATGTTAGCAATGATCCGGCACTGCCAAGCCATGTCTATGTTGCACCATCGCAAATTCAAACGCTCGGCTTGTCTGACGGCGAAAAGCTTCTAGTCAGTCTTCGACCGCCAAACGAGGAAGAAAGTTATTTTGCGATGAAAGAACTCATCCGAGCATAAGTTTTATTTGCTAGCTAGCAGGGAGCAAATCTCATTCGCAGCCATGACCACCTCTTCTACTGTACAACCAAAACCAAAGCTTGCTCGTAGCACATTTGCTTCGACTTCAATCGGAAGTCCTAACGCACGAGGTACGTGACTAAACTTCTCGCCACCAGCTCCCGTGCACGAAGCGCCGCGATTGATGCAGGATTTTTGCAGTCTTAAAAGTAGGGAAGGTGCGTCATGGCCTTCGAGATAAAAATTAATGATCCCAGGAACGGTTGTGTTCATAGGAACAGTCAGATGAAAGCCGTCGGCATTTTTCTGCATCGTTTCACAGAAAACCTCATCACACACTCGCATATGTGCAAGTAGTTTCTCGCGATTTGCAGAATGGATCTTTATCGCAACGGCAGCAGCTCCAATCGCCAAAGTATTAGACGTCCCGGGTCGCATGGAAAACTCTTGTTCTCCGCCCGTGTAAGGAGGGATGATCGGGGGTTTCAGATTTGAATCGGCTAACGCTAAAATCCCAATACCCTTGGGACCATATATTTTATGTGGAGAGATCACCACACTGCCGCAGCATCCTGACGATAAATCGAGGGGTTCTCTAACGAAGGCCTGAACAGCATCACAGTGAAAATAGGATTTATAGCTCTTGCACAGTGCCGCAATTTTTTCGACGGGATGCCTTGCAGGGATCTCGTTATTAGTTTGCATAAGGGCCACAAGCGTAGGGACCTTTTTCGGATTGTCTGCAAGAAGTTTTTCTAGAACCGCTAGATCAATCACCCCAAAAGAATCGACAGGAAGCTCAACGCCACTTCCATTCGGCAGGTCAGCAACTTGCTTGGACGGCTCTAAAACACTTTTATGCTCGGTTGCACCATAGAGAATACGGCAGCCGCGGTCGCGGAATCTTAGCCAAAAACCAAGAATCACCAAATTATTCGCCTCACTCGCACCACCTGTAAAAATAATTTGGTGCGGAGCACAATGAAGCTCAGTCGCGATCGCTAGCCTTGAAGCCTCAACCTCCTGCGAAGCTAACAGCCCCGCCTTGTGATGAGAGGCGGTCGGATTACCAAAGTGATTTTTTTGAACGCCCTCAATCAGTACTTTTGCGACCGCTGGATCGAGAGGCGTTGAACCACAGTGATCGAGGTAAAAAATTTCACTCATTTAGGAAAGCTCAAGCATACGGTCCAAGGCTTTCATCGCATCACGTCTCGTGTCCTCATCGACTTGGATCCTATTTGGCATCTCTTTACCTTGAACGATACAATCCATCACCCAAGCCAGGTGATGCAACGAGATGCGGTTCATGGTTCCACACAGACAGGTGAACGGATTTAAACTTGTGATTTTTTTATCTGGATACTGTTTTGCTAAACGTTCCACCAAATGTTTTTCAGTCCCTACTGACCAAGAACTACCAGCAGGGGAGGCCGCAATCGTTTTGATAATAAAATCCGTCGACCCAGAAAGATCGGCCTTATCCACAATCTCCATCGCGCACTCTGGATGGACAATAACTTTCGTATTTGGATCGCTCTCTCGAATTTTCTTAATTTGATGAACTGAAAACAAAGCATGAACAGGGCAGTGACCTTCCCATAGCCAAACTTTCTTTGCGAGCACATCGGCCGCAGTGTTGCCACCCAGGTGTTTTTTGGGGTCCCAAAGTAGCATATCGGTTTTAGTATCAAGACCAAGCGCCTTACTAATGTTGCGGCCAAGATGCTGATCTGGGAAAAAGAAAACATGCTTTCCGTGTTCCAGGGCCCAGGTTACAACTTGCTTGGCATTGCTTGACGTGCAGATAACTCCGCCGTTTCTTCCGACGAATGCTTTGAGTGCGGCAGACGAATTAATATAAGTGACGGGAACAATTTGGTTGGCTCCAAGCGCTTCAGCATCAGCCCAAGCCAGTTCAACATCGGAAATTTCCGCCATATCCGCCATATCACAGCCAGCTGCCATGTCTGGAAGACATACTTGGCACTGCCCATCGGTCAGCATATCTGCAGACTCGGCCATAAAGTGGACACCACAGAAAATAATAAACTCTGCGGTCTTGGCGTGTTCTTTTGCAAGCCTTGCAAGGCGCAAACTGTCGCCCGTGAAATCGGCGTGATCAATCACTTCATCGCGTTGGTAGTGATGACCTAATATTAACACTTTATCGCCCAGTTTCTGCTTTGCATCGCGCACGAGTGCGTGTGCCTCGGCATCAGATAGGCTAGCAATATATTCAGGAACTTTTGTCGGAGGCAGCATCAGAACACCTCGCTCTGTTTAATCAAGCCGAGCAAACATAGTAACCTTACCACTTAGTGGCAAGTAAAATTCACTACATTATATGTTTAGCTTAACGACGAGAAAATCGGCGGCGCAAGGTGGGGGCAGCCGGAACTAAAAGTATTGCAAATAGCAGGAAATTTGCGTCGCTTGAGGGGGCGCTACCTATGGCGCATCCTGCTGGTTTTCTTGGGTTAGATCCATCAGACGGGTAAAGTCTCGCTACTGCCGCCTCATCATCCAAAGCAAGGGCGAAATCATTCTTATCGAGCCGATACGACATAATAGACTCTGGAACCACCGAATGGCCTAAACCCAGACAGTGACCCATCTCATGGAGTGTGGTTTTAGCTAGGCCTGGCCAATCCATCCCGTCGGGCGCGGCAATATGAATGGTGCAGTGTTTAGGGCCGTGTTCGTCCGTTGAATCAAATTCAGCATAGCCGGCCTATGTATCGCCTCCTGAAATCGCTACATCATAATGAATCGAAATCATCGCGGTTTCATTTTCTTGGATCTCGGAAACCTCCACATAGGCAGCCGGAACACTACTCCAAAGACCCGCGACTTCTTTTGCAAGCTCTCGGTAGGAATCAAGATTCACAGTATCATCAGCAAGCACTTCAAATGTGACACGAGGCCCTTCTCGGTCAATACTCCACCTCTGCAGTTTTCCGTCGAAGTCAACAGGTGTCGGATAGGCCAAGCCCGTTGAAGCCACGCTTAACGAAAGAAATCCCATCGTTAAAATGGAATACCGATACCAATCCATAGTGGGTAACTCCAGGTGATAGCACGTGTCGTGGTTTGAATCATATGGGTTGCAAAATCAACGCGAAGTTGTGGAACAAATCTTGGCGCTTTAGTCGGGAGCCAGATTGGCAAGAGTGGAATCGCAAACCCCCAATCCAGCTCGGCATATGGCCCTGCTGTCGAAATGCCACCACCAGCCTGGACAAAGAAACGCCAAAAACATTCGTCGCAACTATTAAACGTGAAATCATAACCAGCGCCCACAAGTGGAGCACCGCCGGCGGTAAGCGTGCGATTCATGTATGCGTGAAATTCACGTTCTTCATGATAGAGGCGGAGCGAGTAGGCATCTTGTCCGCCGGCATTTGGAGCAAGGGCGCCTGAAGAGGCGTAGAGCGTATAGTCTGTATCTTTTGCTACTAGTGAGCTTGATATAAAAAGAGAAAAAAATGCAAGGACTACCAAGCACCGGTTTTTCATCGCCCACCTCGGCGAGAACCTGGACCGAACTCGACGGGTATAGTTGCTGTCATATAATATGTCGAGTAGGGCCAGGCCACCTTTGTTTTTATCTGATCATTCGCACCCAAACACACGGCCATTGAATGGCCAAGCCTGAGGTCCAACAGACCGACCGATATTCCAGCCTCCATACTCAATGCTAAGGCCGGCATCGAGAATGTTTCTCTTTTTGCGGTGTCTGCATCTTCTTTTGGTAAATCTTCTTTAATATAACCCCAGACACGCCCGGCACCGACGTATCCATAAATATCAAACACACTGCGACGCGAGATCGAACCACCCGCTTGTAAGAACGATAGGAATTCTTGATCAACATAGCCCGCACTACGAAAGGCCGGTCTCTCGAAATAACTTGCTCTCACCGAAAAGTCGTCCGTTGGACCGACGTCCAGAATCCCACCATAAATCCAATGGTAATATTGACTAGTGGGTTGTTGCATCACGCCGGTCGCCGCTATAGGACGCACTGATATAGCCAGCGCTTGAAACGGCGCAAGAAGCAGAAGACCAACGAGAGCGGTCAAGCGACGAGTCACGGCTAAGATGCCTATCTAAAAAGTAGGTAGAGGTATGCTCCTATTTTAGCATCAAAGACTCAAAGTTCCTCATATGCACCGAACCTGTGCGATTGATGGAACTAGAAAAAAAGTACAAATCTCTTGTTAATTTGCGGATTAGGCATTTATTTCAATTATGCGGCCGTCCGCTTAGCTAGAGAAGAAAGCGAGGCGCAGAAATCTTCTAGTTGCGATTTTGACATTTTGGCAGCAATCGCGAGCTTATCTAAAAGATCTTGATCGATTCTACTGGGTCTTAGTAGAACCCAGTGGCTCAACTGATTTGCAAGTGCAACTATTTCATTGGTAGAAACATACTCGACAGATCTGTTTGTTCTGCTAGCTTTGATTTGATGATGTCCACCGGCAGCATCTGTTACGTAAGTTGGCAGTCCCCAAAGTGTTGCGCCAATTTCTCCAAGCACGCAGTGATCCGGAACATTTAATTTTTTCTCAGCCTCACTCCATGTACACAGTGTTTTTGGATTGTCGACATGCGCTTGAACCCTATCAATTCCTTCAGGCAAACAAATGGCTGCGACAAATTTACCTAAGTTGCAAAGAGATGCACTTATAAAGAGTTCGTCTTTACTGCCTTTAAATTTCACGATGTTGATAAGCGCTTCGGCGATATCACCAATTAAGAACGACTCTTTCCAAAACTGTTCTGCTTGAAAAACTTGGCAATTGGAAGGAAATTTTTTGAGAGAAATTGCCATCAGAAGATCACTTAAGTTTCTCTTGCCAACAAACACGATTGCATGGTCCAAGCTTTCGATTTTTTTGCGATCGTGCGGATCGCGATTGGATTTTATGTTATTGGCGAGACTCAGCAAATTGGCCGCACTCAAAGGGTCAGTTTTAATCTTCTTTGCAAGTGCACTTACTTCTACCTCATCTTTTTGAAGCATCTGTTGAATTTCCATCACCGACGCCGAGATATGGGGAAGAGTAGAGAGATCACTCAATAAATTAAAAACGCTCGCTGCCTGAGCCGACATCGTCCTTGCGGGCGAATACCACGAGAATTTTCCAGAAGGAATCATGAGCGTTGAGCCACAAGCGCAGTTAAACCAAAGATTTTTCTGATCACAAACACGCCAGCGAGACGTGTTTTGATAGAAGTCCTCGGATTGTTTATAGACCCGGTTACAATAGGTACAAGTCTTGGGCTCATTATGGGTTGGCATAACGTTAGTCTCCAAAAATGGACATAACGTTATCGGATAGATAATTTATTGCATAAGGGCGTTCTTAGGCCTTAGGAGTGTCCCTAAGTTCTCGACGGAGAATTTTGCCAATATTTGTTTTTGGTAGCTCAGTCCTAAACTCATAATGTCGCGGGACTTTATAACCAGTTAGTTGTTTTTTACAATACTGCCTTATTTCATCGATCGTTAGCGAAGGATCTTTAGGAACAATAAAAGCCTTCACGGCTTCACCTGAGTTACTATCGGGAACACCGATCACGGCGGCTTCTAAAACCTTAGGGTGAGATGCAATCACTTCTTCCACTTCATTTGGATAGACGTTAAAGCCACTCACAAGAACCATGTCTTTCTTGCGATCGACAATATAGAAGTAACCATTCTCATCTTGCTTTGCCATATCACCCGTCCAGAGCCAACCGTCGCGAATAACTTTTGCTGTCTCCTCAGGCTTATTCCAATAACCTTTCATCACTTGCGGACCCTTTACGAGAAGTTCGCCTGGTTCGCCTATTTTTACAGTGTTTCCTTGTTCATCAACGATCTTAGCAATTGTAGATGATACAGGAATACCGATCGATCCAACCGGATTATCAAGTCTGAGGGGATTGCAGTGCGTTACAGGACTAGATTCTGTCAGACCAAAACCTTCGGTAATTCTTGTGCCGGTAATAGCTTGAAAGGCTTTATTGACATGATCTTGTAGAGCCATTCCACCTGCGACGGCAAACTTAATGCCGCGAGGAGCGAGTGCTTTAAATGCGCTGCTATTATTAAGTGAATTAAAAAGAGTATTGACCCCGGTCATCACAGTAATGGGATATTTTTTAAATATTGCGACCGTGTTTTCAATCGGCACTGGTTTTGGGACGAGAATCATATGATGACCCATTGTTAAAAATGTCAGGAAATTCACGCTTAATGCAAAGATATGATAGAGCGGAAGCGCCGTTAAAACAGTTTCCTCACCATCCACTAAATGAGGCTTAATAATGGCTTGAATCTGCAACATATTTGCCAAAATATTGCGATGCGTAAGCATGGCACCTTTTGAAAGGCCTGTGGTGCCTCCGGTGTATTGCAATATCGCAATATCATCAATATCAATGGAAGTTGGTTTTAGAGAACTTGGATCATGACGAGATATCGCGTCTGAGAACGATGTCACTTTCAGATTATGCTTAGGAATAAGACCTTTAAACTTCATGATCAGCTTTAGAGGTGCTGCTTTCCAGACAGGTAATTGATCACCAATACTTGTAACTACTGCGTGTTCAATCTCTGTTTCTTTAATAATTTCTTCGAGCTTGTTCATAAATAGATCAATGATCACGATGGCTTTAGCACCGCTATCTTTAAATTGATGCTTCATCTCGCGCGGAGTATAGAGGGGGTTTGTATTGACGCAAATGACGCCAATCTTTAGAGCTGCAATCGCTACGATTGGAAACTGCAGCACATTTGGTATCATGATGGCAAGGCGGTCGCCTTTTTTAAGTCCAAGTTCGTTTTGAAGAAATGCCGCAAACCGATCCACGGCTTGATTCATCTCTTTGAAAGTCATGGTCGTCCCCATGCAGGTGGCAGCAGGTCGACGTGCATATTTTTTGAATGCCTGATCAATTGCATTTGGAACAGACGATAGTCCGTCAAAAGAAATTTCGTGCGCGACATCTTTTGGGTAAAGTTTAAGCCAAGACATTTCCATCAAAATGTAACCTCTATTTGAGTCATTGTTTCATGCGGCATGAGTCCGCGGTCTGGTATATATTGAAGTATATGATAGCATGCCATTTCAGACTGGGGTAGCTATCAAGGTGAGAAGTAAACAAGCATATTTCTGATTAAAATAAGGCGGTTATACATGTTTTTCCCATATCTTCCCAAAATCCTCCTAGGAATTACGCTCTTCTCGACTCGAGTATTTGCCTCTGAGATACTTGGCGTTGAAGAACTAAAGACACTTCAGCAAAAAATGAAGTCGGCCTCCCAACTCTCGGTCGATTTTGAGCAAACCAAAACAAACACATTGCGTCCCACTAAACCTTCCAAGTCGAGTGGGCATGCTGTCTTTGCAAAGCCAGCGAAATTTCGCTGGGAACTTGCAAAAGCGGCCGGTGAAACCTTAATTTATGACGGAACGACCCTTTACAGCCTGAACGTAAAAGATAAAGTCGCAACCAAGTATAGCGCGAGCGCTGATAGATCCCTCGAAATCAACGAAGTAATCGGTGTTGTTCTTGATTTTGATTCGATGTTGAAAAAATACACTCTTTCTTCTTCAATCAAAGACGGTACGACCGTCCTTCTAACACTCAAACCTAAAGCCGAAAGCACTATTGATAAAATTGAAGTCCGAGTCGACAACGCGACGGCCTCTATTAAGGGTTTGAAACTCATTTTTACAAACAAAAATTCCAGTGAGTTTCAGTTTTCTAATCCCGATCGCCGCACTCCACCTGCAAAAACCTTCGATGTACCAAAAGAGTACAAGATTGTAGAAGGTATTTGAAAACTGTCCAAGGTTCAGTCGACAGGATATATAACACACTAAAATTATTAAATTAACTTTGGTGTAAAGTTTTTCGTCACATAGCCGATAACTCTACCTGGGTGTACTTAGATTTGACACCGGGAGGTTTTGCTATGGCTGAACAGCATGTTAGATGGGATGAATTTGATAAGATGCACGTTATTCGTCGTCTGCGTGAACTAGTCGGCAGATGGTGGAACGTCCAGCTCAATTTCACAGACCAAAAAGGTCTCCTTCGCGGCGTTCCTGAGGGAAAATTTTTCAACCCGCTTAATCCTGTTTGTAAAGCAATCACAAGCGAAGCAAAAGGCTTTGAAGGCTGCCGCGGCACTGCCCGTCAAACAACCGTAAATATGACTTCTTATAAGGGTCATAAAATATCGAGCTGCCACGCTGGCTTCTCTGCTGTCTCTGTGCCGATCCGAGTAAATGGTCATTTCGTTGGGACTGTGTTTGCTGACGGGTTTATTTTAGAGGAAACAGCTTCAGTTCAAAAACAGGTCATCAAATCTTTCTTAGAGCGGGCATTCGTCGGTCGCGACACCGAACTTCAAGCCCACGTCGACAGCCTTCCCATTCTCTCTACAAAAGATGTCGGGTATTTGACCGAACTCGTAAACCTCGTCGTCGAAGAAATCGTACTCACCCATAAATCACTCAATGATCAAGAAGATACGGTAAAAGAGCTCTCAAAACAGCTTACCAATCGCTACAGCTTCGGCAATATGATCGGCAAATCTGCGCCGATGCAGGCCATGTATAAACTCCTGGAACGGGTGGCTGATTCGGACGCGACCATTTTGATTCAAGGTGAAAATGGTACAGGTAAAGAACTTATTTCAAAAGCTCTACACTTTAATAGCAAACGTAAAAAGAACAAATTTATCGCCGTCAACTGCGGTGCCTTCAACGACAACTTGCTTGAGAGCGAATTATTTGGTCATGCAAAAGGATCCTTTACAGGCGCCATTAAAGATAAAAAAGGTCTTTTTGAAGAGGCCGACAACGGTACGCTTTTCCTTGATGAGATCGGTGAAACCAGTACTGCCATGCAGGTGAAGCTTCTGCGCGTTCTTCAGGACGGATCTTTCACGCCTGTTGGTAGTAGCCAGGGTCGTAAAAGTAATGTTCGCGTTCTCGCAGCAACCAACCGCGACCTGGCTAAAATGGTTAAAGACGGAACATTCCGCGAAGATTTATTTTACCGACTTAACGTCATTAACGTAACCGTCCCGCCTCTACGCGACCGCAAAGAAGATATTAAAATCCTTTCCGACCACTTCTTGACCACACAGTCAAAAGAAAGCGGAAAACCATTAAAGACATTGTCCGCAAAATGCCTTGAAAAAATGATGAATTTCGATTGGCCAGGTAACGTTCGCCAACTTGAGAACGAAGTCGAGCGCGTTTGCGTCCTAGCCGGTGACGACAAAGAAATTTCCGATGAGTTTCTCTCGCAACCCATTAAAGATGGTGGCCAAAAACTCGGCGGAAACTTCAAATTTACAGGTAAACTGAAAGATGCAATGGAAGAGATCGAGAAGACGATGATTCTCGAAGGTCTCCAAAAACACCGTTTCAATCGCTCAAAAGTAGCAAAAGATCTTGGTATGAGTCGTGCGGGGCTTATCATGAAAATTGAAAAATACGGGCTCGATAAGCGTACTGGAACTTGAAGGAGGGTAAATCAGGGGTAAATCAGGACACCACACTGTAAATCAGGACACCACACTGGAATAAAATGAGAGCTGGAGAGGGTAGGTAAATCAGGACACCACACTGGAATAAAATGAGAGCTGGAGAGGGTGACCCTCTTCAGCTCTCATTTTATTCCAGTGTGGTGTCCTGATTTACTCCTGATTTACTCGATCACGGTGGGTATTTTTTACTCTGTTTTTAATTCACTGCTTTCTTAAAATCGCCCGCAGTAAGAAGACCTTGAACTTCCTGTGAACCACCTTGGCGTGCAAGGATACGGTCCAAGGCGACTGCATCATCAAAATCTTCCAGAGCAATAATGCCCTTTTCATCGAGAATTTTTCTTAAGCTCATAAAGATTTGCTGATAGTGATTGTTATCTTGTTCGACGACATCCATGCGGTGCTTTACGCGGTAAATTTCAGTTCCAAGCTCCAACACAGTACGCTCTAGGTGATCCAATTTTGCCGACATGCGCTCTCCAATAGTCTGTAACAATTTGTACTAGTGTTATCGACTTATGGACCAAAAAGTTTAGCCGCCTAGACCGTTCCAAAATCTTGACACTCGCGCAAGCCTGCGACTCACTTTGAAAATTGCTCGAAAGCTTGGAATTCTTCCCGCAAGGAATGGCCCAGAACATCAGGATTCAGAACCGAAAGCTCCTCAAAAAATCCGAGGGCTTCGACCTCACTTTCCTGACTTGCCTCGCCGTAAATATTGGAGACATGGAAGATTTTTAGCTGTTTTGCTGAAATCGCGGAAGCAATAAGGGCGGCCTGCTTTGTGGTGAGGTGTTTCTTAGCAAAAGCTCGCGCCTGGTGCTCGTGTCGATAATTCGTCTCACATACTAAAGTATCGACTTCGGTAAGGGCCTTTGCCATCCGCTCAAGATTATCCTGAGAGAAAACAATATCTGTCACATATGCCAGACTTTCGCCTTTCTTGGGCGTCAGGATCTGTTCAGCGAGTGCTTTGGCGTCGTGGGTTGTCCCTGGACTTGTTTCAATCTCACCCGCGAGGGTTTGGTTCGTCGCCATTCGCTGCAGCTCACCAATCCATGGGCCCGGTTCCAGATTTAGGACCTCAAGAGCTGCTTTTGATACAGCAGTGGTCGATGGTAGCCTTAAAGCAAAAGCGCACACATCCATACTGTGATCTAAGACAATAGCATCTATCTGATACCTATCGTGTGAAAGCGGAATGGATGCCACCGGCTCATCTTTTACGTCCGGTTTTTTAGGTGCGACAAAGTTTAAGGGAACAAAATTATTCGTATTTGAAATCTTTACCGAAGAGACGGCGCCAGACCGGTCTACTTCATGAACAATAAAATTGATTTGATCGGCCTCAAGCAAATTCCAGGCATAAGAAGCAAGCTTACCAAGGATATTCTTGATAATTCCTGACGGCCCGATCACTTCTAGCGTTCTAAAGTGAGGTACATTCACCCGGAGCAAACGGTCAAAGCCAATAAAGTGATCCACATGCGTATGAGAGATACAAACGGTGCGAACCTTGAGAAGTTCACGGTTTGAAAGTTTATCCAATTCGCCCGCATCAAATAAAACAGCCTCTCCACCCTGCGGTAAATAAGCAAAGACCGCAGGATCACCCGCAAGCCCATTCACAATGTCGGAGGAAAGCATCGCACCCATGTGAGCTTTTACCTGTAGATTTCGGGGCGACGATTTGCCAGTGCCGGAAGTTGAGCACGCCAGTGCGCAATAGAGTCTTTTGAAATACGTGCTATGGCCACTCCCGTTCGATTGCCAGTATCAGAGAGAACATTTCCCCATGGATCAATAATCACGGCGTGACCGTAACTCGCTTTGCCAGGTGAGTGCACACCCACTTGATTGGCGGCCGCCACATAACAAAGCTGCTCTACCGCACGAGCACGGCACAGCAACTCCCAATGATACATTCCGGTTTGTTGAGTAAATGCCGCCGGAATCGCGAGCAAATCAATGGGTTTTGCTTGAGCTAGTTTTGAAAACATCTCAGGAAAACGCAGATCATAACAGGTGGCGAGCGCCACGCGCCAACCATCCACATCCAGTGTCGTTAAAGCATCGCCTGCGAGGTAGCCATCGGATTCACAGTAAAGAGGCTTGCCGTCCGAGCCTGTTAGATTAAACAGATGAGTCTTCCGATATTTCGCAATGATGTCTCCCCTCCGACCGAAGACATACTGTGTATTGAAAACTTTTCCGGATTTTGCGCCCTCTGGTCTCTCGGCTACACTTCCTGCAAACAAAACAATTTTTAACTCATTCGCAAGATTACGAAGCGTCTCATTAAGCGGACCATTTTCTTCTTCTGCTTTGGAAAAAAGAAGATCGTAAGGTCCGTGGAAAGCAAACATCTCCGGCAGAAAAACCCAGCTCGCTCCACGTGAGGCCGCTTCACGAACCAAACTTACTGCTTTTTCAATATTGGCTTCTTTGTCTGCATTCGCTGTGACACTACAAACAGCAATATCCAAAATATCTTTTGTTTCTGTCATGGTTAAAGCTCCGGTAAAACGATGTTGTGATCCACACCGAGGAGAATCGTCATAAGGGCAACTCGGGTCCACATGCCGTTTCGTTCTTGCCGCCAGTATTTTGCTCTCGGATCGTTATCAATGGCCGCGTCAAGTTCGAGCCGTCGAGGCAATGGATGCATCACAACACAATGGGGTTTTAACACCGGTAGATGAGATGCTTTCAAGCAAAACTCAGAATAATCAACTTTTTTTGATTCGCCAGCGATATCGTATTCATCTTGAATTCTTGTCATATAAATCGCGTCAGCCGCAGCAATCGCATCTTTAAAATGATCTGTTTCGACAAATTCAATCGCTTTACTGCGAAGCATTTGTCTCAAATCATCTTCTATCCGAAACTGATCGGGCGAAGCAAAAATAATCTTTGTCTGTGGATAAAGTGTTAATAGACGTGACAAACTTCGAACCGTCCGTCCCCGTTTGAGATCTCCCACCATACATATGGTTTTCCCCTCGATGCCTCCCAGATCCTTAAAGCTTCTTTCTAACGTGTAAACGTCAAGAAGGGCCTGCGTCGGATGCTCATCTGGACCACTACCAGCGTTGATAATCGGCACAGGCCGGTCGGTTGCATCAAGCATCGCCGCAATGCGGTCGCAAAGCCCGCGGACCGGTGAGCGCATGATAATAATATCAACGTACGATGAGAACGTACGCAGTGAATCTTCAATGGATTCACCTTTAAGCTCAGAACTAGTGGAAGTATCGCGAATTTCGCTGTTTTTTATACCCAGAATATTACAAGCCGATTGAAACGATAGAAAAGTCCGAGTCGAGGGTTGGGTGAAGTAGAGCATGGCCCTGCGGTGACCAAGCAAACTCTGCAAATACATCAAACCTTCTTTGCTTTTATCAAAGCGGCGGATCGTAT